>JADJTD010000001.1:3350000-3650000 GCA_016711345.1 Chloracidobacterium sp.
CTTAACTGCGAGACATACACGTCGAGCAGGTACGAAAGTAGGAGTTAGTGATCCGGCGGTCGCTTATGGAAGTGCCGTCGCTCAACGGATAAAAGGTACGCCGGGGATAACAGGCTGATCCTGCCCAAGAGTTCACATCGACGGCAGGGTTTGGCACCTCGATGTCGGCTCATCATATCCTGGGGCTGAAGAAGGTCCCAAGGGTTCGGCTGTTCGCCGATTAAAATGGTACGTGAGCTGGGTTCAGAACGTCGCGAGACAGTTCGGTCCCTATCTGGTGTGGGCGTAGCAATATTGAAGGAATCTGACCTTAGTACGAGAGGACCGGGTTGGATTGACCTCTAGTGTACGAGTTATGGCACCAGCCGTATCGCTCGGTAGCTATGTCAAGCATGGATAAACGCTGAATGCATCTAAGCGTGAAGCCAGACCTAAGATTAGTATTGCCAGTGAGACTCGTGGAAGACCACCACGTTGATAGGCTAGAGATGTAAGTGCAGTAATGTATTTAGTCGACTAGTACTAAATGTCCCAAGGCTTGACCATAAAATTTGTTGACAAGCAAATTTAATGTTAAAGCAACGCAAGACGATAGAAAGTAAAAAGTAGTGGACTTGCAATGTATTCAGTTATCAGGTATCAAGTGTCAGCAGCCCGCACGTGAGTAAGGGCTCTCTTGAAAATATCAGATCTCAAATTTGAAATCGCAGATTTGAGATCACAAGTTTTCCGGTGATTCTGTCGGTAGGGTCACACCCGTTCCCATCCCGAACACGGAAGTTAAGCCTACTGGAGCCGATGATACTGCATCTTTCAGGTGTGGGAAAGTAGGAAGTCGCCGGATTTAATTAAAGAAAAGCCCGCTCAATATGAGTGGGCTTTTCTATTTGCGGCTCATCCCCATGTTACAATGTGTTTGAGGTATCGTTATGTCCGCAACATTTGAAACAGTTCTGAAACAGGCAAAAGCCCTGCCCGTCACCGAACGCCGCAAACTCGTCGAGGCTCTGAAAAAACCGAACAGCCTTAAAAAGACAAGCGCAAAGAAATGGGACGACGACCCAGTTATAAAAGAATTACGAGCATGGGTTGATAAGATCGAAAAATCAAATGACCCGGAAATAAGAAAGTCACTAGAAATTGCCGAGCGAATTCGCGAGTATAATGACCGCAAGTTTGAGATATGAAGCGCATACTGCTTGATACGACTGTGCTTGTGGTGAATTGGCGACATCCAGGAGTTCAAGCGTCGCAACCGGCAGAGACCACCAATTGCATCAACTCAATCACATATATCGAATTTTTGCAGGGTGCTAATAAGAGACAGATTGCAGACGCAAAAGCCTTTCTCAACACCTTCGAACACATTCGTCTCGACGCGAAAATTTCTGATAAAGCGATCGAACTCATAGAAATTCACAGTGACCGTGACGGCCTTCGACTCGCAGACGCACTGATTGCCGCTACATGTCTATCCCTTGATCTCGAATTAGTTACTTACAACCGCCGGCATTTCAAAAAAATCGCCAATCTTAAATTGATCTAAAACAACTGACCACCCTGTATGCTCCGCGGCTCGTCTAAAGCACCTGCTTTAAATCGCATAAGGAGCGCTTTAAAAGTGCTTTAAACAAGCAAACGCTTTAAATGCTTGCATGCTTTAAACACCTGCTTTAAATTGCCGCAGAGAACACAGAGACCGCCGCGAAAAGCTCTCAGTGATCTCTGTGCTCTCTGTGGCTAAATATCTGTTGTTATTTGCGACTGCTCCGTGGCTTTTTGTTGCTGGTTTTTGTAAAAAGCCCGGCGGTGTATTTTTCGTAGAGTTCGAAGAGGAACACCATGCGGTTCGCTTCGCTTGTAAATGGTTGCGGGCGATAGGCGAGATCGACGGCCTTGTCGAGTTCGTTATGCGCCTTAACAAGTGCAGGCGGCATCGTCAGCGGATCGTACAGATCGGCGAGCGAACTCTTTGGAAACTCGGCACGCGCATCCAAAACTCTCTGGGCGGCAGTTTCAATCGCGTTGATCTGTTTTTCGGTCGGGTTTTCCGGCCACGGGAAATTGTTGTAAACGAGAGAGTTTGAGTAACGATAGCGACTTTCTAAACGGCCACAAACATGACGCATCCAAGCCATGTGCATTGCCGAAGTTAAAACTCCAAAGTGATAGAGAGTTGCATCTGGAACAACGGAAACAAGATTGTTAACGCAAACTTCTTTAGGGAAAAATCCAATTGGAACGTACCGACGATGTTCGGATGAAACGAGAGGAATCAATAAAAAATCAGAATTGGGTTGTCTGTTCTGACCAAATAAATACGGAGTTGAAGCTATCCTTACGGTGTCCGCTTTCTTGCTCTTGAGCCGAAAATCTCTTACGGCCTGAACTCGTTCGACTATCGCAGGAATTTTACGCCACTCATTTGGTGAAGTATCGGCAAGCCAAATACACCAACGATCTATACCATTAATAAATTCTTCAGAGCCATAGATTATACGAACAAACTGTGCAGCCGATGGATCTTTAGCAAGAAACTCTTCTAGTTCCTGACGACTATTCAGAAATAGATTACCTCCGTCGACGGCTTTGCTACCGTTGACTAATTCAGGGACGCTGGAAAGTGGGGTAGAGCGTGAGACGACGACAATATTTGCGGCGTCGATCAAATACGGATTAATGTTATTGGCTTCAACCACATATGCTCCGGAGCGAGGCGTCTCATACTCAAAGATCGTTCTTTTTCTTGGCTCACCTAAGCCAAATCCAATTATTACACAGTAAACTCCAGCATTCCCTTTACCCTCATTGCTCCATTGAAACGTTCGATGTGCAAAATGTATCTTTGCACCTTTGCTCAACATATAACTCCAAAGGATGCTAACCTGTTCCCCTTGCGTTATCGAGTTGGTCGAAACAAAAGCGACCTTGATTTGGGTGTTTTCGATAAACTTGATCGCTTTTATATACCAAGCGCAGACATAATCAAGAGTCTTGAAATTCGTCACGTCCGAACAACAATACTCCATATCTGCCGTTTGCTCGACGGTTCGCTTGTCTTTCCCAACAAACGGCGGATTGCCCAGGATATAGAGTTCATCAAAATCTCTTGTCCCTGAAAGGGACTGAGGTAATAGCGTCGGGTGAAACCCGACGTTATCGTTGGTGACCAATTCCGACCCTGAAGGGGTCGAACCATCCGCCGCCAGTTCGTCCCCTTCAGGGACGGAAATCTGCTCGGAACCCGTTCGTCGGGTTTCACCCGACGCTATTACATTCGTCGCCTTCAGCGACACGGAATTACGGGCGGAAACGCGAGTGTGAACGAGCGTGCCTGCGTCGCCACCTGCACGCTCCCTAACGGTCGCGTTTCCGCCTATGACTTCCGCCCAATCTAATCTCAACGCATTGCCGTGAACAATGTGTGCAGATTTTTTTAGCGGCAGACGGACATAATACTGGCCAAATTCGTTGCTGATCTGCATGTTCATTTGGTGGTCGATCAGCCACATTGCGACCTCGGCGATGCGGGCCGGGAACTCTTCAAATTCGATGCCGTACATCATATCGACATCGAGCCAGATAATATCGCCCACATTCAGAAATTGCTCACCCGACTTTTTCAGCATCCGCAATATCTCGATCTCAAGCAGCCGCAGTTCGCGGTAAGTAATGACCAAAAAATTGCCGCAGCCGCACGCCGGATCGAGAAATTTCAACGTGCTCAACCGTCGGTGAAATTCCTGCAGTTTGTTCTTGCTGTCTTTTACGCTTTCAAATTCCTTCCACAGGTCGTCGAGAAATAGCGGCCTGATGAGCTTTAAGATGTTTGTCTCGCTGGTGTAATGAGCACCGAGATTGCGTCTCTCCTTCGGGTCCATCACGCTCTGGAACATCGATCCAAAGATCGCAGGCGATATACGGCTCCAGTCGAGATAGCAGCAATCGAGCAACGCCGCACGCATCTTCGCGTCAAAGCTCGCAGTCGGCAACGTCTCTTCAAACAACTTTCCGTTTACGTACGGAAAATCCGCAAGCTGTTCGTCGAGATTTGTGAAACGCGTTTCTTTTGGCGTATTGAGAACCTGAAAGAGTTCCTGCAGCCTTCCGGCAAGATCGCTGCCATCCTCGCCCGTTCGCTGCTCGATAAATTCCTGAAACTGCTGCTTGTTAAAGATCGTCGTGTCTTCGGCAAAGAGACAAAACAATAACCTGACAAGATAGACCTCAAGCGAGTGTCCGGCGTAACCGATCTCTTCGAGCCGGTCGTGGAGCTTTCCCATCAGCTCCGCCGCTTTGATATTCGCCGGGTCCTGTTCCTTGTAGATCCTTTTCTGGTAACCGAGCAGGTAGGCAAAATGATGGACGTTGTTTACAAGCTCCGAGAGATTGAATTCGACGTTTGTTCCTTCTTCGAGATCGTAAAGCCGAAAGCGTTCAAAATCGCAGATCAATATCAGCTTTGGCAGCTCGCCGTCTTTTAACCCTGGAAAATAATCCCTCGCCTGGCCGTGGGCCTTTTCGAGGTCCTTGCCGCGAGATTTGAACTCGATAAGGATGTTTCCTTTCCACAAAAAATCAATAAAGCCTTGTCGTCCGTCTTCCTTTTTGACGTTGTGTTCAAAAGTTCCGACTCGGCGGCGCGAGATGCCGAACACATCGAAAAAAGCGTCCATAAAAGATTTCGCTTCGGCGTGTTCGTTAAAATCGTTCTCCCACTCTTTGGAAAACTCGACCGCACGTGTCTTAATTTCGTTCCAGCTTAATGCCATTGTTCGGGATCAGGAATTGTTCGACGTGGAAAATTATACCTTACCTTCTCCGATGGTTATAGCAAACGGTAAATGACCGTACGGCTCTTTTTCCCTAAAAAGCACGAATTGCAGCAAACACATTTCGTGGCTGGCGGTGGTTGTCGAGGCGGCTGTTTTGCGGGCGAGGCAGCGAAATCGGCGGAGCTGTCTGGTGGGCGACTAGTGGAAAATGCAAAAAACGACGTTTTTAAAGCCGAAATTGCCTTCAATATAAGATTTTTCCGATGGCTTTTTGGGGTGTCTCCGATGGCTTTTTGAGGGTCTCCGATGGCTTTTTTGGGGCGCAAGATGGCGCTTTTTCGTCGCTTTGACGATAAACCTTTGCAGATCATATATTTAGCTTGGCATCACGGCTTTTGTAACGCGAGGCGGCGGTTCTCGTCTTCTATCCACATCCTCGTCAATTACATTCAGCATTATCATCCTCTTTTCCATCGTCGTTCCGTAAATATCTCTCAAAAATATCGCAAATCATGGAGCGGACGGGTAATTGATCGTAGTGGTTTAGTTTGAAAATCTTTTGTGACCTTTGTGTTCCTGCTCTGTGGACTCTGTGTTTAGAAATCATTTATAAACACAAAGGTCACAAAGTAACCCTCACAAAGGACACAGGGGAAATTTAACTGAATTTTCAAAGTGAGCCACTACCAATTCGGTCAACTTTTTTGCAGAATCACCCAAAAACCTGCTAAAATCTGGTTTTGCATTGCCTTGCTGCTAAATCTATAGTTCGAATACAGGAGACGACGAGACGAGGGTAGTTCTTACACGACTGCACTTCTTACTCTGTCCAACATCTTAGAATGTTTGCTTTACTCTATCTGGTTCTGGTATTTATCCTCGGCGATTCGATATGCCGGCGGTTTTTTACGTTCGTGTCGATCCCGCATCGTCTTGCTGCGGCATTTTTGACCGGAGTGCTTATAAGCACTTGGTGGACGTATTTTTGCGGCTTGCTTTTTTACTGGACCTCGTCTCCGCTTACATGGGGCAACCTTCTGTTTTTCGTAATGTCAACAGCCCTTATCTATTGGCTCCGAACTCGTCCGCCCAACAATATTCTACTCACACATAACGATCGCTCAGAGACAGAATTCAGGAAATGGGATTGGATAGCTTTCGGCCTTTGCTTTTTGCTGGCAAGTTACCTGATGCTGTCCACTTTTGGTATGAAGGACGGCAACATGCTGATCGGTATCCATCAGTCGAGCGACTTTGGTTCAACCGTTTCGATAATGCAGTCCTTCGCCCGCGGACACAATTTTCCGACCGAATTTACGCACTTTACGGGCGATAAGATGCGTTACCATTTCCTATTCTATTTTCAGGCCGGCAACCTTGAATACCTAGGTTTTAGCCCTGCATTTGCCAATAACATCCTTGCGATCCTGTCGATGGGCTCAATGCTGATCCTTGTAATGACGCTCGGAGCACTGGTCTTCGGCTCACGAGTGGTCGGACGAATAGCAGCGGCACTTTTCTTCTTTCACGGCACGCTTTCGTTCTATACATTCTTCGATTCACTGGGTTGGGATCTGTCCGCCATCATAGCTAAGGTGGCCGTAAGCCCCGATTTTATACCGTCAGGCTATCAATATCGCGGTGAAACTTGGGGCGTCTGGTCGCTGGTCAATTACGCCAACCAACGCCACCTCGCAAGTTCCATAGGCATATTCCTATTGGCTCTTACGTTTTTGATCATTCGATATAAGACTGCCGAGGCAAAGGCTGCCGAGATCAGGGCACTTGAGGCCGAAGCTCGTGCCGCAGGGCTTCGCGCCGAGCAGGAAAGAGCTGAAGCGATCAGGGCTGCCGAGATTCAAGCATCTTTAGATCGAGCTGCGGCCCAAGCTGCTGCATTAGAAGAGCAAAATACTTGGTCGAATGAAATGGCCGGAAGTGAGCCTGTCTCTACATTTGAAAGCGAGGCCGAGGAAAGGCCTGTTTTTGCCGATCCGATGCAGGCGGAGGATTTTTCATCGGGCTCGGACTTGCTTGAATTGGGCGAGAGCGAGAAGGAACCTGACAGTGATGCATCTGTCGAGCATGAGCCTACAGATCGTGAAAATTTTTCGACTAAAACCGATCCGCTTGAGATCGAGGCCGATAGCATAAGCTCCGAAGCCGAACAGTTTGAGAACTCGGAATCATTTGTTGGCGATGCTTCGCGTGCAGAACCAAAGTTTGAATCTGAACCAATTTACGAAACACCGAGCGAACCTGTTAAGCCGCGAAAAACCTGGGGCGAATGGTTCAGCGAGGGAACGGACGGCATAATGTCGTTCGTGTTTGTGGGTGTTTTGCTGGGATTGATGCCCATGTGGAATGGGGCTATTTTTGTTTCGGCTTTTGCTGTCCTTGCGGTGTTATTCGTTCTGTTCCCGCAACGAAGGCAGTTGGTCGCACTCGGTATTGCGACCGCTATCTTTGCGTTGCCGCAGGTAATATTTCTAAAGACCGGAGGAATGCCGGATCCAGGTTATTCTCTGGTAAGTTGGGGTTATTCGCTCGGCAAACAAGCGACCATTTTACAAGTGCTCGAGTATCTCGGTTGGACCTTTGGATTCAAATGGTTGCTGATTGCGATTGCATTGATTATCGGCACGTCATTCCAGCGAAGGCTCTTCCTGGCTATTTCAAGTTTGATCATTCTTACTTTCTGCTTCCAGTTTAGCCTCGAGGCACTGACAAATCACAAATTCCTTAATGTGTGGGTTGTTGTCGCAAACCTTTATGTTGGAGCAGGACTTTGGTGGCTTTGGAATCTCAGGATATTGAAAACGACGATCTTGAGCAAGATTGCCGCTGCAATTCTGACGGTTTTGGTTACGCTTAGCGGAGCTCTTGACCTGTATCCTTTCCATACTACGGATTGGGGCGAAGTCGTCTATGGAAAAGATCCTCTTGTAAATTGGGTTGCTGAAAATACGCCACCGAACTCAGTTTTCCTTTCCGCCAGATACACAAGTCACGGAATCCTCAATGCGGGACGTAAACTGTTTTACGGACATCCATATTACGCATGGGGAGCAGGTTACGACACGGCGAAACGCGATAAGGTCTATGTCAGAATGCTGGAGTCCACAAATCCTCAGGAAGTTTTCGATTTGCTTAAGGAAAACGGCATAAATTATGTCGCGATCGACAACAATCTGCGGAAAAATAACGAAAGCATCAAAAAAATCAACGAGGCCATTTTTGAGGCATATTTCGACGTCGTTTTTGAAGACAAAGACAATAAGTATGCCAAAATGGTCATTTACAAGGTTCCTGATGAACTAGGTGATCCCAAGCCGGAAATTCAATTACCGCCTGAAGAGCCGCGAGCTCCGATCAACCCGAGCGAAGCCGTTCCTGCGTTTCGCGGCGGAGAGGGGAATTCACCAGGGAAGTTCCAAAAGCCGCGCGGGATAACCGCAGATGACAAAGGCAGTTTTTATGTAGCGGATGCGGGCAATAATCGTATACAAAAATTCGACGTGGATGGAAAATTTGTAGCAGTTTTTGGCGATCCGGGCGAACGCGAAGGCAAAATCAAGGAGCCGAACGGTGTTGCGACCGATGACGAAGGAAATATCTATGTAACAGATGCGGGTAACCATAAACTGCTGAAATACAATCCTGATGGAACTTTTGCAAAGGAGTTCATGGGGCCGGATACCGGTTTTTATGGTCCGCGTGATGTTGCCGTTGGGCAGAACAAGCAGGTTTATATCATTGATCAGGGGCGGACGCGCGTTGCGAGGTTTTCCCCTTCTGCAGAGACATTTTCTCGTACGTGGGGAACTGCGGGTACTGGTGACGGCGAATTTAAGGATCCAACCGGAATTGCTGTCGGTGACAACTTGGTATTTGTCGCGGATCTGGGAAATGGAAGAATTCAGGTCTTCGATCTGGAAGGCCAATTTCTCAGGCAGTGGGCGATTCCGACATGGGAACGAACGTCAAGTGAGTTTCCGGATGTTGTGTTCGACGAGCAGACACGGACGGTTTACGTTTCGAGCGGAAAAACCAATGAAGTTCTGGCTTTTGACGAAAATGGAAACCCCATGAGTGGTTTTAATTCGCAGGGCGACGAGAAAATGGATAATCCAACGTCATTGGCTGTCTTTGAAGCGAATAAGAAAAGATGGTTGCTTGTTCTCAATACAAACAGTAACAGGGTTTCCCGCTTTGAATTGGAAGCTCTAAAAACAACAGAAGTACCAAAAGCAAATAAGGAAGCATCGAAAACAACGAAATAAGTAGATAGGGATTCCAACAATGTCGTTCGTAGATAAAATTGGCGCGGCCTTTTCGCGCAACGGGCTGATTATCTTAGCGGGGATAGTATTGCTTTACTGCCTTTGGATCTATGGCCTTTCGACAAATCCTCCGGGTTTCTACATAGATGAGGCTTGCATCGCCTACAACGGTTATTTGATCGGCACGACCGGTGAGCAGGAAGACGGTACTAAGTTTCCACTTTACATACATTGCTACACACAGGGTTGGTCGCAATATATGAGTGCAAGTCAGCCTTATGCCTTAGCCATTTTATATGCGTTTATTTCACCAAGTGTTATTAGTGCCCGCGTTTTTGCTGCGACATTGGTGTTTATTGCGATACTTCTATTGGGACTTCTGGCCGCGAGGATATCAGGTCGAACGTCGATTGGTATCATTGTTGCTCTTTCGGCTATGGCGACACCATGGCTGTTTGAATTCAGCAGGCTTGTTATGGAGACGTTTGTTCTCATTCTGGCCATCGTGCTATTTTTATTTTCCCTTTACAACGCCCACAAAAAGGAGCGATGGAAATTCACTGATGTACTCTCGATATCGCTGCTAGCGACGCTTATTACATACAGTTACGCAACCGGACGAGTCATTGGTCCGCTTTTCGTATTTGGACTATTGATATTTGCAGTCAATCTTCGAAAGCTGCTAGATGTTTTTAAGGTTTGGGTGATTTATTCGATCACTATGATTCCAATGATCATGGTGTATCTCAAAGACCCACTCATCATATCCGGCAGATTTTTGAGGGCCACAAATCTCTCAAAAAGCGCATCGCTTTTTGAAAATATAGGTACTGTTCTTGTAGCTCTTATCCAGGATTTTAGCCCAGTTTTCTTTATTATTAAAGGTGACGAACTTCTTCGTCATCACGTTCCAAACGCTGGCATGGGTGAATTGCTGGTAGGGACATTTGCACTTGGTATTCTCGGCGTAATAATTGTTCTGATACGACATCGCTCAAGTACCTGGTGGCGTTTTATTTTGTATGGAGCATTTGCGTCGATGCTGCCTGGAGCCATCACCTTTGAACGACATCATTCGATGCGTGCCCTTGCGTTTCCGATCTTTTTCTTGCTGCTAACAGTTCCCGCGATCTCATGGCTAATGGGAATTTATAATGAAAAAGCTGATATATCTGATTCGGTAGAGAGTAAGCGAGCTTCATTTTGGTCTTCTTCAACCGAGCGTTATATCAGATTTGGAATGCTTGGCATTCTGCTGCTGTTTACAGCAGTTCAAACGGTCCAATTTCAGATCGTTTTTAGAAAAAATGGTATCGATCCTAGCCGCAAGACCGTTTTTCACGAAGCCTATGAAAGGGTTTTGGACAAAGCTCTTGCTGAAGGAGACAGGCCGATCTATCTTCATGATTCCGGCGAGCCCGTATATATGCTCGGACTGTGGTTTGGCGCGACGAAAGGTGTAGACCGCGCGGATTTTGTACATCTTCTCGATCGTCAGAATCCTCCAGAGGGTGCACTGGTCCTGACCTCCAAAAGCACATGTACTGAGTGTCAGGTGATCTATCAGGACGGAGGCTTTTTGCTTTTCCGAAATCAAAGGCCTGACATGTCGCAGTTTGGGGCACCGGTACCCGCAAGTCCGTCGCGTGCACCGTCTGTATTTGTAGGCGGTGTCGGAAGTACCTCTGGGCAATTTTCCTCTCCAAAAGGACTTGCCGTTGATTCGAAAGGTAATATTTACGTTGCCGATACTGGTAACTCCCGCATTCAAAAATTTGATGCCGATGGCCGATTTGTGATCGAGTTCGGAGCAACAGGCCCACCCGAAATGGTGCTAAAGTCTCCCAATGGAGTTGCGGCAGATGAAGACGGCAATATTTATGTCGTTGATGTGGGTACCCAGAAAATGGTCAAGTTCAAGGCGGATGGAACTTTTGATAAGGTTTTTGAGGGGCCTGATACAGGGTTTTATGGTCCGCGTGATATTGCAATAGGTTCGAACAAACAAGCTTATATTGACGATCAAGGGCGCTCACGAATAGTTGCGTTCGATTTGGAAAAACAAACCTATTCCAAGATCTGGGGAAGCGCTGGTTCTGAGCCGTCCCAACTTTCTGGCGTAACGGGAATCGCCGTCGCGGACGATATGGTTTTTGTAGCGGATTTGGGTAATGGTCGTGTGCAGATCTTCGACTCTTTGGGCAAGGTAATACACCAATGGCCGGTTGCTGTCTTAACGCGAGCTGCCGATGAATATCCGGATGTTGCTTTTGATGAGAACACTAAGACCGTCTATGTTTCCAGCAGCAAGACGAACGAGATACTTGCCTTCGATCTCGAAGGAAATCCGCTAGTAGGATTTAAACCTGATGGTGATGACAAACTGGAAACCCCTACCTCGATCACGGTAGCTGAGGTTAACAAAAAGAATTGGTTATTTGTACTGAATACCGGTAGTTCAAAAGTTTCTAAAATTGCTCTGGAAAGCCCTAAAAAGGGTAAGTGAGGATACCAAACTGTCGTTATTAAAAAAGTTGTCGACCGGTATCTCAGGCAAACATGGGCGATGGATTATCATCGCCGGCACCCTTTTAATTTACCCCATCTTTCTTTCCGGCATATCAACGAATCCACCAGGTTTCTACGTTGATGAGTCCTGCATTGCCTACAACGGATATTTGATCGCGACAACGGGCACCGCTGAAAATGGAGATAGTTTCCCACTATTTATTCAGTGTTACTCGGGAAATTCTATCGGCTATGCTCATCCGACAGACGTGTACCTGCTGGCTGCGATGTTCCTTTTTGTTTCGCCAAGTATTTTGTCAGCCCGGATACTTGCGGCGACGGTCGTGTTCATCGCAATGATTTTACTAGGGCTGCTGGCTACTAAAATATCTGAACGTCGGCTAATAGGTGTTATCGTTTCTCTAACCGCAATGGCGACGCCGTGGTTTTTTGAGATTAGCAGACTTGTTTTGGATAACTTTGTGTTTGTTTTTGCGGTTGTCTTGTTTCTGCTCTTTCTCCACAACGCGTACAAGTCCGCAAAATGGAGTTCTTCGCACAGCGTTTTAATTGCGGTCTCGCTCGCCCTTATCACTTATTCCTACACCTCCGGCAGGTTACTTGCTCCCGCGTTTGCTCTTGGAATGTTGTTGTTTGCAGTAAATAGAGCTCTCATAGGCGGAATACTAAAGACTTGGGCTATCTACTTCTTTACACTGATTCCGTTAATAGTCCTCAACTTTACCAACGAGGCGGTAATTTCAAAGAGATTCAAGGAAGTGACTTACATCCTTCCTGATCGAACATGGTCAACAATCGCATGGACATTTGTGACCAGCTATTTTTCTGACTTGAGTCCGCGATTCTTGTTGACTGCAGGTGATCCTCTCCAACGGCACCATATTACGGGAGAAGGTGAAATTTATGTTGCAACGTTTGTCTTAGCGGTTGTTGGGATAATTTTGATCGTATTTAAGTTTCGCCGCGATCGGTGGTGGCTTTTTGTTATCTTTGGACTGTTTGTTTCAATAGTGCCCGGTGCAATCACTGTACACCGCCATCATACGCTTAGATTGCTGGCATTTCCGGTTTTCTTTATGTTATTTACAATTCCGGCAATGTCTTGGTTGTTGGGCGATGTTGATGATAAATCCGCAGAAGAGAAACACTCGATTGCATTTTGGCGTTGGCCGAAGGCTAAACTGTTAGGAACTTTTGTATTCGTTGTGCTCATGGCCTTAACGGTAGGCCAGGCAGTTTCGTTTCATAAGGAATTTCGGCGGATCGGGCCCGAACGCCGGGTGGCTTATGATGCAGACTATCCAATTATTTTGGCGGATGCCCTTGCTCAACCAGCAAGGCCGATCTATTTAAAGGACGGTGTGGCTGGTCCTGCGTATATTGACGCATATTGGTATGCGACTATGCAGGGGATTGATCTGGCGAATTTCTATCACTTGGCCGAAGAGGAACCGATACCGGCTGATGTTTTGGTTTTGAGCAGTGATGTGACTTGCACAAACTGTGAGGTCATCTCACAGAAAAGCGTCTATCTATTATACAAAACAAGCCCTGCGAATAGTGAAGGCGATCTTTCAAATGCGAAGATCGTTGGATCAATCGGCAACAAACCCGGCGAGTTTTCGAGACCGCGAGGTGTGGCGGTTGATTCCAGTGGGAATTTTTATGTCGCCGATACGGGCAATCACCGCGTTCAGAAATTCGACTCTGATGGTGCGTTTCTTTTGTCCTTTGGTGTTTTTGGTAAAGGCGTCGGCGAATTAAATTCGCCAAATGGAATAGCTGTCGATGATGATGGAAATATATATGTTGTGGATGCGAGTAACAATAAGTTGTTAAGGTTTGGCTCGGATGGTGAATTCCAAAAAGAATGGAGCAAACCTGAAGTAGAGTTTTACGGCCCACGCGACATGGCGACAGCTCCTGATGGCAAACTTTATATTGTCGATCAGGGGAGAAGCCGCATAGTTAAATTTGATCCCGCGACGGAGGAGTTCACTTCTTTCGGATCGCCCGGCAAAGGCGAAGGCCAATTTGGCGAACCTATGGGCATCGCCATTGGTACCGGTCTTGTTTTTGTTACTGAATCAGGAAATAAACGAATTCAGGTCTTCGATCTTGACGGTAATTTTGTCCGACAGTGGCCCGTCGAGGTTTGGGAGCAGGGAATTGATTCTTATCCTGATTGCGAATTCGATACGCAGGCAAACCGGCTGTACGTTACGAGCGGCGTGACAAAAGATATGATCGTGTTTGATACGAACGGAAATATGATGGATGACGATCATCTGGACGGAAATATAAAACTTAATAAACCATCAGGCCTATGTCTTTCCACAGCAAATAATACAAAAACTCTCATTGTCTTGGACATCACCGATTCCAAGGCCGCGATGATTCCGGTCGGCCCCGATAAACAAAAGAAATAAATGTAAGTTTTAAGCGATGTCGGCGAGGTAGCTAGAGCAACGATCAAACCTCGGAGCCTTGCAGGCGTAGAACTGGTAAAAAGATATAGCCTTCGCCACGCCGAAA
The DNA here is from genome assembly GCA_016711345.1 of Chloracidobacterium sp. Taxonomy (NCBI): domain Bacteria; kingdom Pseudomonadati; phylum Acidobacteriota; class Blastocatellia; order Chloracidobacteriales; family Chloracidobacteriaceae; genus Chloracidobacterium; species Chloracidobacterium sp. The sequence continues at coordinate 3,364,123 of JADJTD010000001.1, forward strand.
ACGCTGTTCTGGACGTCGGCAAAAAAGTAATTCAGCACTTCTTCTATCTCTTTGGCGGTGTTGACATGTTCGTGTTTCATCAGAACTTCGTATTCGAGGCCGTACTTGCGTTTGAATTCCATGCCCGTTGAAAGCGTGTAGCCGAGTTTCCACATTATCGTGCCTTCGCTTGGAATTCCGCAGCGAAGGTTTCCGCCTTCCGTAAGCAAAAGCCCTGAGCGTGCAATGACTTCCGGGAGATTGCAGATGTGTTCGAAAGCAGCGATCGAAATGATGCGGTCGTATTTCGTGTCGGCCGGAATTTCAGAAATATCGTCGTATACATTTCTGATGCGGATTTTGAGCGGTGACGATTCAAAGAGCGAGTGAAAGGGCTCGATAACATCGTATGGCTTTGAATTTGGCTCGTAGGGAAGTTGATTAAGCGTTCCTGCACCGATCTCAAGCGTTGATTTCTCAGCGCCTGACTGCACATCAGCAGCGACCTTTCGGTGCATCCAGCTTTCGAGTTTTTGTGCGATGCCGCTGGCTTTTGAACCGCCGTCGCGGTTCTCTTTATATTGGTCGGCGTAGATCGCCTGAAACTCAGGCGGCAGAACCGAACGCGTTTTTGGAAAATTCTCAAACATATCTATACGTTACTGTCCATTTCAAAAAGCGGCTGAACAGAACTATCGTTTTTTCGTCTCTGCGGCGTCGCTGCTTCATTTGGTTCGATCCGCTGCGAGATCACATATCGCGGACGCCCTTTGATCTCGTCGTAAATTCGAGCGAGATAGATACCGATAATTCCTAAGCTTATCATCAGCAAACTTCCGATCACGAGCAGCAACAGAATGACGGTCGAAAATCCGGTCGCCGCGCTTCCTTTGATCTGTAGGATCAATGTATAAATGCCAAAGAGTACCGAGAACAGCAAAAATATCAACCCGGTGAATGTTACAAACTGTAGCGGCAACGACGAGAATCCGGAGATGCCTGTCAGTGCCAATTTCACGCGATGCATGATCGACCAGCTCGTGCTGCCGCCTGCGCGGACTGCGACCTCGAACGGTACTTGAGCACGAGTAAAACCAAGCCAGGCTGTCATGCCGCGAAAGAAAACATTTCGCTCGTCCATTTCGAGATAGGCATCGACAGCTGGACGGCTGAGCAGTTTGTAGTCCGACGCTCCGCGCATCTCAAAGCCCGAAAGCTTGTTCCAAAGCCAGTAGAACATTCCCGCTGCGACTTTGCTGAAAAGCGTCTCCTCGCCGCGGTCGATCTTTGTACATTCGACGATGTCGGCGTCACTTTCACGCCACGTTGAAATGATCTTTGGCAGGATCGCCGGCGGATGTTGGCCGTCGGCATCCATAACGATGACAGCGTCGCCGCGAGCCATTTCGAGGCCGGCGCAGAGTGCGTGTTCCTTTCCAAAATTCCGGCTCAGACGAGCGGCACGCATCATCGGATAGTTTTTTGATTGCTCAACAAGAGCTTTCCATGTGTCGTCAGGCGAACCGTCTTCGACCAGTATGATCTCAAACCGCACATCAGCCTCGACGAGAGCTTTGTGGACATCCTTCAACACCTCGCCAATATGCGCCGCTTCGCGATAAACAGGCATCACGATCGAAATAAACTCTTTCTCGCCACTTTCGGCCATTGCCATAAGAAATAATAATACAGAAATTTGTAAAGGCCTGCACGTTCTCAACAAACAGAACTTTTTGACCTAGCGCACTAAAACCGATCTTGCATAGGCTGAGTATTTCCGACGCATGGAAAAGACCACCAAATATAGCCGACTGAGCGGTTAAGATTTAAATCATTTGTGCTTCACTTGACATCTGTATTAAGTCTAGATAAAGTGAAATCACAATTTGTTAGGGGAGTAGAAACCTCTGTTTGCTCAGAGGTCCACCTCATCGTCAATACGTTCGCATCAACAGCCAAGCGAACCGGTGAGTTGGGAAATATCGAGACCTTTTGCGGCTTTAGTCTGCAAGAGGTCTTTTTGTATTTGCAGACTTAAAAAAAGGAGGAGTGTGCAAATGGATAATTTCTTATTGCAAGGAATCGAAGCATATCGAAATCAGACGACACGCGAACGAAAATTTGTAGGTTATGCCAGACGAATACGAAGTCTCTTGCAAACTGCGGGACGTACATCGGATGACACATTTTTACTGATGCTTACGCCATTGATCGAGGTCGCTTGGGTAGATGGCCGAGTCGGAAGATTTGAGCAAAATGCGGTCCTGAAGACGGCGGAAATTTACGGCCTGCTGAAAGATGACGTAAATTTCGTTGAAATAATGACGCGGCTCTCGTCTCGTCCGCACGCCTCGGTGATGGAGACGCTGTGGAATGATATTGCTGATAGGCTTTATGGCCTTCCGCTGGGCATGACGGCTGCGATCTCATCCCTAATGCTGGAGCAAACACGCTATGTTGCCGACCTCGGCCAAAAACAGATATACGGCCTATGGCGCGGCCACTCCAGCGGCACAGACGAAGAAATCAATTTCCAGCAAACGGAAAAACGACTCTCGCGTTTGGACACAAAGGAGTCACAACTAAACTCTAAGACAGAAAAAAATGGCATTTCCGACCATCTAAAATTGCTCCCGCTTGTTAAGGTCGCATGGGCCGACGGACGGATAACAAAACGTGAACGCCAGATGATATTCGACTCCCTATTCGATCTAGGCGTTGACCCGAGTGACGAAAACCTAAATCAACTACTCCATTGGCTCGAACTGAGTCCAAAAGAGGATTTCTTCCAAGAGTCACTCGAAAAACTAAGAGCGGGATTGGAAACACTCGATGATGATGAACGAGCCAAGGAGAAGTACAGCCTGATCTCACAATGCACGCTTATTGCTGAGGTGTCGGGCGGCGATTCTAATTTCCCGGCTGGCGGCAGGCGAATATGTGACGAGGAGATCACCGCAGTTAAGCAGATCGCAAGGATCCTTAACGGTGCTATTAAGAGCAGCTAACTACGAGCTCGCTCATCAGCGATCAAAGCGGTAACGGCTTGAGCGTGTACCGATGGAGAAAACAATGAGTCTATTTCCATTTGCAGAATATTGGTGGTTTTATGCCGGGTTTATGGCTTTTGTGTTGGCGTTGCTCGCCATCGATCTCGGTATTTTCAACCGCGTAGCCCACGTTGTTTCTTTTAAGGAAGCTTCGATATGGACCATCGTTTGGGTGACGCTTGCATTAATTTTTAATTTTCTTTTTTATCTATATGCTGCCGGCAAATTTGGTGCGGAAATCGGGCACCAAGTCGGGCTTGAATTTCTAACCGGCTACATTCTCGAAAAATCACTTTCCGTTGACAACATTTTCATCTTTGTGCTGGTATTCAGCTATTTTGGAATACCGGCAAAGTACAAGCATCGCGTTCTGTTCTACGGCATTCTGGGAGCTCTCGTATTTAGGGCAATATTTATCGCTTTGGGGTCTGCATTGATGCAGTTTCACTGGGTGGTATATCTGTTTGGCGGATTTCTGATTATTACGGGCATCAAGATGTTTTTTACCAGCAAAGAAGAGATCGAACCGGAAAAAAATCTGTTGATCAGGATCTTTCGGAAATTCATACCGGTCACGAATACAATTGACGGAAAGAGTTTCTTTCTAAAGGTTGGAGGTCGTTGGCATGCAACTCCTCTGTTCATTGCCTTACTGTTCTTGGAGGCAACGGATATAATATTCGCGGTTGACAGCGTACCCGCCATCTTTGCGGTTACAAATGAGCCGTTCATCGTCTTTACGTCGAATATTTTCGCGATACTCGGTCTTAGGTCTTTGTATTTTATGCTTGCCGGCGTGATCGACAAGTTCTATTTATTGAAATACGGACTGGCGATAGTTTTAGTATTTGTAGGACTGAAGATGGTGTGGCTGAATGATCTGTTCGGCGGAAAGTTCCCGATATCATACTCGCTCGGGTTTATTTTGACAGTCATCTCGGCGTCGATCATTTTCTCGCTGATCTTCCCGCACCGTAAGGAGTCCGCGTAATGGATTTTTTACAAGAAGAGAATTTTTGGCTCTATGCTCCTTTAATCTTATGGATCAGCGGGACTTTATATCTTTCGTCAAACAAAGGTTCGGTTTCGAGAACTATAATTTATTTCGCTCCCATGTTTCATTTGCTGTTTCCAAGCGATGACGCGCAGGTAATTAATAAAAACCATGTCTTCCTCCGCAAATTGTGTCATTTTGCTGGTTACGCGATTCTCGCTCTGCTGGCTTCTATTGTTTTCTACAATTCGTCGCTGCTTGTGGCGGCGAAATTTTGGCATGCCGGAGCGTTCGCAGTCGTCTTGGTTGTGGCTTCAATAGACGAGATCCGGCAGAGTTTCTACCCGGAACGCCACGGCTCGCTGTCCGATGTCGCCCTTGATTGTCTCGGGGGACTGACGATGATTCTAGTGTTTTGGATCATCGCCGCGAGTGCTTTTTAAGTATAGGTTTGCGGTAATCTTAATACCTCCTAATGATAATTGCTCGCGGGATTTTAATTAGATAACGCAACTTTTCAGTTCGGGCGCTATATAATTGAAAAGCGGAGTTGCCGCCAATTGATGCATTTCGAAAGATTCTTCCGTTTAGTTTCCTACATTGCTGTCTTTTGCGGCTTTGTGTCGCTGTGGGTTTCGGGGACGTTTGGCATCGCCGGCACTGGTCTATTTATCGCCGTGATGATCGTTGCTTGGCGTTTGGAAGGCTCGCGTTGGCAGATATCGGAAAAGCTGGGAACGGTGCTTATCGTTCTGGCTCTACCACTATATTTTGCCGCGTGGCATTTCCGCATCATCACATTTTCCGGAGGCGAAGCGGCGATCGCGGGCATTCTCGCTCGAATGATCCTCAGTCTGACGGCAATCAAACTCCTCCAGAAAAAGAGCGACCGCGATTGGATCTTTCTCTATCTGATGTCGTTCTTCGAAGTGCTGCTCGCGGCGGGCTTGAGCATCAGCGCACTTTATCTGCTGACATTTATTGTGTATCTGCTCGTGATGGCGTCGGCGATCATTGCGTTCGAGATAAGGAAAACTTCGCACGCGGTCGAACTAAAGGTCAGCGGCGAAACCGTCCATGAACGTGACCCAAGTTCCGAATCGAAAGCCGCTTTGCCAGTCCGTCGGCTGCCGTCTGCGGCGTTGACGCTCATCGTTTTTATTATCGTGCTTGCACTGCCGCTGTTCTTTCTCTTGCCGCGTGTAGGCGGTGCGGGCTTTGGCGGTAATCAGCTCGGGCAAAAGACCTCGTCGGGCTTTTCCGACACAGTGCGTCTCGGCGGCATCGGCCAGATTCAGCAAAGCAACGAAGTCGTGATGCGTGTCAAACTGGAAGGCAGCGCCAACGCAGACAGCGGACTTTATTTTCGCGGAGTCGCACTCGACACTTTTGATAACAAGTCCTGGAGCAAATCGAAAACCGGCACAAAGATCGCTTTTGAAAAAGGCGAAGGCGAACTCGTTCAAGTCGATTTTTCCGCCGGCCGCGAGAACCGCGCGATCCAAACCATCTACCTCGAACCGCTCGACACGCCTGTCTTGTTTGCACTGACGCGTGCCGTCGCGATTCAGGGAAATTTTCCTGTCGTGTTCAAAGACGCTTACGGTTCGCTGACCTATTCGCGCAGTTACGAACGTGTAAGTTACAAGGTGCTTTCGGATCGAAGTCTGCCGTCTGCATCTCAGCTTCGTGCGGACGACAAGCCATACATCTCCGATGTAAGCAATTACCGTTTGCTTCCGCCCGCGTTTGATCGGCGTATCGCAAACCTCGCGGAAACGGTCGCGGCAACGGCGAAAAATCGCTATGACAAAGCCCGCGCGATCGAAAGCTTTCTCCAAAACAACTTCGGCTACACGCTTGAACAAAAAGCCGGCGGTGATGAACCACTCGCCGATTTTTTGTTTAACGTTCGCGAAGGCCATTGCGAATATTTTGCGACCGCAATGGCGATGATGCTGCGGACGCAGGGCATCGCGACGCGGATCGTTAACGGCTTCAACGGCGGCGAATACAATGACGCGGCAGAAGTTACCATTGTCCGGCAGCGAAATGCGCACGCTTGGGTCGAGGTCTATTTTCCCGGTGAAGATGTTTGGGTTCCTTTCGACCCGACGCCGTTTTCCGGACAGACAGCAGCTACATCGTCCGCCGGAATCACAGCAAGCATCAGCAAATATCTCGAAGCCCTCGAAACATTCTGGATACAACATTTCGTCGCCTATGACGATCAGGAGCAGCGGTCGCTTGTCCGTTCGGTGCGAAACGGCATTGGCGAATATCAATCCGGCATCATGTCGTATCTGAACCAAGCCCAAAACATTCTGGCCGAGTGGTGGAAGAATGTTCGCGGCGATAAAGGGCTACAGGCGAGCGTCATAGCGATTGCCTACGGCATTGGCTATGTTGCAGCCGCGATCTTTGGAATATTCCTGTTCATTTGGCTTTTTCGAAAGATCGAACGACTCCCAATCTGGCAACGCCTTTGGGATCGATTTTTCAAAAAACGCCACGCATCGATCATTGAATTTTACGACCGCATGCAGCGAATTCTTGCCGACAAAGGCTGGATTCGCGAGCCTCACCAGACACCTCTCGAATTTGCATATTCGTCGGGAATCCCCGAAGTTGTCAGCATCACCGAAAAATACAATCGCGTTCGGTTCGGAGAAAAGAATCTTTCACGAGACGAAGCCGACGAGATCGAAACCTGGTTAAAGAATTTAAAGGCTGATTAGCTTTTCTTTGCGGCCTTTGCGTCTTTGCGGGAAATTGTCTCCCGCAAAGGTGCAAAGACCGCAAAGTTACGAGCACTAACCTTTGTGCTATCCTTATTGTTTCGAACTATGCCGAAACGCAGTATGAAAAAAGTCGGATTTGTCAGTCTCGGATGCCCTAAGAACCTCGTTGACAGTGAGGTGATGATGGGCCAGCTTGCCGAGGCTGGTTATCAAATAACAAATGACGCCGGTGAAGCGGACACCGTCGTTGTCAACACCTGCGGCTTTATCGAGTCCGCCAAGCAGGAATCGATCGACGCTATTCTCGAAGCCACGCAATGGAAGGCAAATGGCAAAGCGAGCCGCGTCATCGTCGCCGGATGCCTTGTCGAGCGTTACCGCGACGACCTGATGAATGAGCTGCCCGAGGTTGATGCGTTTATCGGCACTTCGCAGGTCAACGAGATTCTCAAAGCCGCTGATGCGAAATTTGACGCGAAACAGCTAACGATCACGCCTGTCGGCAACAAGACTTCTACATACCTTTACGACGAATACTCGCCGCGAATGCTCGCTACGCAATCGCACACAGCGTTCATCAAGATCGCCGAAGGCTGCGACCGGCCTTGTGCATTCTGCTCGATACCGTCTATGCGTGGATCTTTCAGATCACGGCGTTTCGGCTCGATCGTTGAAGAAGCACGCAATCTTGCTAAACAAGGTGTCAAAGAGCTTGTCCTCATCGCACAGGACTCGTCACGCTACGGCGAAGATCTTGGCGAGGTCGATGCTCTGGCCGCGTTGATCCGTGCTCTTGGCGAGATCGAGGACATCGAATGGATCCGCGTAATGTACGCCTATCCGACACATATTTCGGATGCTTTTCTCGCTGCCATCGCTGAGACGCCAAAAGCTGTCAAATATCTCGACATGCCGCTGCAGCACGCTTCGAGGAATGTTCTCAAGCTGATGAAACGCGGCGGCACTCGCGAATCGCTTGAAAAACTTATCGCCCGAGTCCGCGAAAAGGTTCCCGGTATTGCGATCCGCACGACGTTTATCACCGGCTTTCCCGGCGAGACGGACGAGTATTTCGAAGAGCTTATCCAGTTCGTCCAAAACTGCCGCTTCGACAATCTTGGCGTCTTTACTTACTCCGACGAAGATGGAACGCCCGCGTTTGATCTGCCCAACAAGGTTGATCCCAAGATCGCAATGAAACGCCGAAACCGCCTGATGAAAGAACAAGCAAAGATCAGTAAGCAGTTGAACCGAGCTAAGATCGGTCAAACCTTTTCTGTGATCTTTGAAGGTCTTTCACAAGAATCCGACCTTTTGTTTCAGGGCCGCCTCGAAGGACAAACCCAGGAGATCGACGGTTACATCCTCATTAACGACATGCCCGAAAGCCTCGACCCGCAGATCGGAGCGATCTACAACGTCAAAATCACCGAAGCCCACGACTACGACCTCGTGGGCGAGATCGTCTAAATTTTTGCCATAGACCACACAGAGATCACTGAGAAAAATAAGATCTAATTTTCTGTGTTCTCAGTAGTAAACGCTGTCCATTGTCCCACTGTCCCAGCGTTTTTTTTGTCCGGCTTGTCCGGATTTGTCCGGTGACCCCACCGGACAACGTAAGTGACTGTATTCACAATTGTTTACAGCCGAAAAAAAGCTCTGTCCGGTAAATTTTACAAAAAACTAAGATATTGTCTTACAGCAAATCTAAACGCCGCAAATAAAGCGGTTACCTCTTCGTTCGATCTTCTGAAGGGTAAACTTTGCCCGGACAAGCATCTCTCCCGCAAAGCCGCAAAGATCGCAGAGAAATAATAAAAAATACGCTCCTTTGCCTTCAGATCTTGTTTCACATTTTGTTTTCAAAGAGCAAAATCGTTGTAATTACGACAATGTACGCCTCAGCATAGCACATTGTTGCATCTTTGGGAATGCCGCTTTCTCGATTTGACGTGGTTTTTTCGATTTGACGGGGTTATTGCGTTGCTACAAATCCCTTAGAAGATATCTTTCTTCAGCATTGAGATAATAGGTCAGACGAATTAAACAGGTTGAAAAGCCGTCCTCGTTGATTTCGACGGATTGATCATCGCTGTACGGTTTACTGGTTATTTGGCAGGGGACAAAATCAGCCTTGAATGTCTAGGCTATATCCATATACAATGTTGAATTATTAACCCGTGAAAACCACAAAATATATTGGAGGCCTCAGTTCAATGATCAAGAAAACAATTCTTTTGAAGCTTTTCCCGTTGGCTTTTGGCCTATTGCTGTGCGGTACCGTTAGTGCCCAGAATTCGTGGGAAAAACCTGCAGACAAGTGGAATTTGGACGATTGCATGAAAATCATAAACAAATCACCTTGGTCTTTCAATTACTCTGAGGTCGGTGTTGAAATGGACAGCAAGGCACTAAACGAAAAAATGACGTTTGGATCGGTTTCGCCGGTAATCATTGTAAGGCTTTATTCCGCCGACATTGTGCGTCGAGCCTTGGTTAGAATCAATCAAATTGGGCAAAAATATGACAGTTTGGGAGCCAGCGAAAAGGCAAAAATCGACGAACGAAACAAACCCATTCTCGATTGTGAGTTATGTAAGAAATATTACATCATGGTCGTTCTTCAACCTGCATCATCTAACGCTAGTGCAACTTTGATAGGGCGAAGATTTAGAAACGTAAAATTTGAGGATATTAAAGAGAGCATTTATTTGACGAATGACAAGAAGGAGAAGAGAGAGTTGGTTCAATATGTTGCGCCGCAAACAGACACAGGTGTTGCGATCTTTTACTTTGACAGATTGGGTAAAGATGGCAAACCGCTGGTAACTGACGATACAAAAAAGCTAAAGCCAATCTTTAATATAAATTCCATCTCAAAGTTTTTTCTGGGAGGCAACGTTGAATTTGATGTTTCCAAAATGAAGATTGACCAAAAAGTTGATTTCTGATCCGCCTTACCTAGCGGACTTCCGTACTCATTTTGAAACTTTGTTACTGTTATTGTATTATCACTATTTTTGAAATTCCGCCGAATTTAGTCATATTTACATACATTACTCTACTTAGCAGGAGAAATAATGAACCCCAAGAATGTTTTAACTTTTGCCGCCGATCAGGAAGCGCGATTTGTTTCTGTTCGGTTTACTGACCTTATCGGGTCGTGGCATCACCTTACTTTTCCGATCGGGCAGTTGTCTGAGGACAGCTTTGAGGACGGTTTTGGATTTGACGCTTCGTCGCTTCGCGGCTGGGCGGCTATTCATGAATCGGACATGCTGCTCGTGCCGGATCCTTCACGGTTTTGGATCGATCCTTTTACCGAAGACACGACGCTGTGTCTGATCGCAAATGCGGTTGATCCGATCACTAAAGAAGGCTATTGGCTCGATCCGCGCTCGGTCGCACAGCGGGCGGAAAGCTATCTGAAATTTACAGGCATCGCTGACACGATAAACGTTGGCCCCGAGGCCGAGTTTTTTATCTTTGACGAGGCACGTTTTCACAATGATCAGCATTCGGCAGGTTTTCATGTGAATTCTGACGAAGGCCATTGGAACTCGGGCCGTGAGAGCAACGAATTTGCGATCAATAACGGCTATCACATTCGCCCTAAGGAAGGTTATGTGCCGGTAGCTCCGCTTGATACGCTGATCGACATCCGCAATACGATGGCGACGATACTTGGGCAGGTTGGAATTCATGTCGAATGCCATCATCACGAGGTCGCGACTGCCGGACAGTGTGAGATCGATTTCAAGTTCGCAAACCTTCTGCATACGGCTGACAGCCTGATGCTCTTTAAGTACGTGGTCAAAAACACGGCACACGCTCATGGCAAGACCGCGACGTTTATGCCGAAACCGATCTACGGCGACAACGGATCGGGTATGCATTGTCACCAGTCGCTTTGGAAGGACGGCGAACCGCTTTTTGCCGGCGACCAGTATGCAGGGCTTTCGGAAATGGCGAAGTTCTACATAGGCGGACTTTTGAAGCACGCTCCGGCGCTTGTCGCTCTCGCGGCCCCGACGACGAATTCATATAAACGTCTCGTACCCGGCTTTGAAGCTCCTGTGAACCTCGCATATTCGGCACGCAACCGTTCGGCGGCCGTGCGAATTCCGATGTTCTCATCGTCACCGAAAGCGAAACGCCTCGAATTTCGTCCGCCCGATCCGTCGTGCAATCCTTATTTGACGTTTGCCGCTTTGTTGATGGCAGGCCTCGATGGTGTGCAGAACCGCATCGATCCGGGCGAGCCGCTGGACAAGGACATTTACGATCTACCGCCTGAGGAGTTGGCAAACGTGCCTTCGCTACCGGGCAGTTTGGATGAGGCTTTGAACGCACTTGAGAACGATCATGAATTTTTGCTCAAGGGTGATGTTTTCACGACCTCGCTGATCGAGCGTTGGATCAAGTACAAGCGCGAGAATGAGATCACGCCATTGCGTTTAAGACCGCATCCGCTTGAGTTTTCTATGTATTACGACATTTAAAGTTTATTAAGGAAAAGCGGTGTCAGTAGCCCGCACGTAAGTAAGGGCTCCTCAACGTGAGCAGGCTCTCACTTACGTGCGGGCTACTGACATAAGTATGAAAGTTGAGCCGGTAATTTTAGAAGGTAAGTTTGTTCGGCTTGAGCCGATGGCTTTGGAGCATCTGGATGGCCTGTGGGAAGCAGGCCAGGATGAATCGTTGTGGCGTTTAAATCCGATGAATGTTAGTTCGCGCGACGACATGCAAAGCTATATCGAAATTGCGATTGCTGATCAAAATAAGGGCGTAGCTTTGCCGTTTGTAACCGTCGAACGTTCGTCGGGCAAAGTAATTGGTTCGACACGACTTGGTAATATCGACGTTCAGAATCGCAGGGCGGAGATCGGCTGGACTTGGATCGATCCGGCGTGGCAACGAACCGCGGTAAATACCGAAGCTAAGCTGCTGATGCTTACTCATGCTTTTGAAGTGTGGAAGTGCATTCGCCTCGAATTGAAAACCGACGTGCTGAATGAGAAATCGAGAAATGCGATATTGAGGCTCGGAGCGAAGGAAGAGGGCGTTTTTCGCAATCATGTTATATGTGACACCGGGCGTTTTCGTGACTCGATCTATTTCAGTATTATTGAAAGTGAGTGGGAATCCGTAAAGACAAATCTAACATCCAAACTAAGAACAAAATGAAACAGGCTTTCTTCTTATTTGTTATTTTTATCGCGGTGAGTTTAAGCAGCGGTTGTTCGGGTAATTCGGAAGTTGGCGGCCAGACGAACACGCAAAACGCGACTTCGAGTTCCATCGCTGCTCCAGCAGTCGGGCAATCAAACACCATAACTTCTCCAGCTCCTGGCGCGGGGCGTCCGGTGCTGAAATTTGTGCCGTCACCTGAAGATTCGCAGATCGCTCAAGCAACTCAGAATGGGAAGTTGTATGAAGTGCGTATCTGGAAGAAACATCCGAAGCTGCTAAAAGTTGAATCGACCACCATCGACGAAAAGAACAGGTCGTTGTCGATAGTCCTGAGAAGCGCTCAAGTGGTAAACATTACGACAGATCGAATCCCAAATGTGAAACTCGCGACAGCAGATCAGTTTCTTAAATTGGTTCCGGCAACTGGTACGACAGAGACTAATACCGATCCTAAAAAGGCGGAATAATAGGCTTTTGTTGTATAATCTGTATCGGTTATGGAAAGATACACGTTGACATGCCCTTGCTGCGAAGCGAAATTGACGGTCGATGCTAGTACGGGAGCACTTCTCGCTCACGAGGAGAAGAAAAAAGTGCATGGGTCTTTTGAGGATTTAAAAGGCGAATTGAACAAGCAGAAAGAGCACCGCGAACAGATATTTGCTCAGGAAATGTCATCGATGAAAGATCGCGAGAGATTATTAGAAGAGAAATTTCAGGAAGCCCTAAAGCGGGCCGATACTGACTCAGACAAGCCTTTCAGAAATCCCCTTGACCTCGACTAAGAATGACGAAGCCCTTCGCCTCAGAATATCCATCATTAAGCCCAAAAGAGCGGATCATCGTGGCTCTTGATGTGCCGACGGCTGAGGAGGCACGAGAGATCGTGAGGGAATTGCGTGGCGAGGTTGGAGCATTTAAGATCGGTTCGCAGGTATTTACCGCCGCAGGATCTTCATTTGTGAAGGAGCTTACTGATTCGGGACTCAAGATATTTCTCGATCTGAAGTTTCACGATATTCCGAATACGGTTGCAAATGCCGCCATCGAAGCTGCGAGGCTCGGCGTCTGGATGTTGAATGTTCACACGCTCGGCGGTTCGGAAATGATGAAAAGAACTGTCGATGAAGTTCGGCTGGTTTGTGAAAAGGAAGGACTGGTTCGTCCGCTTATTATAGGCGTGACTATCCTAACGAGTTCGACACAGTCAGTTCTTGATGAGATCGGGATAACTTGCGGCGTACAAGAGCAAGTTGTAAAACTGGCAAAACTGGCTGCCGATTGCGGACTTGACGGTGTCGTAGCTTCGCCCCAGGAGATCGCGGCAGTCAGAGAAGCAATGACGAAACCTGATTTTCTGATCGTCACACCGGGAATCAGACAGTTTGCAACTAAAGACGATCAAAAGCGTGTTAAAACATTTACCGAAGCGATAAAGGACGGGGCCGATTTTGCAGTTATCGGCCGGCCGATCATTCAAGCAAACGACCGATTAGAAGCCGTAAGACGGATCATCGGTGAAACTATAACGACCCATTAATGAGAACAAGAAATAGTCGAGTGTCTATCAGCAGCCGTCACGTGTTCATCGCGATATTGGTCGCGGTTTGCTCCTGCTCTTATTTTTCGAATTCCGCAGCAGCACAGGGCACGGCTGATTCGGTTGTCAGCTCGCGTTCTCGCTTTCGTGTGGGCGAACGACTTACTTACAACGTCTCGGTCGGTAAGTTCACAAGTGGGGCTTACGTAGAGATGGCGGTAGTTTCGCACGGCAACCTTAGCGGTACTCAAGTTGTAGAACTTAGATCGACTTTGAAAACGCTTGGTGTTGTAAGCGCGGCTTTTTATCAATTCGACGAAAAGCGTACAGTATATGCCGCAGTTGATACCGGGCTGCCTGTTTATATTAGCAAAACGACAAATTTCGGGGTCGAGCCAAAAGAGACGGTCGATAATTTTCTAAAAGCGCCGACCACCAGTTTTGACATGCTTTCCATGATCTATAAAATTCGCGAGAGCCGAGGCGTGGGCTCGTTTCCGTTGTTGGAAAACGGACAGCGGTACACCGTGACATTTAGGTCCACGATCAGCGAAAAAGTTAAGGCCGAAGCGGGTGAGTTTGTTACATTAGTGAGCGAGGTTCAGAGTGATTATCTTGCGGCGATCGGAATCAAGGATTTGAAGATCAACTTTACGGCTGATCAGGATAGCATTCCGGTCCTTATTCGATTTAAGACGGCGAAAGGCATCGTTAATGCGTCAATAGCGGCCATTCAGATACCAAAGCCAACAGCCGCACCGACACCCGAAACGCCCAAGACACCATCGCCTGCGGTTACTCCACCGCCAAAACCAACGCCGCCGCCTTACATCGAAAACCAGCCGATTTTACCCGAATTGGGTTTTGCTCTCGGTGAAACGCTCAACTATGATGTGTCTGAGAGCGGAAAGAAGATAGCGGTGATTACTCTCTCTGCGAAAGAGAGAAAATTATTTAACAATGAGGACAGCTTGCTGTTGACTGCAACGGTTACGGGCACCGAACAGGGAAATACCATGTTCGGACTTGGCGATTCGATCCAGGTTCAGGTCGATCCTGATACGCTTGCTCCTCGATGGGTTGAAGCACGGTTTAGCAGGGATCTAAAGTGGCTCAATAAGATTGCAGTATTTGACCCCCGAACGGGAAACATTTCTGTTGGTAAGGAAATTTCGGTCGATGCGCCTGTAGGAACTCATTCGCTGCTTTCATTGATCTATGCGATGCGTTCATTCAACCTGAAGCCGAGCAAGGACCCGAAAAATCCGGTTAATGACACTCGCGTCGCAGTATTTTGGGAAACGGAGCCAAATGTCTTCATTCTCGTGCCTTCAAATCCTGAGGAGATAACCTTAGGCGGGGAAAAGATCTTGGCGCAGATGATCTCGATCACCACGGGCAATGAGACCTTTGACAAACGGTCACCAAAAATCTGGCTAGACTCGAACGAGCGTATTCCTCTACGGTTCGTATTCGGCAACTTCCAGGCCGATCTGGTCTTACCCCCAAAAAACCTTTCTAAATAATCTGCGTATCCAAATATGAGAACCGTTCAGTCTTTTTATTAATTGAAATTGAAAACGGTTTTCAATTAGGTTAGAATATATTTGGAAAGGAGTTCTGATGAAAGGGAATTTGTTCTTTGGTTTCTTGTTTCTGATCGCATTGGCGATCTCGGGTTTTGGTCAAACGGACGCAGATCGTGAGGCGATAAAACGAACAGCATTAAATTATGCGGAAGGTTGGTACGAAGGCAATGCAGAAAAGATGGAGAGTGCTTTGAGTCCGGACTTGGCAAAACGTATCGTTCGCACAAATGATAAGGGCCAAAGCTCTTTAGGACAAATGACGGCGATGGCGTTGGTACAGGGAACTCGCGGTGGTTTTGGCAAACAAACGCCTAAAGAGAATCAGCAGAAAGACGTTACGATCTTTGATATTACAGGTGGGGCAGCGACGGTCAAATGTGAAATGCATGATTGGGTCGATTATATGCATATCGGCAAAATTAATGGAAAGTGGTTGATCATCAACGTTTTATGGGAGATGAAACCCAAGAAAGATGAAAAGAAAAACTGAGGGAGCTAAGAAATTGACACTGACAGAACTGCCGGTGGGATGCGATGCTCGCGTTACCAATGTAAGTGGTACGAGTCGTGTTTCGCGGCGTTTAATGGAAATGGGTGTAATTCCCGGCGTGGACGTACGAGTGATAAAGATGGCTCCGTTTGGTGATCCCATTGAAGTGCGAGTGCGCGGCTACAGTCTTGCCATGCGAAGAAGCGAAGCTGACGGTGTAGAGGTCAGCCTTTAGACTGAAGCGATGAATGAACGACAGTGCAACTAATCCTCACATTACGATAGCCCTTGCCGGCAATCCAAATGCCGGCAAGACGACCCTCTTTAACTCTCTCACCGGCCTCAAACAAAAAGTAGCAAATTATCCCGGCGTTACGGTCGAACGGAAAGAAGGGCCGTGGAAATTGAATGGTGTCTTCGCCAATCTCATTGACCTGCCCGGCCTCTACAGCCTCGACGCTACCTCGCTCGACGAACACATTGCACGAGATATCATTACAGGCGCGCAAGCGGGCACTCCGAAGCCGGACGCGATCGTTGCGGTCGTCGATGCGACTAATCTCGAACGCAATCTGTATCTCGTGATGCAGTTGTTCGAGTTTGGCGTGCCGGTGGTAATCGCATTGACGATGATCGATGTTTTCGAAAAAGAGAAGCACGAGATCGATGTTGAGATGCTTGCAACGCTGCTCAAAACGCCGGTTGTTACTGTCAACGCTAAGAGCGGACGGGGAAAGACGGAACTAGAGGCAAAAATAAAAGAAGTACTCGGCACCAAACCGACAGTGCCGTATGTTCTTGAAGAAATAGAAGAAGACGGCTCGCACGGTAAGATATTTGCCAGATACAATTTTATTTCGAGCGTCGTTCAGGAATCTGTCTGGCACAGCGATCACAAGCAACATCGCCTTTCAGAAAAGATCGACAGAATACTG
This sequence comes from Chloracidobacterium sp., assembly GCA_016711345.1. Lineage (NCBI taxonomy): Bacteria > Pseudomonadati > Acidobacteriota > Blastocatellia > Chloracidobacteriales > Chloracidobacteriaceae > Chloracidobacterium > Chloracidobacterium sp. The sequence continues at coordinate 3,380,637 of JADJTD010000001.1, forward strand.
ACGCATAAATTTTTCGGTCTCGTAATTCTTGTAGCGGTGTTGCTGCTTGTCTTTCAAACGATCTTCTCCTGGGCGAGTGTACCGATGGACTTGCTCGGAATGGGCTTTGGCTCGCTTGCCGAACTTGTTCGAACCGAAATGCCGCCGGGCATTCTCACTGATCTTCTTGCAGACGGAATAATTGCAGGAGTCGGCGGCGTTGTTGTTTTTCTCCCGCAGATATTACTACTTTTTTTCTTTTTTTCGTTGCTCGAAGACAGCGGCTATATGTCGCGTGCCGCGTTTTTGCTCGACAAACTCATGAGCCGCGTCGGGCTGCACGGAAAGGCATTTCTGCCGCTTATCAGCAGCTTTGCGTGCGCAATTCCCGGAATAATGGCGACACGAACTATCGAAAGCCGACGCGATAGGTTTGCAACAATAATGATCGCGCCATTTATGAGCTGTTCAGCTCGTTTGCCGGTTTATACGCTGATGATAGCAGCGTTTTTTGCCGGTCAAACAGTATTCGGATTTATTTCGCTTGGTGCGGTGTTGATGCTGGCGATGTATGCGCTCGGTATCATCGTCGCTATCGCCGCCGCGTTCGTTTTAAAACGAACTCTATTAAAGGCCCCACCACCACCGTTCCTTATGGAACTGCCGCCGTATCGGTTGCCAAACCTCCGGACTGTTGTGCAAAACATGCTCACGCGCGCGTGGCTGTTTCTAAAACGTGCGGGAACTGTGATCCTGGCGATCTCAATAATTCTTTGGGCGTTGATGTACTTTCCCGATCAGGCGGTAGGTCCAGACACGGCCAAAGACTGCCGAGGATATCCTACTGGATATACGCTCCGCCAGTGCATGCCGTCTGAACATCTCAAACAATCTTTCGCCGGCCAATTAGGACATGCGATCGAGCCGGTGATTCAGCCGCTTGGTTTTGACTGGAAGATCGGTGTTGCACTGATCGCAAGCTTTGCGGCACGGGAAGTTTTGGTTTCGACGCTGAGCATTATTTACAACGTTGGCAAGGACGAGAACGAAGAATCAGAAACGCTTATTGCCGCAGTTCGCGATGCAAAAACTGACGACGGCAAGCCCGTTTGGACGCCATTGACGGCATTGACGCTGATGGTTTTTTTTGTTCTTGCTATGCAATGCATGTCCACCATTGCTGTCGTCCGCCGCGAGACAAATTCATGGAGATGGCCGCTGTTTATGACGGCCTATATGACGGCGCTTGCGTATGTCGGAGCTTTCATCACATATCAGGGCGGCAAATTACTCGGTTTTGGTTAAATGTACTTTCAAAGCATATTAGTCGGGATAATTATAATTGCAGCGATCGTTTTTGCAGGTCGTTCGCTGCTGCAAAAACGTGACTCCTTTTCATCGAAAGCGGGATGCGGCGACAATTGCGGTTGCAATGGTGGCAACAAATAATTAACCTCGTAATTTGAGCGAGAAACCTACATTTTTTACAAAAGGCGTGCGTGCGATGTTTTTATCGACGCTCGCATTTTTTTTGGCAAACGTTTTTGTCAAACAAGTCGCGCACATTCCGGCGATGGAGATCGTGTTTTTTCGCTGCATTGTTTCTAGTGCACTCTGTGTTTATGGACTGCAGCGTGCAAAAGCGAGCGTGATCGGTTCGAATCATTCGATGTTGTTGCTTCGCGGAATATTTGGCACGACGGCTCTTTTTTGTTTTTTCCTAACTCTTCAACAAATGCCGTTGGCGTCGGCACAGACGATACAATATCTTTCGCCGATATTTACAGCCACTATCGCGATCTTTGTTTTAAGGGAAAGCGTAATGCCGGCACAGTGGCTGTTTTATGCTATTGCATTTAGCGGGGTGCTACTGATCGAGCGTTTTGACAACAGGATCTCGCCTCTTTATCTCGCTGTGGGCATTTTATCGGCGGCTTGTTCGGGCATGGCATATAATCTGGTCCGCAGCCTTCGCGGAAAAGAGCACCCGTTGACCGTCGTGCTGCATTTTCAGCTCGTAGGATTGGCAGTCGGATTTTTCAGCCTGTTTTTTCAATGGGAAACGCCGTATGGTTGGGATTGGCTTTATCTTTTGCTTGTCGGGATTTTCTCGCAGCTCGGCCAGGTATTTCTGACGAGGGCACTACAAAGCGAACGCATTGCTGGTGTCGCTATCATCAACTATACGGGCCTCATTTATGCTTTGACTTTTGGCTGGTTTATATTTGGCGAGCCACAATCCATACTATCGTTGGCGGGAATGTTGCTTGTTGTATTGGGTGTTTTGATGAGCGTTTTTTACAGTCACAAAAAGGCGAGGCGTATCGAAGAGATCGAAGCGACCGCGGGATGAGAGCAAAAATATGTTGACATATGTAGAATTTCGGTCTGACGCGTTTCCCCCTTATGAAGGTGAGGAAGATGATATTAATCCAGTTAGATACGGAAAACGCTTAGCGGAGTTCCTGTCGGACGGTTTGAGGAAAAAAGGGTTTTATCCCCACGATCTCATTGCCGAGGACTGGGGTTGGATGCTTCCGATTGAGAATGAAGATTTTCCGCTCTGGATTGGTTGCGGAAACTATGACGAATCTCCAAATGGATTTTTATGTTTCATAGAACCGCATGAGCCAACGATCACGAAGTTTTTGTTTTTTGGGAAAACCGATACGTCGGAGCGAGTGGGAGCCTTACAAAGGGCGATTGATGAAATACTCTCATCCGAAATCTCTATTACTGACAAGCATTGGTCGAGCCATGAAGAGTTCAATAATCCTGCAATAAATGAAACCTAAAGCCGCGATAATAACCGTAAGTGACACCCGTAGCACTGACAACGATCTGTCGGGCAAGCGGCTGGCTGGACTTTTATCTTCTATTGATGCCGAGATAGTCGAGAAGATTATAGTCAGCGATGATCTGGAACATCTTCGTAACACGCTGCATACCCTGACTGAAAGGGAAGACATCGACCTGATCCTTACAACCGGTGGAACAGGTTTTGGCCCGCGAGACAACACGCCTGAAGCAACGCGGGCTGTGATCGAACGCGAAGCTCCCGGTCTCGCGGAAGCGATGCGCCGTGAAACGGCCGCCAAGACACCAATGGCAATGCTCTCACGCGGCATCTGCGGCATTCGAGGAACTACACTTATTGTTAATTTGCCCGGCTCGCCGAAAGGTGTCGAGGAATGTTTTGAAGTGATCCGGCCTGTGCTTAAACATGCGATCGATCAAATCTTGGGAAATACAAAACACTAAAGAAAGTTTCAGTTAGCCGCGCGTTGCTTTTGCCAGACGAGAGGTGAGGCGGTCACTCATTGCGAGCGTTTTTATTACGGTCTCGGCGAGGAAAGGCACGAAAGCGGCGTGACGGACGAATGAACTTATTCTGAGGCGACGGTCAAAGGAGATGGAGTATTGCCTTTTATATTCATTCGCGATCTCAGCAAAAGAAGATTGTGACACAAGGCCATCATTTATGACGCTAGCGGCGATCTTTGAGCTTTCTAGCGCGAGTAAAATTCCGCTGCCGGTAAATGGATCGATAAATGCTGCCGCATCGCCAATCGTCAATAGGCCTTTGGTAGGAGCAAGTTCTGCACGGCCATAACTCTCTATCGGCACCGCAAGCCAATCATCGATGATTTCTACATTGCGAAGCGAAAAAGCAGCTCGTTGATTTTCACAAACGACTTTCTTCAGAATCTCTGACGCATCGCTGTTGTATTTTTTTGCGATCTCTGTCGAGACGATAAAACACAAATTAAAACGGTTGTTTTCGACGCAGTTACAACCGCCATAACCGCCGCGATATGCGTATATCTCGCAATCGCCGTGTGGAATCGTCGCTCCATTTAGGTGAGTTTTGAACGCGACAAAATCAGCTCGTTTATGTCTAAAATTTTCATCATTTTTTTCGATTTGCCTTGCTAATATTTTCGCTCGCCCCGTTGCATCTATAGTAATGGCCGAATTCGCCCCAAATGTTTCGCGGGTTTTGTTTTTTAGCCGCACACCGCTAACTTTCCCGTTATCGAATAACAAACCTGTGGCACTCGTTTCCTCCAGAATTTCGACACCGGCTGCTCGTGCTCGATTTAGAAGCCGGAGATCCATTTCAGCACGGCTCAACCCCAATGCGTGAGAATCTGCGTCAAACCACTTGCTTGGGATAGTGGCCGATCTACCATTTCGCGCGTAAAAAACTGTCCGTTCGAGTGCGACTCCGCCTGCGATCGACATTTCGTCAAGGACACTTAGCTCGGCAAAATGGATGAAACATTCTGGAGAAATGAATTCGCCGCATAACTTAGCTCGTGGAAATTGTTTTTGTTCGATCAGCAAAACTTTCACGCCGCTCTGAGCAAGACGGATCGCGCAACTGGAACCCGCCGGGCCGGCACCGACTATCGCAACTTCATATTCAGATCTAAGCGTAATGCTCATTAGGAAAGTTTAACGGCCGGACAATATCAAACGGTTTACACGGGAATGTTCGATCTTTATATTGTGCAGGCCTGCCGATCTCGCAAGGCCCAGCAGTTCTTCCGGGTTGAAACTTCGGAGTATCGACAGAGCACCATCCTCAAGCGTAAAGCGCTGCAGCAGAACCCTGCCCAGAGCCTTATACAAATAATATGCGGTCGGATGGCGATTAAGGTCGATGGCATAAATACGCTTCCTGGCGACCCTGCTCATTTCTTTGAGAAGGCTGACAGCGGCTTCGTCGCCAAGATGGTGTAGAAAAAGGGAGCAAAAAACAAAATCAAAACTCTTGTCCGCAAACGGAAGATTCAATGCGTCGCTTTGAACGGCCGAGATCGTCTCGCTTTGGATAGAAAGCGTGGCCTCACGGTTTATCTCAACACCTACAAAAAAGGTTTTGCGGGCGTATGTCCAAGTATTCAATGCACGCAGCAATTCGCCCGAACCGGCACCGACATCAAGCACGGAAACTGGGCCCTCCGTCCGTTTGAGGTCTCGGCAAAGTGTCCGCCTAAGGGCACGCATTTCACCAAAGATCCGGTGAATAAAACGCATTTCCTTCTGCCAGCGGCGATATTCGGCTGGCGTGTAGTCGCCGACGTCGAGGCGTTCAAGTTGATGGCTGCGTTTGGAAAAATCACGAGACATTTAGGCGTTTATTTTTTCCAGCACCAGAGCACTGTTTTTTGAACCAAATCCAATGCAGTTGCACAATACTACATTTACAGTGGCAGGTTTTGATTGGTTAGGGACATAATCAAGGTCGCATTCAGGGTCAGGTTCGTCGAGATTAATTGTCGGGGCAACAGTTTGAGTTTGGAGCGCGAAAAGAGCAGCTCCAATACCAGCTGACCCGCTTGCTCCTTGCGGATGACCAATTTGTGATTTCGTTGCCGACATCGGTATTTGATAGGCATGATCGCCAAGTGCGATCTTGACCGCGTTGGTTTCGATCTTGTCATTCAGGACAGTCGATGTGCCGTGGAGATTTACGTAGTCGACGTCGGCTGGATGTCTGCCGGCGTCTTTGAGAGCGAGGGACATTGCTCGGGCTGGTTCGGTGCCGGAATCTTCCAACCGCACGCGGTGATAAGCATCGCACGTGGAAGCATAGCCAGTGATCTCGGCGTAAATTTTTGCATCGCGAGCCTGGGCGGATTCGAGGCTTTCGAGAATGTACATCCACGAGCCTTCGCCAAGCACCATGCCGGAACGGTTTTTTGAAAATGGTCTAGACGCTCTTTGTGGTTCTTTATTCCATTGATTGGTCAGCACCGTCATTACATTAAATCCAGCGAGAATTCCCGGAGCGAGTGGAGCATCGACACCGCCAGCGATCATCCTGTCCTGTCTGCCGGTAGCGATATGCTGGGCTGCGTAAAATATGGCATCCGTCGAACTCGTGCAGCCAGTTGACACTACATGCGACAACCCGCGAAGTCCGAAAGCCATTGAAAGCTCGCTTGAAAGGCCGCCGTGTGTTGAAGAAGGGATAACATAGACGCTCGCCTGCGTTTCAGGGCCGATGTACCAATATGAATACTGCTTTTCGGTAAAAGCAAGGCCGCCACCGCCGGTTCCGAGTTCGACACCGAAGGCCTGTTTTTCTTCAAGCGAAAGATGCTCAGGCTCTATGTTTGCGTCCGCGAGAGCTTCGCGGGCAGCCGCCAAAGCAAGCGGTACGGTGCGGGCAACGTGTTTACGATCTTTTGGATTTAATTGAGATTGCCAGTCAAAGTCAGGAACATAGGCAGCTATTTTCACAGGCGAATTAGTGACATCAAAATCCACTATTTGCCTTACTCCGCTAACCCCGTTTTCGAGTGACCGCCAAAATGCTTCTCGCCCGATGCCGATAGGTGTGACGCATCCTATTCCGGTTATCACGACACGTTGCGGCGGTGTTTGAGAATGCATTATGCCTTGAACGCCTCGACAATGCTTACTGGTGAGGGCGTTGCGATGATGCGTGTCATCTTAAAGCCGGAGTTGGTCAGTAATGTTTCAAACTCAGCCGTGGTTCTTTCGACGCCGCCGGGTGAGATAAGCATTTCAAGATCGAGTAGCTTGCCTGGATGAGGGGCGTTGCCTGGCGGAATTACGGAATCAACGATCAATACGCGGCCGTCATCGGGCATCGAGCGGCGTATGCATCCAAGTATCTTTTCGCAATTGTCGTCATACCAATCGTGGATAATGTGCTTTAGAATGTAGGCGTCCGCGGCGACCGGTATGTCACTGAAAAAGTCCCCTTCGACCATCTCGACACGGTCGGCAACGCCATACGAGGCCAGCATTTCAGGAGCTCCGGCGAGCACGACGCCAAGATCAAAAAGTACGCCTTTCATAGACGGATATTTCTTCATAATTCCGCCAAGCAGATGCCCGTGGCCGCCAGCAATGTCGGCAAGCGTTCCAATATCTGAAAAGTCGTAAGATGCGAGCACCGCCGCGATCTGTGCATGTGAACCGCTGGTCATCGCCTGGTTAAATATGTCGCCAAATTCCTTGTTTGTTTCGAAGAAATACTTGAATGCCGGCACACCGTGAACATGCTCCCAAGCCGGTTTGCCGGTGCGAACGCTGTATTCCAGGTCGTTGATCACTCGGCCGTGCTCAGGGTCGCCGACCATCAGTAGCATAGCCCGCATGCTCGTTGGCGAATCAGCCAGCATCGTCTCGCTCATTGGCGTATTAGTAAATGTTCTGTCAGACGTTTCGGTAAAAACGCCTAGGCTGGCAAGAGCTCGGAGCAACCTGTAAAGCGATCGTTCATCAGTCTGGGTCGCAGCAGCGAGATCTGTGGTAGTTTTTTCTGCCTTTGCCAAAAGATCAGCGACGCCAAGTTTTGCCGCAACATAGACGGACTGCGCAACAAAACCGCCCATAATAAGCTGCATTATCTTCCCTTCGGGCGGTATTTCCTGCATTGTAGACGCAGCTGTATTAGTTTGATCTGTCATAGATTTTTAGCCTCCTAATTAGATTCTTTCTATAGCACAACATCACTGACGATCTGGTCGTAATGGTCTTATGGAGAATTCGTTAGTTTAGGGTGACGTGCCACGGGTCTTGTCTTTGACCCTTCATGTTCAGGCGGCCAACGACCTCCAATGTTTTATGATCTTCTAACAAATATCCGAGATCCACGATACAGTCAGCGACAGCGCCGTATTTAGTTGAATGGACATCGTGGAAATGCAAGAGCATTTCAATAAACTCGTTTCTAGCTTGTTCCTGATGGAAATGAAGCAACCGTCGGTTGCGGCGAGCCATACATGCCGATGCTGCTGTAATATTTTTGTGTCCGCTAACATTGAGCACGTTTTTTAGCGAATCGGTCGATCGACCGTGGTTCAATGCTGAGGTGAGGTCAGTATATCGGGCAAAAACTTCACGAAATCCAAGGATCGAGACGGGCGAATTGGTCGAAAATACCAGTTCCTCAAGTTTTGAGCGAATATCAGCAATTTTGCCTTCAGATGTTTCTTCCGGATTGCTGCTGTATTCAGTCAGCCATTTACGTAAAAATGCCAAGGCAAAGATCGGCCATAGAGTAAAATGTAGGGCAACATTTACCGCTGACCTTGCTGATCTCACTCGTCCCCCACGTGCGATCTGGTACACGCCAAATGGCGAGCCGAAAGCGAAGTGAATAACGATCATGTCAGCAACGGCGAACATAGAAACATCATAGAACAATTGACGCCATAAAAACACGTTCAGCGATCGGCAATCGGCCTAATATCAGTCAGAAGCATATCAAATACTGCGTGTGCAACATTTTTGGAACAACCACACACACGTTGTCGTAATCCAATTAGTGCAAATAGCCGATTTGTTCTCATAAATTTTGCGATCAGCAAAAAACATCAGCATTTAATAATTCCGCAACATGCGGCAGATAGAATAAAGTCATGACAGATAGACCTAAGATAAAAATAGTAAAAAAAGAGGAAGCTTCGGCCTTTAAGGTCAGTAAAAAGAAGCGGAAAAAGTCTGCACCCCGAAACGCTGCCCGTGAGATGGTTTCGACCGTTTCAGACTGGGTCGCCGACTTCAAGATCCGTAAAAGCACCGAAACCAAAGCCGCTTTTGAACTCTTCCGTGCCTCAAACCCGCGTCCAAGCGAATCATAAGTTTCCGTCTCTTTAAATTCTTAAACCTTAATTGGAAAGCGGTGAGCAATATGTTGACCGCTAATTGCGCTTGTCTGTAAATTGCCGCTTGTCCCACTGTCCCACCGTTTTTTTTCGCGATTTTCGTTTCTGTCGTTCCACCGCGTTCCACATCGGGGTGGAACGCTGTAAATGTTGCAGTTGAGGGGCTTAAGGTGTACAAATTACCCGAATTCCACGATTCTGAAAAAAGTTTTACGATTTCTTGCAAAAATTACAATTGCTGTAAACACTAGTGTTATGGCATTCAAACGCCGCAACGATATCAATTCACGCTGAAACGTGAAATGCGTTTCATAAGCCAAAAATTAGCGATTCACCATTTAGTTTTCAAAGAGCAACGACCGCTGAATTTACAACAATCTCGCTTCAAGCTAGCAGATTAACGCGAAAATTGAAACCCCAACTTCCACGGTACGACGTTATTTTCCGGCCTGCTAACCCATAAGAAATAATATCGTACGATGGATGAGTATTTCCGTTTGCCAGAATTTGGGATGGACTGGTATTCTTATCTGCGAAATCCGACTATTTAAATAATAAGATATGCATGGAAAAGTCGCGGTCGTAACCGGTGCAAGCAGTGGTATTGGACGGGCAACGGCTATGTTGTTTGCTGGGAAAGGTATGAATGTTGTTGCGGTTGGACGCGACGAAAGTGCCTTGAACGGGTTAAATGACCCATTGGCTGACGGTCAGATCAAGGTACATCTTGCGGACGTTACCGAAGCGGAGCAAGCTGATCGGATAATTACTGTTGCAATTGAAAGTTTTGGACAGATCGATGTGTTGGTAAATTCAGCGGGAATTATCAGGAATGGAACCGTTGAAAACACGTCACTCGAAGACTGGGACGATCTGATGGATATTAATGTTCGCTCGGTTTTTAACCTCATGCAGCGATGTGTGCCGCATCTTGCCAAAACTAAGGGAAATATAGTCAATGTATCGAGTGTTGCCGGTACGCGTGCGTTTCCCGGAGTATTGGGGTATTGTGTTTCAAAAGCAGCCGTTGACCAGCTAACGCGGTGCTCAGCACTTGAACTTGCTGCTAAGGGGATCCGCGTTAATGCGGTAAATCCCGGAGTTGTAGTAACAAATATTCATAAACGCGGCGGTATGGATGACACTTCGTATCAGAATTTTTTGGAGCATTCCAAGACAACACATCCGATTGGCCGCGTCGGAACACCGGAAGAGGTAGCAGAATTGATCTATTTTCTTGCGTCCGAAAATGCTGGATGGATCACCGGAGCGACCTACGAGATAGACGGTGGCCGAGCACAAACTTGCGCACGATAGATTATTGATTTTTTTGATCTGAGATGAGAGTCCAATTACTTCCGAGTACGATCGATGAAGATGGAAGGGCATCTGCCCGACAACATTTGATGTCGATCATCATCGACGATCGAGTCGCTATCGATGCCGGCTGCTTGGCATTTTCATGCACGGAGCTTCAGCGTCAGCAGGTTCGCGACATAATACTTACGCATACACATCTTGATCACATCGCCGGGCTTCCGATGTTTATCGACGATCTTTTTGCCACCCTTAACGAGCCGATCCGCGTTCATGCGACGAAAGATGTAATTGAGACACTCGAGCGTGATATTTTCAACTGGGCGGTGTATCCGAGATTTTCTGAGCTGATGAATAAGTCCGGCAGGGTGGTCGAATACCACGAATTCAAACAGGGAAGCAAATTCTCGGCACAGCACCTGACTGTCACCAGCGTTGGGGTGAATCATAAGGTCGCGGCGAGCGGATATGTGGTCTCGGACGGCAAAGTGTCGGTCGGCATTACCGGCGACACGGCTGAAACTGAGGATATTTGGAGTGTCCTAAACACAACTTCGGATCTGAAGGCTGTCTTGGTCGAGTGTGCCTTTCCAAACGAGATGAGCGAGCTTGCCGCCGTATCAAATCATCTTACGCCCCAAAAGCTTGAACGCGAGCTTGAAAAATTCACAAACCAGGATTGTGAAGTTTATGTAATTAACTTAAAGCCGATGTATCGAGACACTATAGTGAAAGAGATCGGCGAACTCACATTGAGGCGATTGAATGTCCTCGAAGTTGGAAAAGTTTACGAGTGGTAGTCGTTGATTATTTTGCGTTAGTAAAATCAAGTGGTTCAAAGGCCGCCTCGCGAAATTCGCCGGGGAAATCATGAAGTTTGACGCGTCCGTTTCTTAAGACGTGTTGTATGCGAAACGTCCTCTCCTCACGGGGTATGCCCGGCATTATTTCCGCGATAAAAGTAACATTCATCTCGGGACGAGCCCAAACTCCCGGAACCTTGCGTCCATTACCATTTCTGCCAGCGATTGCCATATCTACGAGTCCATTCCCGGATCTTTTTTGTGTTTTGATTTGCGGCCTGACGGTAAAAGCTTCTCCTGAGGTTTGTCACCACCAAATTTTTGAGTTGGTGGAGCCGTAGGCTTTCGGATCGAATCAAAAACCGGCCGATCCTCAACCTTCTTTTTCTTTTGCCGTTTCATTGTCGCATTATATCAAAAATGATTTATTGATCTTCATGTTGTAGTTAATTCTATTGACATTCCCAGTTAAAAATTTCAGTATTAAGTGTCGAAAATCGGCCAATATCTTTAACCATAATGCAGGGACGGAACTCTTTACATTCCAGTCAAAGACGCCACGCGGCAGTCGGTATCGTTCGCCGGCCATTCTGGCTGCCGGCATCGAATTATTACGTGCTAGCAGTTTCGGTCGCGATCGCGTTTTTCTTTTTGACCTGGGGAGTCTTGCGTGAGGAAGGCGAGGACGCACCATGGGTGACTTCGGGTGTTGGAGCGAGCATGATTCTCGGCGGGGCTGTCGTGCTGCGTTCGATGTTGCTGAGGCGCGCCCAGCGATACCGATTTATTGAACCCGGTTTGGCACAAAAGTACTCAGGCGTTCATCCTCAGTTCAGAAACCGCCATAGTGCTAACAAAGTCACCCTCGAACAAAACTCCGCGATCCTCGCCGACATAAAACAGAAATCAAGTGCGGCAAAGGTGTTGAGTAAATTTTCCGCCGGACATCGTGAGGTTTTTGAGCTTTGCGGCGAATATCTTGCGCTTGCCGACAGCGAATTGAAAACGGTCAATCCCAATTCACCGCGATTCAGCGCTTTATTAAAAGGCCGAAGGTCAGCGGCCGAGTATCATCGCTATCATTTGCTGCAGTGGGCCGAGATCGAGGCAAGATCTCTGACCGGTGAAGCGAACACCCGGACAGACATTGCGGACAAGATCGAGGCAGCGAAAGAGGCAGTCGGAGTTATCGACTATGCCCTGAAGTTTTATCCGGCTGAACAAAGTTTGCTGGAATCGCGCGATCTGCTGGAGGAAATGACGGTGTCGATCCGTGTCTCAGATCAAGTCGAACGGGCGGAACGGGCGGCATTCAAAGGAGAGTTTCGTGAGGCATTGAGCCTTTACCGCGACGCATTGTTTGATCTGGGCCGCGATAATATTTACACAAAGGACCGTGAACATGCTGCGATGCACATAAACGCCGAAATTGACCGAATACGTTTGCTGGAAAGCGGGAAATAAGGGAAAATAATCGATTACACCGATTTTAATTCGGTAAATGAGATGATTTCCCAACGATGTCCTAAATGTGGAAGCAGTCGTATCCGACGCGGATACCGGCCAACTTCTATCTTTTCAAAAGTGTTCCTTCGCTATAATTTGCTGTGCGACGGATGTAATTGGGAGTTTAAAGGGTTTGCCGTTCCGGGAACCGTCAATACACGCAATCATCACCAAAAGAAGAAAACGGTAGGCGCAAATAACAAACAACCGACTAAGTAATTTATTTTCTTCCCGTAACCAAGCCGCATTGACGTGAAAGGTACATCATCTGTTTTTTGGAGCCTTATCTGCGTAGTCGTCTTACGTCTTTGCATTCTTTCTCAAGCACCCGCTCCATCCGAAACACCTGAACAACCAAAGAACGAACTGGACCTGATCCACTTTGGGGATCTGATAGACGTTGATTTTGCAGGTACTCTTGAATACGACTGGCGTGGAACACTCACTTCTACCGGAACCCTTGAAGGCTTGGATCAATTGTCAACAATTACTGGATTGTGCCGCTCTGAGAATGACATAGCTGACGAACTGGCACGAATTTATTCAAAAATTCTGCGCGATCCAAAGGTAACGGTCAGGATAGTGGATCGTTCGAATCGAGCCGTGGCTAGACTGGACGGCGCAATTAAGATTCCGATGCGGTTTCGTGTGATGCGTACTGTTCGGCTCAGAGAGTTGATAGTTGCTGCGGGCGGATTGACCGACGATGCTAGCGGCGAGATCACTATTTTGAGACGTCCTGAACTTAATTGTCTAAGTCAGTTAGGAGCTGCATCCAGCGAAAATAGGCCATCAGGCAACGGCCTTCAGGCAATTAACATCTCAATAAGCGAGCTTTTGACAGGCAAAACTTCTGCGGATCCGCTCGTTTTTAGCGGTGATATTATTACCGTCGATAAGGCTTTTCCGATATATGTTATCGGAGCGGTAAATAACCCAAGGCCGATATATTCACGCTCGGGAATGACCTTAACGCGGGCTATTTCGACTGCCGGGGATCTTGCGAAAGGGGCGATCGTTCAAAAGGTGACCATTTTTCGACGTGATAATTCCGAAACGAATATCGTGCAAGTTGACCTCGAAAAAATCAAAAAAGGCGAAATAAATGACGTCGATCTGAAACCTTTTGATATAATAGAGGTCGCATTCAAAGGCCGTGTTCAACGAAAGTATCCGCCGGTTATCGCCGCAAGCGAAAACAAGATCGTGGATAACCAGGATCTGCCGTTGCGGATCATCGATTGAGCTTGGCACGAATGTAATTTGAATAATTGAGTGGCATTTTGGAATTTTGACTTCAAGAGCTGTTCACAGAAAATAACATGGCAAACAAAAATAAAAAACTTGGCCGCACAATGACAGTGGTTCTCTATTTGCTGGTTGTAGGGGCAGTTATTGGTTCGTTGATCTATTTTGAGCAGATCCCGATCTTGTATGTATTGACAACGTTGGCTCTCGTAGTGCTTCTCATTGTAGTTAGTTTCTCCGATCTGGAAAATGTCGGACGAGGCGATGAAGAAGCCGGTTCACGTATGTAATTAAGTTGATGAAAGTGATCCGTATCCTTATTTTAGGGTCTTTTATCCTGTATTGTTTTTCAACTGTTGCCTTTGGCAGTACAAACACCGTTGCGCCAGCCGCTGGGATGGCTGCTCCGGCCAGGTCTGATCTTCAGCGTCTTCGCTGGAAAAGCAAAACGGTCAAGATCGCGATTTCAAGTTCGCTCACACGAACTAGCTCAAACATCAAGTACGACAGCGACGTTGCCGGAGCGATTCGTCGTAGCCTTAAGGCGTGGACGAGTGCGGCTAATGTCGATCTGCAGATAGAATTCTCCGATAAACAAAGTGTAAGCCTAGGCGGGGCTGCTGGCGACGGTATCAGTTTGATAACCATAGCTCAGTCGCCGGAAAATGTCTTGTTCTTTTCCAAGGATGCCGAATCGGTGTCGGCAAAGACGCGCGTGTTTTTTAATCGAAAGGGCTTCATTACCGAGGCCGACATTGTATTAAATCCATTCCAGCAGTTTTCTACCGACGGCACTTTTGGGACATTCGACCTTGAGTCGACGCTGACTCATGAGATCGGTCATCTTTTGGGGCTTCACCATTCTGGAGTTCTTTCTTCAACGATGTCGGAAAGCTTTGCGAAGAACGGAACGATGGGCGTTGCGGATTTAAGCCCACGTACTTTGTCAGAGAGTGACATAGCAGCTATCCGTGAACTTTACGGTTCTCCTGATGAATTGGAGAACTGCTGCGGCGTCATCAGCGGCAAACTTTCTACCGCAGCAGGAAAACCCGGAAAAGGGCTGCAGGTTTGGGCTGAAGAAACGGTCTCAGGTAGAGTGATGGCACAAACCGAAACCTTTGTAGACGGAACTTTTCGTTTAGGTGGACTGCCCGTTGGTGAATACTCGGTTTATTGGAGATCAAACGATCTTTTTGTTGCATCGGTGAGCAGTGAGCTTGGAAACGTAAGCATCGAAGCGGGCGAAAGTAAGGTGCTTAATGAGAAAATCTCGTTGCGTTCGTCTGATGTACTCATCAATTATCTCGGGCTCAATGGACAACTTGCTGATTATGGTATTTCTTTAAAACGGGCCAGAGCTTATGTTGTCAGCATCGGTGGTAAAGATCTCGCCTCGGAGACTTTGAAGCTGAGATCCAGCAGTCCTTACATTAAACTTGTTCGGCTGTCCCCCACTTCTCAGGAATTTAGCGAAGGCATTTACGGAATTAGTTTTATGGTCATGGTCGATCCAGAGATCGAAGCTGGCCAATATAGCATCTTTGTAAATGACAATGGTTCTGAAAGCTCTCTGGTTGGTGCGATTAACATAGAGTAATCTTATAGACCTTTCTTTTACTAATAAAATTACTCCGCTATTTGCGTTTTTGAGCTGGCTGTGGATAATTATGGTTGTTCACCTCCCGGTGAACATAGTCATTGAAAAATGACGAGGGGGCGACGGTGTGGGAGACGGCGCCCCCATTATTTTGTCTTAAAAGCAGACTTGACCTTAACGATAATCAGCGTAAAATTTACCTGTTTCACCGGAATTTGTGTTTTACTTTCTGGGTTGTGTTTTTGTTAAGTTAGACCTTATACGTGTCCTGAGAAACCGCGGGTATTAGACGCTCGGCGGTTTTTGATTTCAGAGGTTATGAAAACAGGCGAGCCGGGATGGTTCAAGAAATGGCTTTTTGACGGAAGCGTTGCCGAGATCGAGGGTCCGGTGGCTCCTGAGGGAAAGCACCACAGCCATCCATGGTGGAAGGTGATGTGCCTGACCGGCGTCGATTATTTTTCGACGCTGGGTTATCAACCGGGCATAGCTTTTCTGGCAGCCGGAGTTTTGTCACCAGTTGCCACGTTTATCCTGATTCTCCTGACTCTTTTTGGAGCACTCCCGATCTACAGTCGCGTTGCCAAGGAAAGCCCTCACGGCGAAGGCTCGATAGCCATGCTCGAAGCCTTGCTTTCGAGATGGAAGGGCAAACTCTTCGTCCTCGTTCTCCTCGGTTTTGTCGCCACAGATTTTGTAATCACCATTACCCTGTCTGCAGCCGACGCAACTGCTCACATACTCGAAAATCCATTTATCCACGAGCATCTGCCGTTTCTCGAACATCCCGTAATAGTAACGTTCGCACTGATCGCTTGTCTCGGCGTCGTTTTTCTCAAGGGTTTTAAGGAAGCAATTGGTATTGCTGTTTTTCTTGTCGCTACCTATATTTTGTTGAATTTGATCGTGCTAGGCGTTGGACTTTACGAAGTTGCGACTCATCCTGAGCTGCTTTCTAACTGGCGTGAGTCGATGTTCACGACAAAAGTGTCGTTCGGTAGTTACAACATCGCAGGACTGGCGGGAATTGTTTTGCTTGCCGTAGTCAGCTTTCCCAAACTAGCGCTAGGTCTGTCTGGTTTTGAAACCGGCGTTGCAGTGATGCCGCTCGTAAAAAGCCCGAATCGCATCGAGAATACTCGCAAACTTTTGATGACTGCGGCGTTGATAATGAGCTTTTTGCTCATTGCTAGTAGCTTTGTTACCAGTTTACTCATTCAAAAAACGGAATTTTGTCCGCGTGTTGATTGTAGTCTTAGCAAGCAAACCCATTCAGTTCCAGAATATTGTGCTTGTACACCAGAGCAGACAGCATCGGGAGTTACGAAAGAGATCGGCAAAGCAAACGGGCGTGCTCTTGCATTTATAGCTCACAAAAAACTGGGCGATTTGTTCGGCACGTTTTATGATCTCAGCACTATCTTGATCCTTTGGTTTGCAGGAGCGTCTGCGATGGCCGGATTGTTGAACATAGTGCCGCGATATTTGCCTCGATACGGCATGGCTCCGGAATGGTCGAGGGCGACGCGTCCGCTTGTGCTGGTATTTACCGTTATCTGTTTTGCCGTAACCTTGCTGTTTGATGCTAATGTTGATGCTCAGGCAGGAGCATACGCGACCGGCGTTCTGGTTTTGATGTCGTCGGCGGCGATCGCCGTTTCTTTATCTGCACGACGGCGTCGAAGCGGTTGGACAGGCGCGTTTTGGCTTATTTCCGCCGTATTTATTTATACGACTGTGGCAAATATCATTGAAAGACCGGATGGCATCAAGATAGCCTCGTTCTTTATATTTGCAATCATTGCGGCATCATTCATATCGAGGGCCATGCGGTCGACTGAGATCCGAATTGATAAGATCGAGCTTGATGAAGCAGCTCAGGCCTTTATAGATGAACTAAATGATGAAGGGGAACTCCGAATCGTGACGAATCGCCGCGAGACGGGCGACATGACCGAGTATCGGTTCAAGGAGCACGAGAAGCGCGTCGACAATCACATTCCTTCATCAGATCCGGTTATTTTTTATGAGATAGAGCCGGGTGATTCGTCTGAGTTTAAAGGGAAACTCTATATTCGCGGTATTGATGTCGAAGGATATAAAATTCTACGAACACAGGCTCCTGCAGTGCCAAATGCCATTGCTGCTTTTCTGCTTTATCTGCGCGATAAGACAGGTAAAATACCACACGTCTATTTTGGTTGGAGTGAGGGCAATCCGATCATGTATTTAGCAAGATATATTTTGTTTGGCGAGGGCGACACGGCACCGGTTACTCGTGAAATATTAAGGCAGGCAGAAGATGATCCTGAAATGCGGCCCAATGTCCATGTAGGTGGTTAATTTACCTGCGAGAACCGTTGTTTGTGCCGTTTCCGTTTCCGGCGTTCACATCAAGAAAACAATTACGGCAGTAAACCGGTCGGCCCTGTGAAGGATAGAAGGGAACTGTGGTTGCGGCAGAGCATTTTGCGCACTCGGCGCGGACCTCGATCTTTTCACGCTTTCCTGTAAGGCGGTTGCTTGCGACAGCCTCCAAACGGCGATTTTTTTCTTTCTTACAATGTTTACAGCGTTTAGGAGGATTGAGGAGACTCTTGTCGTGGAAAAATACTTGTTCGCCGATCGTCCAAATAAAATCCTGGGCACAATCCATGCAGCGAATAGAGACATCTTGGAAATCTTCGGCACCGTTCGAAGTCCCAATTGGAGTTGTATGAAAATCGCCCTCTGACATGACCGATTTACTCCATTCTATCAATGCTCAATTTCAGCAAAATAGAATTTATGTAGTAGATTTACAGTTGAGATCAACCACAAAACACTAGTGTTTTTTTTTCAAAACTGAATAGATTTGACCTTACAACTATCGATATTGAGTGTCAAGACCGTTGAGTGACCAAAAGCAGGTCGCAGTCATTTTTATGAAAATTTTAGTCATCGGCTCAGGCGGACGCGAACATGCCATCTGCCGATCGTTTAAGAAAAATAGCAGCGTCAATCTTTATTGTGCGAACGGAAATGCAGGCATCGCTCAACTGGCAGAGTGTGTGCCAATCATGCCGGATGATATTAACGGCCTTGTCTCTTTTGCGTCACAAAATTTGATTGATCTCGCTTTTGTTGGCGGCGAGACCTCGCTGGCACTTGGTATATGTGATGAGTTTGAAAAACACGGCCTTAAGATAATTGGGCCGTGCAAGCAAGCTGCGCAGCTTGAAGCTAGCAAATCGTTTGCGAAAGACTTCATGTTCCGTCACGGCATTCCCACGGCAAAATACACCGTGGCCCATTCACCGGGCTTCGCAATACTCGAACTTGAAAGCGGCGATTTTGGGAATGAATCTGCGCCCATAGTTGTAAAAGCCGATGGCCTCGCAGCGGGAAAGGGAGTTGTAGTTGCCGGAAATCGAGCAGAGGCGGTTGCTGCGATCAAGAATCTCGAAAATCTGGTCGGTGCTGATGCCGCTGAAAAGATCGTACTCGAAGAATGTCTCGTCGGAAAGGAAGTTTCGCTGTTGATGTTCGTTGACGGAGAAGATTTTGCGCTGATGCCGCCCGTTCGCGATCACAAACGCATCGGCGAAGGCGACACGGGTCCGAATACCGGCGGTATGGGAACGTTTAGCGACGATTCACTGCTTGCCGCAGATCAGTTGCAGGATATAACCGAACGAATCATTCATCCGACTTTGCGAGGCAGCATAAAAGAAGGCTTTCGATTTCGAGGAATCCTCTTTCTCGGGCTGATGATGACAGCCAATGGCCCCAAACTTATCGAATACAATGTCCGATTCGGTGATCCTGAAACTCAATCTATTTTGGTCAGGCTAGAAACGGATCTTGTCGATATTTGCGAAGCGATGCTCGCTGGGAACTTGAATGATCTCGAAATAAAATGGCTTCCAGGCAGTTCTGCATGTATCGTACTTGCCTCAGCAAATTATCCCGCAAAACCTCAAACCGGCGATGTAATAAATGGATTGGACCAACTAGCAGTGATGCCAAATGTCGATATATTTCATGCCGGCACTGCTCTGTCTGCGTCGAGAGAATTTATTACGGCCGGTGGCCGCGTGCTTGGTGTTACTGCGACGGGTGATGATTTAGATCATGCTCTCGCACTAGCTTATTCGGCGGTTGAAAAGATAAGCTGGCCCAATATGCAGTATAGGCGTGATATTGGCAGATAATTATTAGTGTTCGATCGAAGCCAGTTTTTTTTCGAATTCCTCGGCTTCTTTCCGTAGACTATTTTTTCGACAAAACGCCGCAAGTTTTCCATAACGTTCGCTGGGCGAAACTCCGGACATCCAACAGACCTTTGCCATACATTCGGGACATGCATCGATCGGACGGCGATCGGTTTCGCCGAGATGATTAGTTCCGCTCATTACACATTCGTATTTCGTACAGTGCATAAGAGAGAACATATGGCCGGTCTCGTGTATCGCGATCTTCAGTGACCGACGTAAGAAAGTGGCATTATCGGTTTTGTCACTGAGTCGTTTAAGCGACCAAACTCCAACGCGGTCACTCAAACTGGCTTGGCCAAAAACGAAATGCATCGACGAATCAGGAAACAGATCGACAGCAGTGAACGCGATCAACGCCGCGCCGTCTGCGGGCAAGATCGGCTTAAGAAGTTTATCCATTATATACCCCGTCCGTAACTGTTCAGTTTTGGTGACAGGAAGTTGGCGACTGTCATTTTTTACGGTGGGGCGAGTGAGCGGACGAGACGGCATAACCGTGACAGGGAGATCGTAAAAGGCCTTAAGATAGTTGGCCGTTAGATTGATAATTTCCTTTTGACGAACGGTGAATTTGCCGAGCGGCAGAACATAGATCTTTTGTCTTTCGTGTGTTGGTTTGGTCGGGTTGCTATTAAGATACTCTTCGAAGGTTTGCCCCGGCTCACGATGCGAACCAAGCCAGTCGTACTGTTCGGGCGGACGCATGCGCTCGAAAAAAGGCTCGATCTTTTTTATCGCGGCACGAAGTGCGGGATCCTCATTGAGGCCTTGAGCAACAGTCACGTTGCTCACAGGATCAGGCGAGGAACACGCCATGAAAAAAAATAATAGAGCGGAGACTAGTATCCACTTCACGTCAATATTCCTTGACGGTAATCATGTAAGTTTCAAAGTTTCGTTTCATCTCATCTATTGAATCGCCCCCAAATTTCTCACGCATCGCGTTTGCAAGGACAATCGAAAGCATCGTTTCGCCGATCACACCTGCGGCGGGAACGGCGGTGATGTCAGAACGTTCGAACGCGGCGTCGCTGGTTTCTTTGGAGTCGATATCGACAGAACGGAGGGTTTTGCGAAGGGTTGAGATCGGTTTCATGTAACCGCGTACTCGAAGTTCTTCGCCGTTGGTAATGCCGCCTTCGATGCCGCCGGCGCGGTTTGTCTTGCGAACGAATCCGAAGGATGTGGGATGAGGGATGAGGGATGAGGTTGGCGTTTCCTTTTCATCCTTCATCCCTCCTCCCTCATCCTTCCAAAAGATCTCATCATGCACCTCAGAGCCGAGCTTTGCGGCATTGGCTACGCCGGTGCCTATTTCGACGGCTTTGACAGCATGGATCGACATTATCGCTTGGGCAACACGTCCATCCAGCTTGTCGTGCCAGGATGTGTGAGCACCGAGGCCGACAGGAACTCCGCGAGCGACGACCTCAAAAATTCCCCCGAGAGTGTCGCCTTGCGTTTTTGTCTCGTCAATGAGCTTGATCATATCTTTTTGACTGAGTTGGTCGGCGCAATTTAGAGGCGAATCCACAGGAATCGCAGCGATCTCTTCCCAAGTTTTCCAAAGCGGCCCAACCTGCACATGGCCAAGTTTGATAACGTGGCTTTTTATCTCAATGCCGAAGACCGCGAGCAGTTGTTTCGCAATTGCTCCGCAGGCGACGCGAGCGGCCGTTTCTCTGGCCGAGGCGCGTTCCAGAATGTCACGCAGATCGCGAGTTTGATATTTCTGGCCGCCCGCAAGATCGGCATGGCCGGGGCGTGGACGCTTTACGACTCGCGGATTGGTGGGTTCCGTTTCAAGACTCGTCACCGACATCACTTCTTGCCAGTGAATGAAATCTTTGTTTTCGATCGTTAGCGCAATTGGCGAACCGAGAGTTTTTCCATGACGGATGCCAGACAATATTTCGACCGTATCAGTCTCGATCTTCATCCGTCCGCCGCGTCCGTAGCCTTGCTGACGCCGCCAGAGTTCGTGATTGATCGCGCCTATATCAATTGCTAAACCTGCGGGAACGCCTTCAACGATGGCGACAAGCGCCTTGCCGTGCGATTCGCCTGCGGTTGTAAATTTGAAAAACATAAGATGATTTTCACCACAAAGGCACAAAGAACACAAAGGGAAAACAATGTATTAAAGAAACTGTAGAAAAAAGTTGTATCGTTAATTCAAATATTTCTAAGCGATCTTTTCTTTATTTGTGTCTTTGTGGTTAATTTTCTTGCGAAATACGATCAGCCCGATACTCCCTATGATCAGAAGGCCGCCGAGACCTGTTTGCGGCGGCAGAGTTTCACCTATTGTTACTGCTCCGATCACGACAGCGATAAGCGGTGTTACGAGCGAGATCATCATCGCCTTGGTCGATTCGATTTTACTTAAAAGCCAATAATAAAGCCAAAATGCCGCAATTGTGCCAAGTATCGTAAGATAAAGGACACAGATCACAGCACTCCATGTCCAATGGATATTTAGAGGATTGCCTTCGACGGCGAGGCTGTAAATTACTATTAACGGCAAACCGCAGATCATCTGGCCAAAAACAAGTGCGGCAGGGTGAAGTTCTCCGCCTTTTGCTTTTACGAGGATCGATGCCTGTGCAGCGGCATATGAGCCGACAACCACGCCTACGCAGCCGAGAAACGCCATTAGGCTTTGCACGTTGAGTTGATCGTAAAAGATCACGGCAACGCCTACGATGCCCATTAATACCGCAAAGATCTTTAACTTCGTAATTCGCTCATTTGGTAAAAAGATCCACGCGAGTATCAGTCCGAAGACAGTTATCATAGCCTGCAAAACGGCTGCGAGTCCCGATGTGATGTACTGCTCGCTCCAAAAGACCATGCTGTAATTCACCGAAAATTGCAGCACACCTGTCAGAGCGATCAACCGCCACTCTTTAACGGTTTTCGGCATCGGTATCTTTTGCATGCGGATAACGACGAACAAGATCAAAACTGCCAATATGAATCTCACGGCCGCAAAGGTAAGCGGCGGCAGATCGTCGAGGCCAACCTTGATGAATATCCAAGTCGTGCCCCAAATCAAGCAGAGAATGACCCAAGCGAGTATTTTCATTGTTCAGATAGATCAGGCGTGTTCATAAAAGCTGAGAGAGGTCTCGCCTTGTTTTAGGATCCGCCAACGTCGAAGCTGGCCGACTTCGTCGGGCATGTGCTTTTTTGAGTGATGCTCGACAACGAGAACTCCGTCGTCATTTAGCAAAGTTTTGTTATAACCGAATTCATGAACAACGATCGAGTAATCCGAGTCGTAAGGCGGATCAAAAAAAGCTATGTCCCAACCGGTCGTGTGTTCGCGTCCGGTAAAATTCTCGGCATCAAGGGCAAGGATTTCAGTGCTTGATTCGGGAACGTCTAGTTTATCGAGATTTTCTTCTATTAACGCGCAGGACTTTTTTGAACGGTCAACAAATGTCACAAAAGCTGCGCCGCGAGAAAGTGCCTCAATGCCGATCGCACCAGTTCCGGCACATAGATCAAGGAATCGAGTTTCATCATTTATACGCGGAACAAGGATATTGAATAAAGTCTCACGCAGGCGATCCGACGTGGGCCGCGTTTTATTGTCTGCCGGGCTTTTAAGTACGCGGCCGCGATAAAGGCCAGAGATCACTCGCATAAATAGGGATTTTTAACGCAAAGACGTCAAGTGGCAAAGACGCAAAGTTAAGAAGCCATAAAGGTTTTGATCGATCAATCTAATAGATCTTTGCGTCTTTGAACCTTGGCGTCTTTGCATTAAATCCTTCTTCTTACAGTTTAGGGAATCAAATTGGTGTGGGCAAAAGTGTTTAACCGATGCCGCCTAGCCGCATTTTTCTATCCGAGCGGGCGATCTTAGCCATTTTTGATGTTTCGGGTGAAAGTCGTCGTTCGGTGAGGTAATGTTCTGCCTCCTTTCGCGCGGCGACGAGTATGTCGAGGTCGCGGACGATGTTGCCGAGACGGAAATTCTGAATGCCCGACTGCCGCGTTCCAAGTATCTCGCCCTGTCCGCGTATCTCAAGATCTTTTTCGGCGATCTTAAAGCCGTCGGAAGTTGCCTCCATGATGCCAAGACGTTCTTTTGCGACCGCTGTCTTTTTAAAATCAGTCAGCAGCACGCAAAAGCTCTGTTCGGCTCCTCGACCGACACGGCCTCGCAATTGATGAAGCTGCGATAGCCCAAACCGCTCGGCATGTTCGATGACCATCAGCGAAGCATTCGGGACATCCACTCCAACTTCAATGACTGTTGTCGAAACGAGAATATCGAGTTTGCCCGCGACAAAATCGTTCATGATCTCTTCTTTCTCTGCCGGCTTCATCTTCCCGTGAAGCAGCCCGACCGTATATTGCGGAAAAATGCTCGTCCGCAGGTCTTCGTACATGATCGTCGCCGCTTTGAGGTCCATTTTCTCTGATTCTTCGATGAGCGGATAAACGACGTAAACCTGTCTGCCAAGACGCACTTCACGGTCGATGCCTTTATAGACGCCGTGACGTTGGTCCTCACCAAGAACGACAGTTTTTATCGGCGTGCGTCCCGGCGGCAGCTCGTCTATGATCGAAACATCAAGATCGCCGTAAACCGTCATCGCCAGCGAACGCGGTATCGGAGTAGCAGTCATCACAAGCACGTCCGGATTGAATCCCAAAGCCCGCAACTGCGCCCGTTGAAGCACTCCAAAGCGATGCTGCTCATCGATCACAACGAGTCCAAGCCTGTCGAATTTTACGTTGTCCTGAATGATCGCGTGCGTGCCGATCACGAGATTGATTTCACCTGCTGCTAGTGCCTCATAGACTTTACGCTTAGGGGCAGCTTTTGTGCTGCCGGTAAGCAACTCTGCGCGGTAACCGGAGCCTTCAAATATCGTTTTAGCATTTCGAAAATGCTGTTCGGCGAGAATTTCGGTCGGTGCCATTAAGGCCGCTTGATATCCGTTTTCCATCGCTGCGAATATTGCGAGAAAGGCGACGATGGTTTTCCCGCTTCCGACATCACCTTGAATAAGCCGGTTCATCGGTGCGTCAGATTTTAGATCGCTGAATATCTCGCCGATCACTTTTTTCTGAGCATTGGTAAGGGAGAACGGTAATATCTCCTTAAGCCTTTGTTTGGTGACATCTGATATTTCAATGACGGTGCCTTTTGGTTCCTTTTGTCGTTCGCCACGAAGCAATTGCATCGTGAACGACAGCCAGAAAAATTCGTCGAAGATTAGCCTTGTGTGAGCGGCACTGCGAAACATTTCATAATCCGCCGGCGAAGAGTCCACGGGCGGAAAATGAATTTCTGCCAAAGCCTGCGCGCGAGTTATTAGATCTTGACGTTCGAGAAGTTCAGCGGGCAAATTCTCGGCTACCGATACGCGGTCAAGATGTTGTAAGACACTGTGAATAACCTCACGGAGGCGTTTTGTCTGGAACGGCCCGAGTTTGCGATAGATCGGAACCTTGCCGGTATGGATCGTAGCAAGTGCCGGATCACCATCGTCTTCCAACAACTCATCCGTGTCAGAAACCCCTCCGCCTTCTATTATGAGTATAGGCTCTGTTAAACCACCCGCTACCGCAGGTGGTTCCGACTGCAGTATCTCCAATTCCTCCGGTTTGTTTACCATCAACGAAAACGTGTTACGGCGATCGTCCCAATCCCATTTGCCGTGCGCAACAAAGCGCGTTCCGCGTGTAAACCGGTCGTGGTAATAGTTGACGATACGTTCAGCTTGTTTTCCTGAGACAAACCATTTAACGATGACCGGCTTTTGCAGTCGCTGCTCGTCCGCTCCTGTGATCTCAAAAATATAAAGCGGCGGCTGACGCGGCCCGCGATTCTTTCCTACCCGAAGAAAGCCGGAAGTCTTGACGAATATCTCAACCGCGGCTTCGACGTCGCCGGAAAGTTCGCTGATCTGGACGAAATTTGAACGGTCTTCGTACCGGGCAGGAAAGTAATTGAGCAAGTCTTCAACGGTGACTTTGACAGGATCGGTCTTGCCTGCAAAACCCGCGACCGCTATCGCCAATTTTCGGGTCATTGCAGGAGAAAGATTTGCTATAAGCGAGCCGGGAATCTCGACAAGTGGCGTTGATATAGATAATGCCGTTTTCGTCATGGCTGTCGATCAGATCTTCTTTTTGCTCAAACGATAGATCGCCGTGCCGATGAGCACAGACTCCATTGGCATTTCGAGAAATTTCTTGTTTAGCTTTTTGAGGTCCATCAATGATCTGTCGAAGTTATCCGTAAAAAGAATCTCGGCATTTAGTCCGGCACGCTCAAAGGCTGCCAAGAATTCATGGTGTCGTTTCCTGTTCGGAATGCCTCTATTTGAACCCGTCATCTGCCAAAGCCAATCCGGAAAACGCAAGAACACTCCGGGATCGCGATAAGAAAACCAGCAATCGTGAGGGCCAAAATCTACACGGTGAAGCCCTACACCGTTATCCGTCAATATCCGTGCATGCACATCCGCAAATGTATCGATGTCCGTGATGTGCTCGGCGACCTGAAATGAACATATGAGATCATACCTTCGCGACGTTTGAGCGGACTCAAGCGGGTCGCCGATAAGCTCAAGTCTAGCTTTTGAATTTTCGGGAAAATGTTCTGCGTCGATAGTTTTGTTCCACGTTAGATTTGGAAAAAAACGTGCCCAATGTTTCTCGATCTCGCGATACCAACTTTTTGCAGCTTCGCCAAAATAATCCCCAGGAAAGCGGTCGATCACGCAATAGTGATCCGCACCTGCGGCCAATATGCTCAGGCCTGATGTTAGATAATCGCCCGGGCCGATCTCGCAAACGGACTTTCCTTTTAGATCGCCGGAGTATTCGAGTATCAATCCGAGGCTTCCGAAGGCGTAATTAGTCAGGAACTCATCTATGTTCGAATAGGTGGTAGCAGTTTTTGGACGCTTGAGACGCCAGCGACGGAAAGCCGCTGAGCCCATGAGAAAATTCTTTGCTATCTGAACCGCGAGATCTTTAGCAATATTTAATTGTCCCGATCTAGTTCGTTCCATTGGTCACATCTATAGTAAATGGATTGAAGTTTGTTTCGCTGTCGTAGAAATCTTCGTGTTCGGCACGTTTCAGAAAGCTAACAATCTTGTAAGTAAATGGCGTCGCCAAAACTTCCCACAGAACCTTGATGATATAGTTGCCTATCATTACGGTGACAACCTGTTCGTTTGACCATGTTCCCAGAAACGCGATCGGGTAAAAGATCAAGCTATCCACCGCTTCACCTGCGAATGTAGAGCCGATAGTTCGCATCCAAAGGTATTTGCCTGCGGTCAGTATTTTCATCTTTGCCAGCACGAACGAATTTACAAATTCACCCGCCCAGAATCCCAAAAGGGAAGCGAGAACGATGCGCCAAGTCTGTCCAAAGATCAAGCTAACTGCGGCTTGTTGGTCGGCTGACATTGTTGTAGCGGCAGGCAGGCTTGTCACGACATACGACATTAGCGAAGCAAAGATCAACGCAGCAAAACCGGCCCAGATCACCTTTCGCGAACGAGCGTAGCCGTAAACTTCGGTCAAAATATCGCCGAAAAGATAGCTGAGCGGGAAAAATAAGACGCCGGTGCCGTAAATATATTCGCCGATCAAGGGTAGATCTACCGACGATACCTTATGCACTCCGATAAGGTTGGAACACAGCAAAACCGCGACAAATGCCGCCATTATCAGGTCAAAGTAGCGATACTGCCTTGGTGCTGCCATTTCCAGTGGATTGTAACAAAAAAATGGAAGCTGACGCCTGTTTCAGGCCGCTTCCACATTTTTGTTTGAAAAACTAACGATCTCTAGGCGAGTTCTGCAACGTGCCTTGTCAGACGCGATTTATATCTCGCTGCTGTGTTTTTATGAATAATTCCTTTATTTACCGCCTTATCGATCAACGAAACGGTCGGATTCAGCAACTCGGTACTCTCCGATTTGTTATGCGTTGCTAACGATGTACGCAGCTTTTTGATCTGCGTGCGCAATTTGCTGCGGTTGTTGCGGTTGATCTCTTTGCGTCTCGCATTTTGCCTGACGCGCTTTTCTGCTGATTTATGATTAGCCATCTTTATTCAATATCCCGTTAGGACGAACTCAAAATTTTATAGCCTCGGCATGGTTTTGTCAAACGCCGCCGCCGATTCATCAACCCTCAAAGCGATAAGTAACTGAGTGTATCATATCCACAAACAGAGTAATTATGGGCGGATAAAATATAAATTCCGGCTTCAATTCGGCCGAGAACATCATTGGCGAAAGATCGGCAGCAAAGTGGACCTGTGTTCCAATAAGAAAGCCGATGCCGATGCATACAAAAAATCCTCCGATCAGTGCCGCCGCGACGGCATATTGTGAGCGTCGCGGTTCCTGCCGCACATTGCCATCTAAAATGGAGTCGTGGATGCTGTCATCAGATTCTGTATATCGGTCAAATCCCTCGCGAATTCGCCCAATAAGATGAATAATTCCAGCGACGAACAAAGAAACGATCACAATGTTGCCGATCACGCCCGCTTGAGCAAAAAATTGCGGGCGAAGAGCCGTTACGAGCACGGTTGAAAAGAGGAACGAAACCAGTGGGAAAATAGCCCTTTGAAACGCCGTTGATTCGCGGCGTTCCTCTTCCATCATGCGGTCTATAATGTCGTTATAACGCTTTTCATAGACCATTTGCCGCCACCGCAGTGCATGGCGATTGGACGAATTAAAAAGCGAATCTGAAAAGTCGTTGCCGTTACCATTGAACTGCTGCTGCAATATTCGCTGGTCGTATTTTGCACGCTCTTTGGAATTTCCGAGTATTTCCCAGGCTTCTGCGATAGCCGCGAATTTCAGGGCCGTTTCCTCAGAGCCTGTTTTGCTGTCGGGGTGAAGTTTGCGCGCGAGACGGCGATAGGCCGATTTGATCTCGGCCTTTGATGCCTTTGGTGACACTTTCAAAATGTCGTAGTAATTCACCATCGAAGAGGAACTGTTTGGAGAGCAAAATATCCGGCGAAGCGAAGACGATAGTCCTCAAACAACAAAATTATAGCATAATGCGGAGGCCCGCACGTGAGTAAGGGCGAAACACTCAACGTTGAATGTTCCGCCCTTACTCACGTGCAGGCTTTCGCACTTTCCTCAATCGAGATCATCGATCTGAAGGCTAATGGGATAGGATCCGGCCAATTTTACTGCATCCAAAACACTGGCTACGCTGCCGTAATCGAGGGTGCGCGGGGCTTTAATAAAAACGGTGCGCTCGATGCGGTCGTTTGTAGGGCGGTTTGGGTCGTCAGCGAATGACGCTGACACATTGCCGTTAGCTATCCGTTCAGCAAATACGTTTTTAAGGCGGTCGATCAGTTTTGTCGAGTCACTGACGTTTCCCATTTCTGTCTCTTTGTTCAGTTTCAACGAGGAGTCTGCACCGATGAATACAATGAGGGTATCGGGATGTGGAGTGATAGGACCGTCATAAGTTGGTTCTGAAGGAATGCGTGCCTTGAAGCTGCTCGGTTTCAACGGCGCAACCACCATGAAAATAATAAGCAGTACCAGCAAGACATCTATCAGCGGTGTGACGTTTATGTGAGGTGTGTTCATCGGTGTTCTCCTTTTTTGTTCTCTGGAGATTTAGACACCGTTGAATCGAACTTTGTTCCCAATTTCGCTGCGTTTGTGGCCTTGCAGAAATAATTCTGAAAAAAATCGCAGAATCGCGGTTTCTGACACGAGTCTCTTATGTTGACATACGGCCTAATCAGCCCTTTTGCTCACTGAATCTTCGAGTAATTCGTGAAGCAATGTTTGGTATGGAGTGCCTTGTTTTGCTGCAAGTTTGCGTATTCTCGAAAGCAAACTTGGCGCGATCCTGAAAGCTATCAGATGCTTTGCGTTTCCGGTTGACGGACGCCCGATCCTGACTGCTCTTTTCAGCTCCTCGGTAGTTGATTCGGGAATATCCGAAAAATCAATATCACTATCCTTGATATGCTTTGCCCTCTCTTTCAGACGCGCGCCTCGCGCTGATGATACGGGTTGTTTCTTTGCCATTTTTCAAACTCCTTGTTGTATAAACGATCATCAAGATCCTATCGAGCCCCGATCTCGCCAATCGTTTTCGTCTATTCTCAACCTGAGAGTGTTGCCGATCCTCCCAATCAAGTCCATTTTCGTCGTCAAAGGCCGTGACAGCTTCCTAAAACGATACTCCGTGTTTATCAAAGTTCAGTATCGCCTTTCGAATGTCCCAGCTAAACATACATTACTGTATATACACTAAATAGATGGTTTTGTCACTAAAGATCTAAGGATGTTACGCTTTGCACTAACGATGCGAGGGCTTGCGTTGACGATGTTTCTCAGCACATCATAGATCGCAAAATTGCAGTGTCTGACACCAGTCTCTTGTTCTAAATCTATAAACCGGTTATGAAATTAAGATCGCTGCGGTTCTGATCGGCTGTAAAGAACTGCGGCGAAATGAACGTAAAAAAAGATGACTTATGACTAATAGTAATTGTGTAGGTCGTGCCGGGTATTAAATTATTAAAGCGGTAATATCCAAAAGGATTTGTTTGCCCGTAACGAATATTTCCGGTCCCGTCATCCAGCATGATCCGCGTGCGGTCGACCCCTCGGCCGCTGAAAGTCGTTATTCGGCCGCGTACTGTTACGGGTGATGATGAATAGGAGGCTTCATAGGCTCCGATGTCGACTGTGGGATTTCGGCCGCCAACGAATCGGACAAATCCTCGCTGATCCGTCATCAACGGAAGCATCGTTTGCGGGTCAACGGTAAGTGCATTATTGCCAGCGTTAATTGCCGGACTGCCCGGCAGCAACGCATGAGTCCAGGTATTTGAACCGTTATTGCCAAACGGGGCAATGTTAGCATTTTGATTTAGCAGATCGACGGAGATCCAACCAGTGCTCCCCGTCGTATTTCCAACTAAATTTACCCCGTCCGATATAAACGATCCCGACACATCTGCCTCATTGGTTGACAGCGATATATTTTGGGCAATGATCGTGTTTCGAACGGTCATCGTGCCAGTTGCATCCTGACGAATTCCGCCACCCATCCCCCGGGACTGATTATTAACAATAGTCGAGTTTATCAAGGTCACCTGTGAACCGGACGAGGCAGTTGTCGCATTATAGATTCCCCCTCCCAAACCCACAGGGCTAAAACCCAATGCCGTGTTTCCGCTTATGGTCGAATTCGTCACGAAAAGTCGCCCGCCGCTGGTCCAGATTCCGCCGCCTTGCGCTGCCTGATTTCCCGTTATGCTGCAACCGATAATATACATTGTGCCGCCATTCCCTATCCCTCCACCACCTCCCCCGGCCAGCGTCTTGTTGTTACTGATCATTGAATTGCGAATCGTTGCCGTGCCAAAGCTAGTAAGTCCCCCTTCCTTATTGCCAGCAATGGTTGAATTTTCTATCGTCATGGTATCGCCGCCATATATTCCCCGTCCGTTATTGTTGACTATCTTTGAGTTGATGATTGTTATATGCCTCCCACCGAGACCCGAAAATGTGTGTCCTGTGACGGTTGTATTAGTCATATTCAACGTCTCACCGTAGATTCCGCCATTGTTGCTCATCAGAACTGAATCCCTTATATAGACACTTCCCGCGTCAACATAAATTCCATTCGCCGGACCTAGATTGTGGTGGACGTTGAGGTTAGCCAATGTCATTGTGCAGCCACTACAATACAATGCTGCCCCCAAACCAGTAGGAAATGGAGGTTGATTGTAGAAAGCATAATTATTCGTAAATTCCATATACGACAAGTCAAGATTCCCGCTGCCAATTAAGACTCGAATCGCCCCGCCTTGAGCGTCTCCGGCAGTAACTCCGACTTTCCCATCACGAAGCTTCATTCCTGACATGGTCACATTGAGATTGGCAGAGATATTAAAAATCCTCCCGTCCATATTGGCGCTAATGTCTATCAATCCTGCACCAGTGCCGGTGATGGTTAGGTTTTGGGTGATGTTTATTTGGCCGAGGGTTAGGGTTATGGTTTGGGGGGTGTCGAAAAGCGTGGAAAAAACAACGGTGTCGCCCGACGCGGCAACGGTGACGGCTTCGCGGAGGCTGCAATCGGCGTCGCAGATTCCATCGCTCGTGTCGGCTGTCTTTGTAACCGTCAGCACCGATGCGCGAATATCAATTGCCGCAAACAAGCAGAGAAAAAAGACCAATAAAACGGGCACGGAAGGTTTCATAACAAAAACGCCCTTATTTCGAGAATTCACGCTCATATTACACCCGACCCACCATAAACTCAACTAAATTTCAGTTGCCGTTGTTAGTTTGGGCTTTTGCACTTGGAAAGTTGCGTCATATCGAGAAAGTTACGTCATATCGAGAAAGTTGGTCTTCCAATTTGCTTAGAAATGCGCTAGGTTGATGCGGGATCGTTTTCTTTGGCGATTATGCTCTTTGATAATCAAATAATGTGGTGCGGCAAGCCGATTAAAGAAAAAGTGGGACAATGTCCGTCAAACTTCAGTTTGACGGCTCGGGACATCAAACTGAAGTTTGTTGGACCTAAACGAAAAACTTTTTTTCCAATTACGGTGGACAAGGCTATTTCACAGACATAACCCTATTCATATCAATAGTTTATGTTGTCCACGCCCATGCGTGGACAAAGCGTGGACAAGTGGACAAAAAAAAATGGTGGGACAGTGGGACACTTGATGGATAACCTAATGGAATCAACAACTTAGCCTGTCCCAAACCGTTTGGGACACTTGGGACACTTTGGAATCACGTGAAACAACGTTTTTGAAAGGTTGACCGAATTTTATAAGGGCTTCAGGGCGGCAATGAGTGCTTTTGCTTTTGTTAGAGTTTCCTCGTATTCGCTGTCGGGATCGCTGTCGATCACGATGCCTCCGCCGACGTTAAAAACGGCAATTTGATCTCGGATGACCATTGTGCGGATAGCGACACTCATGTCGATGGTCTCGGGCAGGCCGAATTTGTCTTTTGGAACATAGTATCCAATCGCACCCATAGACAAGCCACGCGGCGTTGACTCCGTATCGTTGATTATTCGCATTGTGCTTAACTTCGGAGCGCCGGTGATCGAGCCGCAAGGGAAGACGGCCTTTAGAATATCCGAAAACGACGTGTTTTGTTTCACCTCGCCGCTGATGGTCGAAACAAGGTGAAACAGCGTCGGATGCTCTTCGAGATCGCAGAGTTTTTCAACATGCACGCTGCCGTATTCGCTTATGCGTCCGAGGTCGTTTCGGAGCAGATCGACGATCATCGTATTTTCGGCACGATCTTTTGTACTTTCGAGAAGTGCTTGGCGAAGTGCGGCATCTTCGGCGGCCGTTTCGCCGCGTGGTCGTGTGCCTTTAATTGGCGAAGTTGAGATTTTACTCTGGGCGGCATCCACACAGAAAAATCGCTCCGGTGAAGCCGAAACGACTGTCGAATCCAGCCTCTTAATAAAAGCGGCAAATGGTGCAGGATGGTCACGCCGCAATCGATAGAATATTGTTTCCGGCTTGAGGCCTTCAGGCAATTTTGCTGACAACTGCTGCGTCAGATTCGTCTGATATGTATCTCCCTGCCTGATCAGTTCCTTTATCGTTTCAATTGCCGAAAGATATTCATCGCGCGTGAAATTTGATCGCACATCTACATGACCATTTGAAAATTCAGATTTGAGATTGCAGATGTTTGAAACGAGCTTTGATCTAATAGAATCAAACCGCACGGGTTCGCCAACTATATTAGTTATACCGGTGTTGTAATCATGGACGATCAGTGAATCGAATTGGGCAAGAAAGACGTCGGGCTCTTTGTTGACGGATATTTCCGGTGATATACCAAGCAGCTTTTTCCCGAGATCATAAGAGATCGTGAAGATCGAT
Organism: Chloracidobacterium sp.; assembly: GCA_016711345.1. Taxonomy (NCBI): domain Bacteria; kingdom Pseudomonadati; phylum Acidobacteriota; class Blastocatellia; order Chloracidobacteriales; family Chloracidobacteriaceae; genus Chloracidobacterium; species Chloracidobacterium sp. Next base: position 3,413,922 of record JADJTD010000001.1, read on the forward strand.
GCGAGATGTTTTGAATCTAAAGCCTCGTCAAGAATTGTTAGTGTTTTCTCGAATTCTTCATTGGCTATTTTATGAAGAGAAACAGGTTCGATGCCGGCGATCAACAGGTGCGAGCCGAGATGATTAACGCCGCAGCTATCGAGAATGCATACGGTTTCGCTCGCGGCAATATTTAGAAGTGCCGAAACGAGTTCGTCCGCCGATATGTCGATCTGCTGCATAACCGCGATTTTATCACGGGACGCAGGTTTCACTTGAAGGCCATTTTCGCGTAATATGACTTCGGATTGTTAATTGTCTATTGGTGAATTGTTAATTGGTAAAAGCGAAACTCGCTGCCAATTTACAAATAGGCAACTGACAGTTCACAATTGACGAACCTACAAGGGACATGAACTCCGAAAACGACACAAAACAGACACTGATACGCGGCCTCGGCCTCATCGCGGCGATCTCCATTATTATCGGCAATGTTATCGGCACGGGAGTTTTCCTGAAGTCGCGTGTGATGACCTGCAATATGGGAGATCCGCAATGGGTGATACTTGCGTGGGTAGCAGCCGGACTGCTTTCGCTCGCGGGTGCATTGACCTATGCGGAACTTACCGCGATGCGTCCAGTTGCATCGGCGCAGAACGTTCTGCTCGAGGAGGCATACGGCAAGCCGGCGAGTTTTCTTTTTGGCTGGATGCAGATACTCATCGCCCGGCCGGGTTCACAAGCCGCTGCTGCTATGGCGTTTGCGATCGGGATGAATGATTTTCTCGATAACAAACTTGCAGCATCGATTGCGAGTTTTCCAATCGCGGGAACGACATTTGAATTGACGACACTACAGCTTGTCGCGGTGATGGTGATCGTTATATTTACGACATTGAACTGTGCTTCTGTGATGCTCACAGGTCGTATCGCAACTGCTCTGACGTTCGTCAAAATGGCGTTGATCCTTTTCGTCGGCATCGGTGCTTTTGTTCTTGTCAGTGGTAATTTCGGTCACTTTTCGTTGTTGAACTCCGGCGGCACATGCGAGGGGGTTGATGAAGCGGTAAAGATCGGATCGTCATCTTACACCTTTCTTGCCGGATTTGCGGCGGCGATGCTCGGTGCTTTGTGGGCATATGACGGATGGGATAATTTGACGTTTGTCGCGGGCGAGGTGAAGGATCCAAAACGCAATATTCCTTTGGCGATCATCGGTAGCATGTTCCTCGTTATCGTGCTGTACGTCATCGCTCAAATCGCCTACTTTTATGTGCTTGATCCGACGACTATCGCTTCAGTATCGAAGAACTCTTCCGTAGCAAAAGCCGTGGTCGGTATGTTTTTTGGCGGCAACGCGGCATCGATCGCGACAGGTGCAGCGGTTGCGTTCTTCACGGTTGGACTGATGCTGTCATCTTTAGGAACACTTCATACATCGCTGCTAGCTGCGGGACGAATTCCGTATAGAATGGCTCGTGAAGGGATGATGTTTCCCATCTTTGGACGTCTTTCGGTCAATCACGTTCCCGTGACTTCGGTCCTGTTTATCGGCCTGCTTGCGTGCGTTCTAGCTTTGATCGGTTCGTTCGATGCGTTGACGGATTATGTTGTGTTCGCGATGTGGATATTTTACGCATTGATAACAGGCTCGGTCTTTATTTATCGCAGGAAATTTCCAGATCTCGAACGGCCGTACAAAGCCTGGGGCTATCCCGTCGTTCCCGCCGTCTTTATCTTGGTTGCATTGTGGCTGCTTTACAGAACTGTAATCGATGCTCCGGGCAAAGCGTTGACGGGATTGGCGATCATTCTGCTGGGTTTGCCGGTGTATTACTATTTTAATAGTAAAGGGCTCAAATCTGATGTCCCGGAGGAAGAGTAGAGAATGTCAATCAGAGATAGACGCAGCGGCACTGAACGCCGCGCATCAAATCGATATTCGATAGAAATGGACGTTGAATGGGAAGGTGCCGCCGGGCGTCAGCCGGGAACCGTTAGCGATGTCAGCATTGAAGGTTGTTTTGTTCTGAGTTCAGGCGAGATAAATGACGGTGATCCCGTTAAAGTATTTGTGCCGCTGGCCGATGGAATGAAAGTCCAATTTGACGGCAAGGTTGCCAACCATGTTTATGAGATCGGCTTTGGAGTGCGTTTTGAACAGCTCACGGCCGCGCAGCGCGATGTGTTGATAAAGATCGTCAGGGAAACGGAAGGAAGCTAAGCGTCCTCTTTCAATCTCGAAAGAGATTCCGCCGCGACCTCGCGGTCATCGAAGTGAAACTTGTCACCGCCGACGATCTGATAGGTTTCGTGTCCCTTACCCGCAATAATCACAACATCATTTGCCTTTGCGGAATATATGGCCCGATTGATTGCCTCTCTGCGGTCGGGAATTATCTCGTAAGGTGGACTTTTTTCTTTCACACCAATTTCAATTTCAGAAAGTATGTTTAGTGGGTCCTCGTTGCGCGGATTGTCGGAAGTGATTATCACGAGATCGCTGTATTCGCCCGCAACCTCGCCCATCGGTCGTCGTTTGGTCTGATCACGGTCTCCGCCGCAGCCAAAGACAGTGATGATCTTGCCTTCGGTGAGATCACGAGCGGTCTTCAGCGTATTCAGCAAGGCGTCGTCGGTGTGTGCGTAATCTACTACGACCGCAAAATCGCCGTCGTGCGGCACACGTTCAAATCTTCCCGGAGCACCGACACAAGTGGACAAACCGTTTGAGATCGAATCGAGATCATAACCGAGTTCTAACGCCGCGGCAGTCGCAGAAAGCATATTGTAAACGTGCGGCTTGCCCACTAACGGCGACTTGATCTGTCTTTCACCGGCTGGGGTTTTGAGCAAGAATGACGTGCCGCGAATAAGAGAAACTTCGATACCAGTCGCCGTCAGATCGGCAAGCTTGTCAGAACCGGGAGCGACAGCGACTGGGTTTTGCGAAAAGGTGACAACACGCTCACCGGCTGACCTCAATTCGTCGGCCAGCTTCACTCCCCACTCGTCATCGATATTTATCACCGAAGCGCCCGGTTTTTCGCCGAGTCGGCCGTCGAAGAGTTTCTTCTTGGCGTCGAAGTAATTCTCCATTGTCTTGTGATAATCAAGATGATCACGCGTTAGGTTTGTAAAGACGGCAACCTTGAACCGAAGCCAATCACAGCGGCGAAGGTCGATAGCCTGCGAAGAAGTTTCCATAACAGCCATCGAGCATCCCGCATCCACAGCTTCACGAAGGAAGCGGTTTGTGTCCGATGCCTCAGGCGTAGTGCGGACGGCTGATTCGCTTTTGTCGCCGATCCGGTATTCGACCGTTGTTAGCATCGCAGGCTTTTTCCCAGCGGCTTCGGCCAGTGCAAAGATGAGATAGGTCGTTGTCGTCTTGCCGTTCGTTCCGGTGACCCCAACGAGATCGAGGTCAAGAGATGGATTGCCGTTGATAACTGCGGCAGCTTTTGCCAGAGCGACACGGGCATCTTTGACCTTTAACCAAGCTCCATCAAAGTCCGCAGGCGGATCTAACTCCGAAATAATCCCCGCCGCACCTCGCCGCATTACATCATCGACAAATCGATGTCCGTCAACGGTGGCTCCCGTAATCGCGACAAACAGTGTGCCTTCACGGGCCTGGCGGGAGTCATGCGTGACGCCTGTCGGGATCGATGTCGCTGCGCCAAATAATTCAGCGTTTAGCTGTGTTGCGATTTCTTTTGTTGTAGTTTTGTTTGTGCTCAAAATCGTTGATAATCTTCCGAACGTGAATTATACGACATGCGATTATTTTCCACGAACATCAACGCCGCGATTTCGTATTAACCATCATAGTCGGAGGTGAAACTTATGAACATCATCAAATTGATCCTGGGTGCGATCGGCCTCGTTTTTGTCGGAATGCTGTTTTTGTGGGTTTTAGGACTCGTTGGTTCGCTTATTTCGTGGGTGTTCTGGCTTGGTTTGATAGGGCTGGTCGGCTATGGCGGTTACAGACTTTTTCTCAGAATGGAGAGAAAGGCACTAGGAGCGGATATGCATGACGGCCTCGGCACCGGAGATATTAATATGTCGTGGGACGAATACGACAGAAAATATCTGCATAAATAATGAACAAGCTTCTACGTAAGTAAAGGCAGTACACTCGTTAGGTACGGATTGTTTTTGTTATTTGAAAATTAGTTGAACAGCAATCGAAGTGGTAAAGACCAGTATTACAAAGAGCGCATTTTGTCATAATTTGTCCTACGAACGGCGCTTTTACGAATTTTTAGAAATGCGGCCGTGACACCCCTGTAAGAACAGTGTTTACATCGTTTAAGGCTTTTGTTTGCTAGGTGAATCATTCAAATTTGGACGAAAAAGCTCTTTTCAAAAATCGTGGAATGCAGCCGTAAAAACAGCGATAACTATATTATTTACAGTATTTACAGCGTTCCACGTCGCTGTGGAACGATGTGGAACGATTGGAACGGAGAAAACTCTGGATAGTTGGACATAATTCTGACCTTTTTTGCCTAAAAACTTACGATTAGTTTGTCGGCAATTGTCATTGAAAGGCCGAGAATGATATTCTTCAAAAGCCCCGTGCCGAGGTGGCGAAATTGGCAGACGCACTAGACTTAGGATCTAGCGCCGCGAGGCGTGCAGGTTCGATTCCTGTCCTCGGCACCATTCAACATTTATCAGTGGTCGGCGGTCATTGGTCAATAACGACATACCTCCGGCCATTGGTTTTATTTGTTCCTGAGTTTTATAATTGCCTGAATATGGCGAATTTAGCGCCAAACACTGATCGATGAAAAGCGAAATAAAGGAAATTTCACCTACACAAAAAGAGATACATTTGCAGATCGATGCCGAGGCTGTTAAGGCCTCTTATGCTAAGGTCAGCAAGAAATATGCAGATCGGGCAAGCGTGCCCGGCTTTCGAAAAGGCTATGCGCCGCTTGATGTCGTCCGCTTGCGTTTTAAGGACGATATAAAGAGCGAAGTGCTGCAGGACGTAGTTCCAACTGCCGTTACTGCGGCAATTCAGGAGCATAACCTTCAACCGCTGACAGAACCGCATTTACACCTCGACGATCATGAAACAGTAGAGGTCAATGGCTCCGTGCCGTTGTCGCTGCATATTCATGTCGAAGTGATGCCGCCGGTTCCTGAACCGTCTTACAAAGGCATCGAGGTTACTCGCCGCGTAAAACCGGTTGAAGATAGCGAGATCGAAGGCCTAATCACCGAACGTCTCCAAAAGGAAGCCGCTCTAATTCCGGTCGAAGGCCGTAAATCGAAGGCTGGAGATACGGTCATCGTGGATATAGAAGGCGTTTTCGACGGCGATTCCACGGGTGAACCGATAAAGGCTGATGATCTGGAAGTTGAACTTGGCGGTGAGCATATCGAAAAGTCTTTCACGGAAAATTTGATGGGTGTAAAGCCGGACGATGAGAAGGAATTCACTGTCGCATATCCCGAAGAATTTTCGTCGCAGCCGCTTGCCGGCAAAACGGTTCATTACAAGGCAAAAATAAAATCGGTCGGCAAGACCGAAGTTCCGAAGCTTGATGACGCCTGGGCGACGAGTCTTGACGAAGGTTACGAATCGCTTGCCGATCTGCGTAAACGGCTGCGTGCCGATCTTGAAAAGGTATCTGAGGCTGACGCGGACGCTCGTGTTCGAAACGATGCTGTTGCTAAGTTGATCGAAGAAAATTCGTTTGAAATTCCCGGCGTCCTGATCGAAAATCAGGCCCGTAATCTGCTGAACAATTTTGCGCAGGATATGCAGCAGCGCGGCATCGATCTCAATCAAGTAGATAAGCAATTTATCGAGATGGCTTACGGCAATATGCGTCAGCAAGCCGAACGCGATGTTCGCGGGTCTATGCTGCTCGATAAGATTGCCGAAATGGAAAAAATTGAAGTAGCGGACGCCGAGGTTGACGAGGAGATCGACAAAATGGCGGCCTACTACAGAGCTTCGGCAGACGAGATACGCGAATCTCTCGAAAAACAAGGCGGCGGAGTTGAGAATATTCGAGGTAACCTAAAGACACGAAAATCCATCGAGGCACTAGCCGCTGTTGCGAAGATCACTGATGGCCCGTGGGTCGATGAATCGGCGCAAGTGACCGCAGGTGTGGACGAGAAAACTGCTGATAAAAAAGAAAAGCCAAAAAAGGCCCCTGCTAAGAAAAAGGCTGCTAAGGCTAAGGAAGATTAAACTGCATTTCTGCGAAACTGTAGAATAGAGTTAGTTGCTTGATTTTTGGAAATAAAGTTGTAAAATCTATCGTCGATGTGGCAATCGCCATATTTTCAATAACTTATCTTAGTAAAATTCAAGCGTTACCTAAACTGGTTTTAAAATCATTAAGAGAGAATTTATATGGCATTAGTACCAATGGTTGTCGAGCAAACGTCGCGAGGCGAACGGGCCTTTGACATTTACTCGCGTTTGCTTAAAGACAGTATTATTTTCATCGGCACGCCGATCGACGACCAGATCGCAAATCTAATCGTCGCCCAGCTTTTGTTTCTCGAAGCCGAGGATCCGGAACGTGATATCAATCTCTACATAAATAGCCCCGGCGGTTCCATTACAGCTGGCATGGCGATCTACGACACGATGCAGTTCATCAAGAACGATGTGACGACCATTTGTGTTGGACAATGTGCTTCGATGGGAGCGTTGCTGTTATGTGCAGGTGCACCTAAAAAGCGGTTCTCATTGCCGAATGCACGCGTATTGATCCATCAGCCATCAGGCGGTGCGTCGGGACAAGCGACGGACGTGCGGCTTATGGCAGAAGAGATCATTCGCATGCGAACATTGACATCGACGATAATTGCTAACCACAGCGGCCAGTCGTTTGAACAGGTTGAGATCGATGTCGAACGCGACCGCATTCTTACACCGATTCAGGCCAAGGAATATGGTTTAATAGACGAGGTTATAGAACATCGCGAGAAATAATTTTCGATTTGCGACTGAGATTTTATGAGCCAATTTCATCGTCCAGAAGAACTGCTAGCCTGTTCATTTTGTGGTAAATCACAAAATGATGTACGCAAACTGATCGCTGGTCCAGGCGTGTATGTGTGTAACGAGTGCATCGACATCTGCAATGAGATCATAAATGACGACGAGCAGACCGCGTCAACTGCGGTTCGAACCAATCTGCCAAAACCGGCAGAGATCAAGGGCTATCTCGACGAATATGTTATCGGCCAGGACGAATCTAAAAAGCGGCTCTCAGTGGCTGTTTACCAGCACTATAAGCGTCTGGAACTAGCCAAACGCCGCAGCGACATCGAGCTTCAAAAATCAAATATTCTGCTCATTGGCCCAACCGGCACCGGAAAAACTTTGCTTGCACAGACGCTTGCGCGCCAATTGAGCGTGCCATTTTGCATTGTTGATGCGACGAGCCTGACCGAGGCTGGTTATGTTGGCGAGGATGTTGAGAATATTTTGCTTAGGCTTCTTCAGGCGGCTGGCGGCGATCTTGAAAAGGCACAGACAGGCATTATCTACATCGACGAGATCGACAAAATATGCCGCAAGGATGATAACCCTTCGATCACGCGAGACGTGTCGGGCGAAGGCGTTCAGCAGGCACTTTTGAAAATTCTTGAAGGCACAGTCGCGAACATTCCTGCCGGCGGCGGACGCAAACATCCGCAGCAGGATTTTCAACAGCTCGACACCACGAATATCCTTTTCATTTGCGGCGGAGCGTTTATCGGACTTGAAAAAGTCGTCGAAAAACGTTTTCGCAATAAGTCTCTAGGCTTTCAGGCCGATGTCAAAACCAATCGTCAACGACATATAGAATCGATCGACAAACTTGAGCCGGAAGATCTGATCCACTATGGACTGATACCCGAATTCGTGGGACGTTTGCCAGTCATAGGAGTTCTTCGCGAACTCGACGAATCGGCGCTCATCACGATTCTTACGGAGCCGAAAAACTCACTTATCAAGCAGTATCAGAAGAAATTCGAGTTTGATAATATCTCGCTGAAATTTACGGACGGTGCGGTAGCGGCGATCGCCCATGAAGCTCACAAACGCAAGGTCGGTGCCCGAGGACTAATGATGATCCTCGAAGAAACACTGCTCGAATCAATGTATCATTTGCCGTCGGAGAAGAAGGTGAAAGAGATCGTCGTTACCAAGGAAATGATCGAACGAAAAGCACCGGTATTTGAAGTCGTTCCGCGAAGCGAAGAAGCCGCTTGAACTTAGACTTTATAGAATCAGTCTTAACCCTTAATTGCAGATTTGATCTCGTTCCAGAGTTCATCTCGACCTCGCCCGGTTTGAGCGGAGTAGGCGAGGATCTTTGAGTTGTTTAGCTGCTTTTCCGCAGCATTAAGAGATTTTCGCAGTTCGTTATTTGAAAGCTTGTCAGCCTTGGTCGCAACGACAATATGCGGTTTTTCGTGATGGTTCAGCCACTCATTCAACTGCAAGTCGAGACTTGTCGGCCCGTGTCGAGCATCGATTAACTGCACGCAGAGAGCTAATTCTTCACGTTGGGCCAAATAATTTTCGGCCATTTTACCCCAATCGGCACGCATAGTTTTAGACACGCGGGCATATCCGTAACCAGGCAGATCGGTGAAATAAAAATTTTCGTTGATCAGGAAAAAGTTGATACTTTGCGTACGGCCGGGCGTGTTCGATGTTCGAGCCAAGCCTCTGCGAAGCAAAAGGGAATTGATGAGCGAAGATTTTCCGACGTTTGACCTTCCTAAAAAAGATATCTCTGGCAAATGATCAGTGACCCAGTGCTCTTTTTCAAACGCACTCTTAATAAAATCGGCGGAGATAATCTTCATTTAGTTAGTCAGAGACCTGCTATTTTAGATCAGCCGATATTTCCTGCGATCCTGCATCGGGATTCCATATCTGCGGAGTTTCTATGTTCTCGACAGCGATGTTGCCTTCCAATGCAAAATTGAGAACTTCATCGATCGTATCCACAAGGTGTATCGTAAGATCGTCGCGGACCTCCTCGGGAATATCGACCAAATCCTTCTCATTTTCCTGTGAAAGAATCAAAGTCTTCAGGCCAAATCGATGAGCAGCAAGCAATTTCTCTTTCACACCGCCAATAGGTAGAATCTTGCCTCGCAGAGTGATCTCACCCGTCATTGCGACATTATGCCGCGCCGCTTTTCGAGTCATAGCGGAAACCATTGCGGTTGCCATTGTAATGCCCGCACTTGGTCCGTCTTTAGGGATAGCTCCTTCAGGCACATGAATGTGAAGGTCGTATTCCCTGAAAACCGTCGGATCGATGCCAAGTTCTTCGGCCCTCGTCCTTACGCAGGTCAAAGCGGCTTTGGCCGATTCCTGCATAACCTCGCCGAGTTTGCCTGTTAACGTGACCTCACCTTTGCCTTTTACAAGCGTCGCTTCTACCTGCAAAACGTCACCGCCAACTTCCGTCCATGCCAAACCGTTTACAAGGCCAATCTCGCTCTTGCGGGCAATGTCCTGTTTGCGGAACCGAATTGTGCCAAGTAATTCCTTGACCTTGTCGGCGTCGATAACAACACGAAAATCAGTCTTGTCTTCCGTTGAGACGAATTGTCGTGCGATCTTGCGCAGGCAAGAGCCGATCTCGCGCTCTAGGTTGCGAACGCCTGCTTCTCGTGTGTAATGACGGATGATCTCCAAAATTCCTTCATCGGTAAACACGACGCTATCTTTATCAATACCAGAGTTCTCGCACTGCTTACCGATCAGATGCTGCTTTGCGATCTCGATCTTTTCGCGTTCGGTATAGCCCGACAAGGTTAATATTTCAAGCCTGTCTTGCAATGCCGGTGGGATGGTATGAAGTACATTTGCGGTCGCAATAAAAAAGACATGTGACAGGTCGTAATCTACATCTAAATAGTGGTCCCGGAACGTGCTGTTCTGCTCGGGGTCTAGCACTTCTAATAAAGCCGCGCTTGGATCGCCGCGATAATCGCGTCCGAGTTTATCCACTTCGTCCAATAAGATGACCGGATTAGTTGTTCCGGCGCGCTTCATTAACTGAACGATCTGTCCCGGCATCGAACCGATATACGTCCGACGATGTCCGCGAATTTCTGCTTCATCATGTACTCCGCCTAGAGCAAGACGGACGAATTTACGTCCTGTGGCATTGGCAATCGATTTGCCAAGAGATGTCTTACCAACGCCAGGAGCGCCTGCAAAACACAAAATCGTTCCTTTCGGATTTTTAACAAGCTGGCGTACGGCGAGGAATTCCAATATGCGTTCCTTTATCTTTTCGAGGCCGTAATGATCTTCGTTCAATGTCCTTTCAGCTTCTGCAAGGTCCTCGATCTCCTCGGATCTTGCCGTCCATGGTACATTTATCAACCAGTCGAGATATGTCCTTGCAACAGTTCCTTCTGCCGACATCGGAGGCATTGCTTCAAGGCGGGAAAATTCCTGCATTGCCTTTTCGGTCGCTTCTTCGGTCATGCCTGCATTCAATATTTTCTTTTTCAGATCTTCAAGCTCGGCTTTTTCATCTTTGCGGCCGAGTTCTTTGTGAATTGCCTTGATCTGTTCGTTGAGATAGTACTCGCGCTGATGTTTGTCCATCTGCTTTTTCGTTCGCGAATGGATATTGCGGTCCATCTGCTTCTTTTCGATCTCAGCCTCAAGAATAGTGATCAGCATTTGCAATCGTCCGGCAACAGAAGCGGTTTCGAGAAGTTCCTGCTTTTCCTGAACGTCGATACGGAGGTGAGACGACATTGAGTCCGCGATCTGCGCAGCCGAAACTCCGCGCAGGCTAGCGTGAAGAGCGTCCGAATAAGCGTCGGGCGAAACACGCAAAAACTGCTCGACCAGCGTATGGATCTTTTGCAGCAAACCGTCTGTGTGGTAGCCAGATTCATCAGTCGAAACTAAGCGTTTGACATGGGCAAAAAACATCCCGTCCGCGTCATGCTCGACACGAACCGCTCTCCCGCGTTCACGTCCTTCGACGACGACCTTTATCTGTCCGTTGTCCTGACGCTGCGCCTGCAATATCCTGCCGAGCGTGCCTGTTGAGTAGATTTGATCCGGAGACGGTTCATCGACCGTAGCGTCGTGCTGAGTCGCAAGAAATATCTGCCGCTCGCCGGCCATTGCCTGCTCAAGAGCGGCTACCGATGAAGGTCGACCGATCTTGAATGCAACCTTAGTAAAAGGAAAAATAACGACGTCACGGATGGGAACCATCGGAAAACGCTCGATGTCTGAAGGCATTTGGTCTGTAAATTCTTGCATACTGGAAAATCTCTATGGAAAAGGCTCTGTCAGTTCGAAAAGTGGTTGTGATTCTATTTACGCAAAATCGAAATACAAAAGCAATACGAATTTTGCCCGAACACCCATAATTTGCCTTTGCTTTTTCTATAAAGGCACATTGACGCGTTGATTTTACTTTTTTGTATCCAGGTAATTGGGGCGCCGAAAATATAGTTGGCAATGCCTTTTGTACGCAGCCGTACATACATTTATCTTCAAAACCGGCATGGTTCTATGGAGAGAGTAACAAACTTTACAGAAAGAGAGGAAATATGGATAAATTTGTAGTTGAAAAAGAAGTGATTCCGGTCGAAAGCGGTGGCGGAACAGCGAGTAATTTCATTTGGGCGATCGCATTTATTATTATCGTCGGCATGATCGTTGGAGCCCTCTATTACAGCGGTTTCCTGCGTCGTGCCGCCAATCCGGTGCCTCAAAAGATAAATGTCGAAGTCACGGCGCCCGCCGCTCCCGCAAATCGCTAGCCTGCTTTTACATCCCTCATATTTTCAGCAAGGCCTCAGTTTAGTTGAGGCCTGTTTTGAACTGGATGTCGTTTGTGTTACATTTTTGGTGAAATCTTTGCCAAGATGAACCCTGTTGTAATCGTCCAGGTCAGGAGTAGCGTTGCTGGTCGCGAGCAAGTAAGAGAGTTGCGCGGTATTGTTGAGATCGAGCACGCCGCAATTGGCGTGCTTGTTACTTCTAATCCGCCTACAACGCCGATGATCGAGGAAGCTACTTCGGCCGGAACATACCACTCAGACGAACTAGATCGCGATTATCCAAAGATACAGATTCTCAGTGCTAATGACCTTCTAGCCGGAAAAAAAATAATCCAGCCCCCCGGAACAAAGATGATCGAAGTATAAAGCGAAGAATCCTCCCTGAGTGGTTTTTGTTGCTTAAAGGCAAAAAAATCGATTTTTTGGTTGATTTTTGGTATTGAATATTGTAATAATTGATTTTCCCGAATAATATCTGGGTATCGCGTTAAAGCTTTGTGGCTTAATTCACTGGCAATACTACATACAATCCATACGATTTTCTCCGTCCTATAAGTTTTATCCTTTTTCGTTTAAGCGTCACGCGCGAGGGAAATTGTAATAGTCGCTGAACTAATAAGTGCAGTTCTCTGATTCTCATTTTTATTTGACTGACATGGCAACAAAAACCACATCACCCCGAAAGCCTCGAGTGGCCAAGGCCACAGACGACGAATCAACTACGCCCATGAGTGAAGAAACCGAACCGATAAACGACGACATAGTTGAGAGCAAGGCAGCTCCATCTGAGACGAAAACGCCGCCCTCAAATGGAAAGGCTGACGATTCAAGTCTCAATCTGGCAGGATTAAAGGACATGTCGATCAGCGAGTTGACCCATATAGCCAAGCAAATGGGCATCGAAGGAGCGACTGGCCTCAGAAAGCAGGAGCTGATCTTTAAACTCCTTGCTGCTCAAACCGAAAAAAGCGGCTTGATCTTTTCCGAAGGCGTGCTAGAAACGTTGCCCGATGGATTTGGTTTCTTGCGGGCACCTGAATACAACTATTTGCCCGGCCCTGACGACATTTATGTAAGCCCTTCGCAAATACGTAAATTTGACCTCCGTACCGGCGACACTGTTTCAGGACAGATCCGTCCGCCAAAGGAAGGCGAACGTTATTTCGCTCTAATTAAAGTTGAAGCGATCAACTTTGAAGCTCCTGAGCAGTCTCGCGAAAAGATCTTTTTCGATAATCTGACGCCTCTCTATCCTGACGAACAGCTCAAGATGGAGATCGAGACCGATCCGGACAAAGTTTCGGCTCGTGTCATCGATCTAGTTACGCCGATAGGTAAAGGCCAACGTGCGTTGATCGTTGCTCCACCGCGAACGGGCAAGACGATGCTCTTGCAGACGATCGCAAATTCCGTTACGGAAAATCATCCTGAGGTATCGTTGATCGTTTTGTTGATCGATGAACGGCCAGAGGAAGTTACGGACATGCAGCGCAGCGTCAGGGGCGAGGTCATTAGTTCGACTTTTGACGAACCGCCCACGCGTCATGTTCAGGTTGCTGACATGGTGATCGAAAAAGCAAAACGTCTGGTCGAACACAAACGTGATGTCGTCATCCTACTCGATTCGATCACGCGTCTCGCTCGCGCTCATAATGCAGTTGTTCCACCATCGGGCAAGATCTTGTCAGGTGGTATTGACTCAAACGCTCTTCAGCGTCCTAAGCGATTTTTTGGAGCGGCTCGAAACATCGAGGAAGGCGGCAGCCTGACGATCATTGCAACTGCATTGATCGATACGGGGTCTCGAATGGACGATGTTATTTTTGAAGAGTTCAAGGGAACGGGTAACTCGGAAATTCATCTCGACCGCAAGCTTTCCGACAAGCGTCTATTCCCTGCGATCGACCTGCAGCGCTCAGGCACACGAAAGGAAGAATTGCTTATCGACAAGGAAAATCTTAACCGCATCTGGGTCATGCGGCGAGTACTTAATCCACTATCGCCGGTCGAGCAGATGGAAGTCGTACTTGAACGCCTATCAAAGACCAAGACGAACGCTGAATTTTTGGCCTCAATGCAAACTTAGTTGGTTAATTGTGAATTGTGAATCGTGAATAGCAGAAAGCCGTTTGATGTTTTCTGCTATTCGCGATTTACTATTTACGCTTCTCATTTTATGCGTGTTGCCGTAATTTCTGCTGAGGCAGTTCCATATTCAAAGACCGGAGGGCTTGGTGATGTTGCCGGGGCTTTACCAAAGGCTTTGAAGCAGATCGGCATCGATTCACTGCTTATCACCCCTTGTTATTGGCAGACCAAGGGCGAATATCTCTGGCAAACGGCTATTGACGATCTCTGGGTGACCTGGCGCGGGCGTCCCTACCATGCTAAGGCCTTTTACAGCGAAGCAAATGGTTCGCCAACCTTTTTGATCGACGCCCCGTCGTTATTCCATCGTGATTCGATCTACGGCTACACAGAAGACTACGAACGGTTTGCATTTTTTAATCACGCTGCATTGGCATTATTGGAGCGTATCGGTAGGGCACCGGACATTGTTCATCTGAACGACTGGCATTGTGGTTTTGCAGCTGTAGAGATCGCGTCAAGACGTCGTTACGAACAGTATTGGCAGGGAACGCGAACTGTATTTTCCATACACAATATGGCCTATCAGGGCGGCTTTGGACTGGGCGAATTACCTGCATTAGGCTTTACTTCTGACTTTGCGGTAAGTAGTTTTAGTTTCAATGGTTATGCTTCTGCAATGAAGGCAGGACTTGAAGTTTCTGATACGATTTCTTCAGTCTCAAAACGTTATGGTTATGAGATCCAGACCGGCGAATTTGGTTATGGGCTAGACTGGCTTACACGCCAGCGGGCAAACCGTCTGATCGGAATTACAAACGGCGTCGATTACGAGGTTTGGAACCCTGAAACAGACTTGGAACTGCCGACGCATTTTTCAATAAATGACTTAAGCGGTAAAAAAGAGTGTAAACGCGCTCTATTAGAGCAATTTCAGTTGCCCATTGAACTCGACCTCCCCATTTTTGCTGGTGTTACGCGCCTTACATCACAGAAAGGAGTCGAATTAATAAAACAGGGTGCTGGCGACATTCTCGCCGCAGGCGGATACTTTATTGCTCTTGGGTCAGGCGAAAAAGATTCGGAAAAGTTTCTACAGACCCTGCGTGATTATGCACCTTCGCGTGTCGGCGTCTATATCGGTTACAATGAAAGCTTGGCACATTTAATCGAAGCCGGCGCGGATATGTTCCTTATGCCGTCGAAGTTTGAGCCTTGCGGATTGAACCAAATGTATTCGTTAAGATACGGGACTGTGCCGATAGTTCGGGCGGTCGGCGGCTTGGATGATACTGTGCAGAATTTTGATGCCGTGAGCGGGACCGGAAACGGATTTAAATTTTCGGAGTACCGAGCAGATAAACTAATTGAGAAAATATACGAGGCTCGCTTTGCGTACGAAGACAAAACGACTTGGGCAAAGATCCAACGTAACGGAATGTCGGTTGATAACTCATGGGAAAATGCAGCGAGAAATTATGTTGAACTATACGATTGGACACTTCGCAATTGAGAATAACGGATGATAATTGTAATAATCGGGGCCCAGTGGGGCGATGAGGGAAAAGGAAAGGTTGTCGATCTGCTGGCGGACCGGTTTGATATCGTGTCTCGTTATCAAGGAGGACACAATGCGGGGCATAGCGTTTATGTAGGCGATAACGCCTTTGTTTTAAGGCTTTTGCCGTCTGGCATTATTCACGAAGACAAAACGTGCGTGCTCGGCAATGGCATGGTCATCGACCCGAAGGCATTTTTCGAAGAGGTCGATCAGATCGCCGAAAAGGGAATTTCAGTCACGCCTGACCGGCTCAAGGTTTCGAGCCGAGCTCATCTGATAATGCCGTATCACCGTGCGTTGGATCACACATCGGAAGAAAGGCTTGGCAATGAGAAGATTGGCACGACCTTACGTGGCATCGGTCCCGCATACGAAGACAAAGCAGGACGGCGCGGCATTCGTGTTGCCGACGCGATGTCGCCGGAGTTGCTAAAACTTCGGATCGAACGCAACCTCGAAGAAGCAAATCGCATTATTGTCCTTTTTGGACAACAGCCGCTTCGTGCGGATGAAATACTCGAGGAGATCTCGCCGCTTGTTGAACGCTTAAGACCTTTCGTTTGCGAAACCTCGCATTTTCTTGCCGAAGCCCGAAAATCGAAGAAAAAAATATTGCTTGAGGGTGCTCAGGCGACATTGCTGGATGTCGATCATGGCACGTATCCGTATGTGACTTCGTCAAATCCGACAGCCGGCGGAGCGTCGGTCGGTGCCGGCATACCGCCGCATCATATCACCGGAGTTCTCGGCATTGTACGTACATACGCTACACGAGTGGGCGAAGGGCCATTCCCAACCGAGATGGTCGAATCTGAAGAGGACATGGCGAATCTGATTCGCCAACGCGGCCGTGAATACGGTTCGGTTACAAAGCGACCGCGTCGATGCGGTTGGTTTGATGCAGTAGCGACTCGTTATGCTGCGGAACTGAACGGATTCGATTCGGTTGCACTTACAAAACTTGATGTGCTTGACGCTTTGGATGAGATCAAGGTTTGTGTGGGCTACGAGATCAATGGCGAACGCATCGACACCTTTCCTGCCGTATCTAGCGAGCTTCGTCTCATTAAACCCGTTTATGAAACCTTACCTGGCTGGATGAGCGAAACGCTTGGCATTACTGCATTTGATAAATTACCTTCAAAAGCAAAGGCTTATGTCGAATTTCTCTCTGCCCAGATTGGTGTCGAGATTGGCTTGATCTCTACAGGTCCCGAACGCGATCAGACAATAATCCTAAAAGATTCAGTTATGGAAGGATGGTTCAAATGATGCAGGTTGTGAAATGCTCAATGAAGAAAGTGTTGAACATTTTGCATTTTACATTTTGCACTGTAGAATTATCGTTTGTGGTCCGATAGCTCAGTCGGTAGAGCAAGTGGCTTTTAACCACTGGGTCGCAGGTTCGAGTCCTGCTCGGATCACCATTTTCAATTAGAAGTGTCCGCTTGTGGGCACTTTTTCATTTGGCGGGTGTTGCAGATGGTTCGGACGAACCCACAATATAGCTGTCCCGAGTCCTGATGACAAGATTTGGCCTGCTGACGCGAACTTTGATCTGTTTACGCTGGCCGGTTTTACCTTCTTCTTTCGGAACGTAACCTATGTTGTATTGACGGCGAAGCTCTTCCGCAATTCCTTCAAAAGCTGCAGTCAGGCCGCCAGGTGTTGACTCGGGACGGAAAACGCGTCCCCCGGTTACATCGGCCAAATCTTCAAGGTATTTTCGACCAAGTGCGTAATCTTCGGACCGAGTTCCTTTTTCGGACAAGCCGCCCCAAATTCCGGGATTCTGTCGGCCACGGACATCAAAAAAGGTATTGTAATAAATGGGAAAGATCAATGAATCTGATTCTTCAGCATAACTGAGCGTTCCGTCGTAACTATTTTTTCGCGATGTGGTGTCAACACCGTCGGTGAAAAGCACAACGGCTTTGCGTCCCGCAATCCGCGACAATTGCTTTCTCAAGGCCTCGTCCACGGCATTATAAAGCGAGGTTCCGGAATTGAAATCCGCCTTGTCTATCGCCTTATATATTTGCTCCCGGTTGTTCGTAGCCTTGGTCCTTACTTTCACGTCGCCATTGAATTCGATCACCAGAACGCTGTCTTGAGGTTCCAGTTGATCGACGAATGCTTTGGCGGAGCGCTTTATGTCCTCTAACTTGAATTCTGAAGACAAACTCGTGTCTAGCAGCAATGCGACCGTGAAGGGCTTATCGGTTGCACCAAAATAGGCGATTTCCTGTTCCTTACCATCTTCGAATATCCTAAAATCCTGCTGTCGCAGGTTCTTAATGTAAAGGCCGTTGCGGTCAAAGACTGAGACAGGTATTGTGATCAGATTTGTTTCGACTCTTAGGATCTCACCATTGTCATCGTCGGCAGTATTTAAGGGTGTTTGAGGACTAATTTGAGTTTGGGAACTTTTCCTGTCGCCAACGTCGGGAAATTTGTCTGTTTTACGATATGTTCTTGGTGGACGCGGTTTTGATTCGGAAAATTGCGACGGATCGTCAGCGTTAACAGCGACAGGTGTCGGCTTAGGCGTCGAAACTGCCTTTCGTCCTGACTGAGCAAACCCCGCGACGGTTAAGAGGAACAAACACAAAAAAATAGGAAAAAATCGTTTCATTGGAGGCCACCTCGATCAAAAACTATAGTTAACTGCGTTAAGATGCATTATGGGTCAAAAGGGTTACTTACTTTTGATTTCATCGGCTGCGTTGTTTTGGATCGAGATATTCGCGAAGGCCGTCACCGATGAAGTTGAATGCTAATACGGTCAACGCAATGGCAACACCTGGGAAAAACAGAATATGCGGCGAGGTGCTGAAAAACTGTCGGGCTTCTTCGATCATCGTTCCCCAGCTAGGGGCAGGCGGTGGAATTCCCAGGCCGAGAAATGAGAGCGATGCTTCCGACAAAACTGCTCCGGCCATGCCGAGCGATGCCTGAACGATAAGCGGCTGAATGGCATTTGGCAAAATATGCGTGAACAAAATGCGCATATTGCTCGCGCCTAAAGCACGGGCAGCGAGGACGTAATCATACTCGCGCACTTTCAGAACTTGTCCCCGCATCACTCGAGCGTATCCAACCCATCCGATCACACATAAAGCCGTTATCAGCTTGCCCTGGCCCGCACCGAGAAACGCTACCAAAGCGATCGCCAGCAGAAGTCCGGGAAATGCGAGGAAGACATTAAAGACATACCCTGAAAGAAACTTATCAACGAGACCACCATAAAATCCGGCGACTGCTCCAATGACAGTTCCAATAATCGACGAGACCACGACAACGGTAATGCCGACCTGCAATGAAATGCGGGCACCAAAAACAACGCGCGAAAACACATCGCGTCCAAGCCCATCGGTTCCAAACCAATGTTCCGCCGACGGCCCAACATATCGCATCGCAAGATTTTGAGCCGTCACATCATACGTCGCGATCCACGGCGCAAAGATCGCAGCGAGGATAAACAACGCTGCAATAGCAATTCCGATATATGCAAGTCTGCTCATGAGAAGCGGAAAGTTTCGAAAGCGTTAGTGCTTATTTACGATCCGCGATACCTTTTCGACCTTTTGAACTAAGATGATGACTGGAAGTCGGTTTTCATTTTTACCCACTTTCACATATTTTATCGTGCCGATTACGACGACGTCGGCAAGCCGTCCATCAATAATGTCACCTATTGTTTTTTCATTTATTGGCTTCCATAAAATCTCGCACTGCTTTTCGGTTTTGCAATCATAGGAAAATTCAATTGATTTCTCATCTCCGGTGCAGGAATTATCAGTCAGACTCGAACCTTCAAAAGTTCCATAAAATCGTCCACTTACCCTTACAACCTTGCCATCATAGAAATTTGGCAAGTCATTTAGTTGGCAGCTAGTTACAGTCGGAACATCTGTCTGATCGACTTTAGTTTGCGAAATGACAACAAGGTTTAGAACGAAAATTATAGAAATGGTAAATATAGCAAAGATAAAATATTGCATCTAAATAAATTCCTTTAATTGGTTAGACAGAATCACTTATAGTTAACTATTAGCTGAGTCTTATTCGCGGATCTAGTTTGCGATACACAAAATCCGTAAGCGAATTTGCCAAAATATAAGTGACGCTGATGACGAGGACGCAGCCTTGCACCAGGCGGTAATCGCGCTTGCTGATACCATCTTCTAAAAGCAAAAGTCCGAGGCCCTGCCAGTTGAAGATCTTTTCGGTGATGATCGCTCCAGCGAGCAAAACGCCAAGCTGCAAACCCAGAATCGTAACGACCGGTATCAAGCCGTTTTTTAGTACATGCTTGAATAAGACCATTCGCTCGCTGACGCCTTTTGCGCGGGCGGTGCGGACGTAATCTTCGCCGAGTTCTTCGATCACGCTCGAACGCACCATGCGTGTCAGTATTGCTGACAGTGCGGCTCCCAAAGTGACGGCAGGCAAAACAATGTCTTCGGGATAATAGCTGCCCGTTGGCGAAAACCAGCCTAATCTAACCGCAAAGATATAAACCAAAAACGGACCGATAACGAATGTTGGTAGCGATATTCCGAGAAGGGCAAAAAACGACGCGGCATTGTCTGCAAGTGAGTTCTTTCTTGAGCCGGCAAGTACTCCGAGCGGTAACGCAATGCCGATCGCGACGAGCATAGCCGCTAGAGCCAGTTTGATCGTCGCAGGGTAACGCTCGAATATCATATCTCTCACCGGTCGCTCAGTTCGAAAAGAGGTTCCGAGATCACCTTGCAGCAATCCGAAAAAATAATCGGCGTAACGATTGTCACTGCCATTCCACGCAAAACCGTTCTCGGAACCGTAAGAAAAGAAAAACGCCGGACGGTCGAGTCCATGCCTTGTCCTGAAATTCTGCAGCTGTTCCTGCGTCGCTGTCTCGCCGAGGATAACTGTCGCAGGATCGCCAGGCACGATCTCGATTAGTAGTGTCACGAGCGAAACCACAGTCCAGATGACAAGCAGCATCAGCGCGAATTGGCGTACGAAATTGAGGAACTTGTATTTCATCAAAATGCCGGTGTGCAGAGAAATTTTATAACAAATTGGTGCGATGCAGAAGTTCCACCCTTACTGATGTGCGGGCTTCTGCATTTTTTGTCCAACATGGATTGCCGCGATGCCGCCGGTTAGATTTGTGTATTTGACATCTTTAAAACCCGCCCGCTCCATCAAAGCGACGAGCTCGCGCTGGTGAGGGAACTTTGAAACACTGTCGGGCAGATATTTATACGCACCGTGCGAACCGCTGACGATGCCGCCGATACGGGGCAGTATGCGGCCAAAATAAAAATGATAAAGCTGACGAAATCCCGGCAGCGGCGGATGAGAACATTCGAGAATTACAAGTTTTCCGTCCGGCCTTAGAACGCGGTAAAGTTCTTTCAGGCCATTCTCGAAATTAGGCAGATTGCGGAGCCCGAACGCGATCGTCAGAGCATCAAAAGTGCTGTCGGCGAACGAAAGCGACATTGCATCGGCTTCGAGATAGGGAATCGCAGTTTTTTCTGTAATGTTTTTTTTCGCTGCAACCGCGAGCATCGGACGGCAAAAATCAGTGCCGATCACCGAGGCTTCTGTGCCTCGCGTCAATTCGATAGACAGGTCGCCGGTTCCGCAGGCCACATCAAGGACGACCGCATTTTTATCATCGAGAATGTTCTGAATTTCCAATCTAACACGCCGGCGCCAGCGTTTGTCGATATTGAGTGACAGAACGTGATTGAGCAGGTCATAGCGTTTGGCGATGCCCGAAAACATCTCCTTTACGGCGGCGTAATGGGCCGCTTCCTTTGGATTTAATTCGGCTTGCATCGATCAGTTTTTCGCTGGCGGAGTGTTTACGAGGACGGAAGCCATCGGCGAACCTTTAACGGTGTCCGCATATGCTCTTACATCGGCGAGCGCTAGGTTGTTGAAAACGAGCCGATCGGTTTCGATCGAAGTAGTTTTATATGTGTCATTGTCCAGCCAAAACAGTGGTGCTGTTCGTGTGTTCCAAGTGGCGACACTCACTGTTTTGGCGGATTGAAACTCGGCGTCGGTTACGGCGTCCGACAGTGCCTTGGCTATCAGATCATTAGCATCGACCTTGCCATTTCCGGTGCCAAGATCGTCTTTACCTGCGGAGAATCCTATCGTGATCACGCCGGGCAAAAGATATATTTCATTCCGCACAAAAACCCTTGAAGCAAAAGCCTCGGGAACGCGCGCCTTCAACCGGGATTCGAGTATCGCTGCAAAGACAGACGATGCCGCAAAATCTTTGCTGCCACGCGAAGTTCCGCGAATCGCAAATCTAACAGCCGTCACTTCGGCCTTGGGTGAAGCGATGATCTGAACTCCGGCCGGCGGAGCATCCGGCTGGCGAAACGTCGCAGGCACTTTCTTGTCCGATTTGAGCCAGCCGCCAAAATATCGTCGGACCGCCCTAAAACCGGCTGCTCTGTCAAAATTGCCTGAGATCGTGAGCGTTGCATTATCGGCGGTCACAAAACGAGTCTTTGCGTCGATCAGATCACCAAAATCTATTTTCTTTAGCGAATCGACCGTTCCGTTCTGCGGCCTGCCGTATGGAAATGTTCCAAGTAGTCTTTTCGCGACCGCCCGATCGGCGAGATATGCCGGATCGGCTTCCATTCCAGTTATCTTTGCCAAAAGGTCGGCACGCAGCTTTGTCGTAGTTTCTTTGTCTATGACCGGATTAGAGATCGCCGTCGCAACCGTTTCGAGCATTGTCAAAAGACTGTCGGGTTTTGACATGGCATCGATCTGGATGTAGTCGTAAGTCGTTGTGATCTTGAGATCGCCTTCCAGATCCTCTCTGAAAAATTCCCGCGACGCTTCGTTCGGAAAAAGATTGTCGGATAGCATCTGCATTAAACCTTCTTTGCCCTGCGGATCAAACGCCGAACCCGAATGAACACGGATAGTCACCCAAACCTGCTCGGCCTTTGCATCCTGCCACATCAAGACCCTAAGCCCGTTCAACAGCTTTTCCTGTTTTGGCGCCGGAAGTGTTGTCTGTGAAAAAAATACAGACGAAAGAACAATTGTCACAAGAAAAGTGCAAATAACAATATTTCGAAATGCTAGAATCATTTTTTATCACTCACAACTGAAGGCTCAAGACTTAAGGCTCTTTCGCTTAGTTTCACAAATGAAAATATTAGATGCCCGCAGGCATCGCGTCAAACAGCAGCGGCATCTATAAAGATTGAAAGAATCGCACTGCCGCGATCTTTGGAAAATTTTGTTGAAAAAGGCTTAACTTCTGAAAAAATCGCGGTATAATTAGTTTATTAGTATGTCGCTCGTCATGCGAGCGTTATTAAGAGGTCGGAAAATGGGAAAAATTGTTAAGTATTGCAATTCTTGTGATGAAGGATTTGCCGCAAAGTTCGCGTTTTGCCCTGATTGCGGCAAAGCTCTCGAAGCTTTTGAGATGAATCCGCTCGAACAGGCAAACGCGTCCGCACAGGAAGCCGCAGCGGCACCTGTCGCGGTTGAAACTATTGATCTCCTCGAAATACCTAATGAAACAGTGCAGGAGGCAGCACCGGCAACGGAGATCGACACTGTTGAAGAACCGATCATCGAAGTTGCTCCTACAACACCCGAGGTTACGCAGGTCATAAAAGCTGCAACGGTTCCGGCCGCGAAAAAGACGGTTAAAGAACCTGTCGCAAAGGGTGCAAAAGCCTTGGCAACATCTGCGGATGTATTTGTCCAGACGAAACCTGTCGATGCGGACGGAAAACGTAATTCGTTAGAAGCTGAACACGATGCTTATGCGTCTGATGGCAACTTTTACGTCACGGTTATCGAGGAAAAGAATGTCAAACAGCGCAACACGCTGATGTTGGGTTCGCTCTTCTTTGTCATTTTCTCGCTGATGACAGGTGTTGTTTACAGCATCTTCGCCAAGGACCTTGAGGTCGGCGCGATCAATGAAGACACCTTCTTAGCTTCGCTCCTTGATGAAGTACCGATGACGGTCGAAGAGGAAGTGCAGCAGAAAAAAGATAAAGACGCTGGTGGTGGCGGCGGTGGCGGTAAAGAGGAAGAAGAAACGACAAAAGGCGACCTCGCCAACCAGACAGAAAAACCTGAAAGGCCTCCGCAAGCGATTCCAAGGATGACAAATCCGACGCTGACATTACCGCCGGCTTCGACGCAGGGAAATCGAACATTCGAACAGAAATATGACCGTTACGGCGATCCGAACGGCAGATTTACAAACTGGAACAACGGAACCGGCTCAGGAGGCGGACAGGGTAGCGGAACTGGAACAGGCCAGGGCAGCGGTCGTGGAACAGGTACCGGTTCGGGTGATGGTTCAGGCAGCGGCAGCGGCCTCGGAAACGGTAATGGAAATGGAACAGGCGATGGTGATGGTGGTCCGCCGCCTCCACCACGGCCAGTCGGTGTCACGCAATCCGTAAAGATTATTTCAAAACCGAAACCGCCATATACCGATGCAGCTCGTGTCGCTAATATTCAAGGGGTAGTTGTACTAAAGGTCACTTTTCTCGCTTCGGGACAAATAGGATCGGTTTCCACGGTAAGAGGACTGCCGAATGGCTTAACCGAACAGGCAATAGCCGCTGCCAAAAGGATTAGCTTTGAACCTGCAAAAAGGGACGGCGTTCCACAAACTATAACCAGAACACTGGAGTATACGTTTGGAATCTATTGAGAATAGTGTTTGTTATTTAAGAAAAGGGGCTGTCCGAACGGACAGCCCCTTCATTTTATCACGACGAAATTACTAAATAAAAACGACTGTCTGTGACGACGGAATATCAAATCTTTTGCGGCAGCGCAAATTCTTGCACATCAGCATATCGTCAACCCGCACCATGTAATCGCGCGACTTTTGAAATTGCGCACGTTCGTGTTCGTTCAAGTTTCGGGGCGCTTGTTTTCGCTTGATGCGTTTTAGCCATCGAACTTCGTAATCGTTGCGCTCGCGGCAATTAGGACACGAGAAACTCGCCGTCTTGACCTCTTGCCGTTCGTCGAAAATATCGCGTTCTTGCATGAGCCGATTATACCGCGTATGCCAATGCTAAGATAGGTCCCGCAAATATTTGAAGCTGAAAATCCCGGTATCGTGGCCATCGGAGAATATAAAATTGAGGGCATACCGTCCGACGATAGACATGTTATTAAATGTAATATCCTCGGCTATGCTGTCGCTGCGGAGGATCTTTTCGCCGGTCCACTCATTGACGCACGATGCACAAGGGCAACTGCGTCGAAGCTGCGCGGCGGTGAATTGCGTCACGGCATCGTCCGACCATTTGATCGAAATTTGCTGGTTGGACTCTTCAACGATTTGTGTAGGTTCGATTGAGATAATTATATTCCCTCGTATGCGTTTGGCGGTGGCGGAGCAAAGTTGCGTGGATTAGCAGCGGGAAACACCTTTCGATATGCGACGACGTTTGCGGCAGTGATGATCGGTATCATCAAGTACAAGCCAATGCAAAACGCAAGTTCACCGAGCAACGCAAGGCCCATATTGACCAGGATCAATCCTCCGATGCCGCCGAGATTTTTTATTACGGCCCTCGCGCTCAATTTCATCGAATCCCAACTCGAAAGGCCGCGATCAACGATCAGCGGAAAGGAAAATATCAAAAGCGAATGAATGCAGACCATCACGACCGCAACGACGATATCGATCACAAGCCCTACTAAAAATGTGCCTAGGATCGCACCTTCGTTGGCCTTATTTCCCATTACCGCCGCAGTTATTATCGGCAGATATATCGTCATGAACATTATTATCGTGAACACGACGATTGGCACGACGATGGCAAGCGTCACGAGCAAACTCGGCCAAAAAAACTTGAATCCAAGCCACAGATCGTCAAAAACAACACGTCCGCCATCGATTTTTTTCAGATAGCAGGCGAATATCCCGCAGATCATCGCTCCGATCAAAACATACATCGAAATAGCGCCGATCAGAGCTCCTACGATCGAAATGCCAAGCAGTATCCAATACTCGTCCTTGATCAGCTCCCAACCTTCGCGAACGCATTCGATGGGCTTGATCGCGCCGGCGTTGAATTCAGAAGTTTCTGGCATATGTTTCGTTTAGGCGTTAGCTAATCTGACGATAGATGTCGTTCAAGTAGTCGCTGACCATTCTATCGCTCGAAAACTGCGGTGTGAGCGTGGCGATTGAGTTTTTCATTCGTCTTATCCACTCAATTGGAAGGCCGTGTTCATCGACTGAATAGAACGCCGGAATGACTTCGTTTTCGAGAGCGGAGTAGAGAGCCTCAGAGTCGGCGGCGTCCATTTCTTCATCAGTCTTCTCAGCGGAAAGTTCGCCGATAGAAAAACCGTTGTCGCCGTTGAAACCTTCGATCCACCAGCCGTCGAGTATAGACAAATTTAGCACACCATTCATTGCGGCCTTTATTCCGCTGGTGCCGCTGGCTTCCATCGGGCGACGCGGAACGTTCATCCAAACATCAACGCCCTGCACCAGATAGCGTGCGACTTCCTGATCGTAATCTTCGACAAAAACCGCGCGCTTTTGCCAGTTCGATTCGTGGTTGATGCTCATTAATTCCTGGAGAATTGTTTTCGCAGTGCGATCTTGCGGATGAGCTTTTCCGGCAAAGACGAACTGCACCGGATGTTCAGGGGCGTCAACCATTTTGAGCAAGCGGTCGATGTCGGAAAACAGCAAGTCCCAGCGTTTATACGCCGCGACACGGCGAGCAAAACCAATGGTCAGAACATCCGGCGAGAACAGATGTTTAGTATTTTCGTGTTCGTTAATGGTGTCTTGGGTGCCTGTGTCTTTCGAACGTGTTCGCTCACGAATAAATGCGATCAAAAGATTTTTCAGCATCCGATGACTGTTCCAAATATCGGAATCGGACAAAGTTTTAACTGCGTCAGCCCAAGCGTCACCGCAGCGAACGATCTCACACCAATTCGGACCTATCTGCCGCTCATAAAGCGTCTGCAACGGCGGAGCAACCCAAGTCGGTGCGTGAACTCCGTTTGTCACCGATGTGATAGGCACCGCACCAGATTCCGCAAGATCAGGAAACATCTTGAGCCACAAATTGCGTGAAACTTCGCCATGCTTTGCACTGACACCATTGGCCGAACGCGCCATACGTATCGCAAGCGGCGTCATTCCAAAAAATTCAGCGGCGTCAGCCAGATCAGCTCGTCCGAGAGCTAGAAACTCTTCTTCAGTTAACTTTAATGATGCAATATATTCATCGCTAAAACACTCGCTGAGTAACTGTGGAGCAAATACATCATTGCCCGCCGCCACAGGCGTGTGTGTAGTAAACACGCATTTTTGTCGGACGGCTGTGCTGGCATCCGCAAACGTTGCGTTAGGAAATAAAGAAAGGTATTCACGTGCAAGTTCGAGCGTCAAGAATGCAGAGTGTCCTTCATTGAGATGAAAAACCGACGGATCGATTCCCAACTTTCTCAACAGCCTCACACCGCCAATGCCGAGGACCTTTTCCTGCACGATCCGAGTTTCGGTGTCGCCGCCGTAAAGATGTCCGGTGATCAAACGGTCAACTTCGCTATTCTGCGGCACATTTGTATCGAGCAAATAAAGCGAAATGCGCCCGACACGCGCAAGCCAAGCCTGAGCGACAACCTCGCGTCCGCGAATATGAACCGAGACCGTCATTCGACTGCCGTCCAACTCAAAAACCGGCGTCAATGCCAACTCCGATTCAAAAACGTCGTTGTAAGATTCTTCCTGCCAACCGTCGTGACGGATATTTTGCCTAAAATATCCGTAGCGATAAAGCAGCCCGACAGCTTTCAGCGGCAGGTCAAGGTCGCTGGCTGATTTCAGATGATCGCCCGCGAGAATGCCAAGGCCGCCCGAATAATTCGGCAGGGAATTGTGCACGCCATACTCCGCACAAAAATAAGCAAACTCGGTTTTTCGCGAATCGTCATTCGTCGCCAGATATTTCTGAAACTGTTGGCTAAATCGCTGAACGCGTTCGACATAGTCGGTATCAGCAGCTTTCTGCCAAAGGCGTAGTCCCTCAATCTTTTTTAACAAAAGCCGTGGGCTCTGCTCACACTTACCCCACAAAGCTGGATCAAGATCGCGAAAAAGAGCGATGCCTTCCGGCTGCCATGACCAGAAGAAATTGGACGAGATCTCAGCTAGCGGCTTAAGCTGTTCGGGCAGCTCACGTCTGAGTTCAAAGTCTGTTCTGAAATTCGTTTCCGTCTGAGGGCTTACTGCTTGAGTTGTGATATCGGTCGAGGCCTCCGTCATAATGCGTTGATAAAAATTTTGAATGGTGACACACGAATATATAACGAATGACGGTCGAGTATCAAATTTCCCTGGTTTTTATTGTGTAGAACTTAAATGCCCAACCGGCATAGATCTGTAATGCAGAGCCACGATGAGTCCGAATATCGCTCCGGTGATCGTCAATCCAAAACCGACGCGAAAATAGTCTGAAAAATTGCCGAGGCGTATCATCCACCACAGAACACCCATCACAACGCCGCCGCCGGCAAAAAACAGTGATATCGCAACATATTGATACTTAAATCTGCGCGGCTTGTCTTCACGGGTAAAAAAGATCAGCGGCTTCAGCCGGTCGTATTCCCATGCGACGAGATAAACAGCCGCGAGGCACATAAAGATCGTCAGCAGCCACGTGCCTTGAAAGCCGACAGAGCACGTTAGCACTGCGATGTTAGCAATGATCGGCAAAAATATCATCGCTCCGATGTGCGACGTTCGAGGGATTAGTAACAGGATCGCCGCCATTATCTGCGACCAACCGATGAACTCGTAATAAAAGCCCGTATCCATCAATGCATTGAAATAATGTCCGACCGGATTTGAATCGGGCAGCGTCGTGAACGGCTTGTGCATGATCTTTGGAATGCTCGGCGGAATAAAAGCCAATGCAAGTAAACACCTCGTAAAAGCCGTAAACATTTGAGTCCACCAACGGCGTGTTAGGGCAACGTACAGATCGTCTAGCGTGTGTTCGAGCTTCATAGCATTACAAACGGCATAAGCGAGCCAAAAGTTCTTTTCTTTCTCTTGGCGGCTTTGCGGGAGAAGATTGCACGCGAACTCGCAAAGATCGAAAGGTTAAAAGACAAACATTAGATTCTTCGCTATAATCAAGGTTTTTGCAGAGAAACGGACTTATGAAATTAGATATTATCCCTGTTAAATGGACGGACGAAGGCGTGGCGATGCTTGATCAGCGTCTGCTGCCTACCGAAGAAAAATGGTTGACGTATCGCGACTACAACGGCGTCGCTGATGGCATTCGCGATATGGTCGTGCGTGGAGCGCCCGCGATAGGAGTTTCGGCGGCGTATGGAGTGGCGCTTGGTGCAAAGAATTTTGTCGGCACAAGTGTCGAAGACCTCGCCGACGAACTCGAATTCGTCAGCGACATCCTCGGCAAAACTCGTCCTACGGCAGTCAATCTTTTTTGGGCTCTCGACCGAATGAACCGCACTTTCCAAACAGCCAAAGCAGAAGGGAAGTCGGTCAGCGAGATAAAAGAGATTTTAAAAACCGACGCGAAAGCCATCCACGACGAAGACATCGAAGCCCAGCGCCTGATCGCACAATTCGGAGGCGAATTGTTAAATGACAATTCGACCGTCCTGACACACTGCAACGCCGGAGCCCTCGCGACCGGCGGCGTTTGGGGCACTGCATTGGGAGTAATTCGCGGAGCCGTCAATCAAGGCAAACACATCGCCGTCATCGCCGACGAAACGCGCCCATATCTCCAAGGCGCACGTCTCACTGCATGGGAACTAATGCAGGACGACATTCCCGTCACGCTCATCACCGACAACATGAGCGGCCACATTATGAAAAAAGGTGACGTCCAGGCAGTCGTCGTCGGCAGCGACCGCATCGCCGCCAACGGTGATGTCGCCAACAAGATCGGCACCTACATGGTCGCCGTCCTCGCTAAACGCCACAACATCCCTTTCTACGTCGCCGCCCCGCTCTCAACAGTCGATCTCAACACCCCAACCGGCGAAGAGATCCCCATCGAGATCCGCGACCGCGTCGAAGTCACCCACGTCAAAGAGCACCAACTTGCCCCCGACGGCGTCGGCATCACCAACTACGCCTTCGACGTCACGCCAAACGATCTCGTTACAGCGATCATCACCGAAAAAGGCGTAGCGCGGGCGCCTTATACTGAGAGTCTAAAGAAGCAGTTTGAGCAATAGTCAGAACCGGGAGCGGTAGCGACTGGGTTCCCGTAAGTGGCCTTCAAGGCGTTAAATGGGGTCCAAAACGGCGTCTGAAATATGGTAAAATATAGATTGTGGAGAACTCTATCGCAAAGTTTGAGATCATCGGTGAATTACAGGAACTCGGAGAACGAGCTTTCGTACACAAGGTAAGGTTGCGAAATCCCGAAATAACTCCTGAAGAGCTTCGTCTTGAGATCAACCGATGGTATCGGATTCGTCCGGGTGCTGAGAATGGCGACGGGCCGGGCCGCGTAGTTGACCCGTCACGCTTTCGATAGCAGAGGCGCGATTATCAAGAACATTCATGCTCATTTGATCGCCGTTTCATCACCCCTTAAAAAAATGGGGGCGAGGTTTGCCGTCGTGGGCGGGATGGCGGTTTCCTTTCGTACCATCGAGAGGTTTACTAAGGACGTAGATATCGCCGTCGCTGTCGAAACTGACGCTGAGGCCGAAGCGGTCGTATTGATGATCCGCAATTCGGGTTACTTTGTTGACACTGTAGTCGAACAAGACGCGGTCGAGAGCCTTTCTACAATAAGACTCGTACCTTTCGGTGACCGTGAAATGTTTGTCGATATTCTGTTTGGATCGTCCGGAATTGAGTCTGAGGTTGTCTCTTCGGCAACGGACGCTGAAATAACTCTTGGACTGGTTGCTCCCGTCGCAACGGTCTCATCACTCATCGCATTAAAGACTCTGTCTGCAAACTGGAAACAGCGCCCGCAGGACGTGTTGGATCTACAGCAACTTATCTCGGCCGCGTCCGAGCAAGATGTTGCCGAAGCCCGTCAGCTACTCGACCTCATCTCCGAGCGCGGCTATAACCGAAACAAAGACCTCCAAAAAGACCTAGACGGCTATATCGAACAGTTCAAGGACTAGCCAGGTCAAACTTGATTCCCGATTTGGCTAATAGCGAAGTAATGGTCGCTGCATGTACGCCGATGCCGACGTTCATAAATTGATTCTCGTGGACTTTGCTGCCATTAATTTCTACCTCTCCAACAAAGCCGAGCGGGATCGTAACGTTTTGAGACTGGATCGCGCAGATATTTCCTTCGCTGTCGAATATCGGTCCGCCACTTTGCCCCTTAAGGCCCGGTGACGAAGTTTCCATCCACATTATGTCCAGACCGTCGCTATGTCCGGTGACCAAATTTCTCGTATAAATTCCCTCAATAGGAAACCTCGGAATCGGAAACAAGTTTGGTGGTACATCGAACATCTGCTTTTTCTCATCGAAGGTGATGTTTATCGGATAGAAAGGAAAACCCAATTTGCACACGGACATTCCAAATTTTAGATCCGCCGGATCCTTGATCTTTGGATAGGTCGTTAAGCCGGACAGCTCTTTCCTATCAATTTGCAGAAAGGCGATATCGTGATTGCCGAAGATCGCGTAATTCTCTATTTTGGGTTGACCGGCTCCAAACATAATGGTGACATTTGTCACCCATTTTGGGTTGGGCTTTAACTTGCTCAAGAGATCATTTCGAAGCCCCGAGTCTATGGATGCGTCTGCGTTGATCCTGTCGTTCTCCGCGTTAAATGCCGCTATCTCTTTTGCATGTTGTTCCTGCGCAAAAGGAAGACTGAGATTATGCGCCGCCGTCATTATCCACCCTTCGTCGTTAAGCACCACGAACGACCCAAGCCCGCCCTCGACACTCCCATCAAAAAATCGTATCCCAACCACCAACGGCTGAGTAAAAGCACTTGCTACCTCATATGCATTTGAAAACATACCTCTAAATATACAGGATGCAGCCCTGCCTATGCCCCACAAATCATTGATAATTTATGCCGTCCGACCGATAATGTTGGGGTGAAGAAGCCAAAAATGGATTGGGATCGTGTGCATGAAGAAGATCTTGCCCGTAAGCGTGGCACCGTATCGATCTTTGCTGATCCAAAGCCAATCAAAACAATTCCTTGGATAGCAGATCTAATGAAAGCGCCCAACTTTCCGCACTCCGCTCTAGGTAAGGAGGTAAGAACAAAATCGTTCGTTGGAAAGATTTCTGAAATACTTGAGGACGGTGCGAGGATTAAAATTACAAATAAATGGAAGTCCTCCAAGACCTTTATCGTTGAACTACTAAGAAATGTAGAAAAAGAAACGCCTCGGAAAAGTCGAAAGAAGAAGATGAAAAAGGTTCGCTGACCACGAGCAATCTTGCCGCTTGACTCTCCGCGTCGCACGTCGAACGCGACCACAGAAAAAAGCCGCATCGCCGCCAACACCAGACAATTGATCGCGACAACAAAACAAAAAAGGACGGCCCCACGCCGTCCTTCTTTTGATTCTGCCAAACTGCGCCGCCGCAAATCAAATCGCAGAATAGCAGGCCTCTGCCAAAGGCCTAATCCCTATTCTTTATTCAGAGTGGAAAGAGCCAAACCAGCCTTCGCGGAGTATCATCGTTTCTTCTTTCTACCAGATCGTCTGTCTCAAGGAGATTATGGATACCCCACAGAAGCGTGTCCTTGTGTTTTCCTTTCTTGTCAGGCGACCAGAGATCCAATTCATCCTTGATAGCGTTTGGCCTGATTCCTTCCGGATGCTTCCTGATCAATTCAAGAACCGCTTCCTTGAGAAGTCTGAGTCCTTCCTGTGCCTTTTCCTTATCATTCATAACGTCACCTTCTCTCTAAGCGACGCCGAACTGCGCCGCCGTAATTAAAATCGCAGAGTCGCAGATCTAACACAGACCATTCTTAAGATCTTCAATTTTTTTGCATAGGTCTCGCGCAAGAAGTTGATCGATATATTGAATTTGCGAGGATGGATACATCTCTTCCATACGTTTCCCTTCGTTGGCATAATATTCTTCAACATGTTGCAGACAGTCTGGCACGAGCATCACGACAACTTTGTCAATAAAAGACCATGAACTCGGGTAAGAGCGTAGCAAGGGAAGGAGTAGTTCGCTTGATTCAAACCCAATAGCCTTAGTCTTTGGAAGACAAGATTCGGTGAAATGTTTTTCTACGCGGAGAGATGTTTTTTGAACAAGAATCGTCTTTTGAACTGTTGTTATGGTTAGTTCAGGCCTTCTATGCCCGCGACTTCCATAACTGTCCGAAGACTGACGTGCTTTATTTGAAGGAGCGATGACTTTTGTCACGGATGCACCGTTAGCAGAGTTTGACGGACTATCTTCGCGCGATGAAGACGGAGCCGCATTTGGCTTCGTAGGTGGATTTACGATGGATTTCTTGCGCATATTTCGCATTGCCACGATCTCTTCGCGTCGTGCCTCCAAAACGCCGGAAATACTGCTTGCTTCTTTGGATTGAGTGAAATGTAGACCTTTTTCATGCTAAGGTCAAAAGGTTCATTCGCTTAAGCGCATTTCGCCCATCACTTCGATCCGCATGTCAGTCGCCCAGGTACGCAGTAGCGAGAAATCATTTCGTGGTGCCGCTTGTTCTAGAAAAGTTTCTAAGTAACGAAGGCCCTCAGGATAGTTCCCGATTTTCTTCGCATAGAGAATTCCAACGATTAAGAGCGATGGCAGAAATCCGACCTTTGCTTGAGCTTCATTAAAGATAATTACCTGTGAAACAGTTTCATCCTCGCCGGGATACGTGGTGCTGAATATCTCTTGATACATCCGCCACGATGCCTTGTAATTCCCATTAAACATCTCCAAAAAAGCGATATTGTATCGCCAAATTCCTATGCCGTTGGCTGCCGGTTTCATCTTATGAGTCGTTACCAGAGCACTCTCAGCGTCGCCATCGTGTTCAAACTGAATTTTTGCTAAAAGGATTAAGGAATTATGGTCATGGGGTTTTAGCTCAAATGCGCGATGCAAATATTCTTTCGCCAGGTCCGCGTTCTTTGCGCCTTCGTAAGCGAGTACCGCGAGTACCGACAACTCGTCAGCAATCATTGCAGTAACATGTTTTTTAATGGCCTTGCGTGAGGGGGTTTCGGGAACGCGGTTAAGGTGTTCGAGAAGTCTTTCATGAATTGCGAGAGCTGGAACCGCATTTCCAACCATTGCGGCCGCACTTCCAACAACCAAGTCTGCCATTAGTACGAGTTCATCAGCGGCGAACTGTAATCCTTGATATTCCGCGTCTTCGTCGATCTTGAATTCTCTAATCCACTTAAATTGATCTTCAAGAATTCGTTTTCGAAACGGAGCAAGTTCGGCGTGGAGGATTAGAGCATCCGACTTCAATATCAACGCCGTCT
This sequence comes from Chloracidobacterium sp., assembly GCA_016711345.1. NCBI lineage: Bacteria > Pseudomonadati > Acidobacteriota > Blastocatellia > Chloracidobacteriales > Chloracidobacteriaceae > Chloracidobacterium > Chloracidobacterium sp. The sequence goes on from JADJTD010000001.1 coordinate 3,447,881, forward strand.
TACCGCCGTCATTTCTCTCCGTCAAAGTTCCCCAGACAAAAAATTGGCAATTAGCTTTATTCTTGAAGCGCGCGAATCGTTTGTGATCTTTTATATGTGCGCTCGGGTTTGCAGAGGCTAAGACAACCTTGTGCCTAGCTATTAACGGAATGTGCTTCTTTGCCTGAGCGTTTGTCGCAAGCACGAATTCAAAGATGTCTCCCAATCCTTGAGATTGAATGGTGTCGTTCATTCGATGAAGCAGGTCATTTTCGAGCCGCAATCGTCCTTTTTCAGATTCCGTTAAAATAAAAATTCCGATTCCAAATCGATCACTCGTGTTGCGAGGCGGACGCACCTCGAGCAGAGTCCAACCAAAAGTCCACGCAATTGTTAGTACAGCCAGTCCAATAACATTCGTGTGCCAGCCGAATTGACCGAACAACTGATTGGCACCAAATATCACGCCACCGATGACACCGTATCCGAGGAGCAAAGAACCCCAGCGGCGCAACCAGTCAGGTGTATCAATGTTTAAAGACATAGATTTATATTTTACGAAACAGATGGTCTTGCATAACTCAACGGGACGCGAGGCTGCGTTTTGGAGAGCAGTGCGGGTGACCTTTGCGGGGTCGATGACACAGGCCGCGACGAGATCTTCGTACTTCTCAATAGCGGCGTTAAATCCGTGGATGTCTTTGCCTTCACGAACTGCTCCGCCGCCAACTATCGGCAAATTATACCGCAAGAAAAGTATTTTTATATACCGCCAAATTGCAGAAAATCGGAATTATCATTGGGTCGGCGGTGGAAATTTCCGACAATTCTAAGAATTGCCACTAGCTTTAGCTAGTGGACAGAGATGTCAAAAAAATCCCGGGCTTTAGCCCAATGTTCGGCTAAAGCCGCGATAATATTTCTTCTTCGATCCACTAGCTAGAGCTAGTGGCAATTCCCTAAATGATAGCTCATTTCTTTTTCCTGGCGCGGCGTGGTGAGGGGACGCGGTAGGCTAGTTCGAGTACAAGCACACCGTCTTCTATTGCGGCGGTGGGGAAGCGGACGGTTTGTTCGACGCGGATGTCGTGTTTGTCGATGAACCGCTGTGCATGAAAGCGTGCGGTGCCGCGGTGGTCCATTCGATAGACGCGGAAGGCGTGGAGCGTTCGCTCCGGCACGCTTCGCAGGCCGATGGTACATGTCTCATCTTCCCAAAGCATTTCAATATGCGTCGGGCTTTCAATTGCCTCATAAGCCCGGCGGCTCAACATTACGGTTCCGGATGGCTGCATCGAAACATGAAGCTTCGCGATCTTTGGTGTTCCGGGCTCAGTGAATTTTTCCCATTTTCTTGCCATGATTCAAATCTAGCATGGGTAAATGAGAGTGTCAAGCGTGAAACAAAAAATAATACTCTCGTATCATGATATGTTTCTTCCTTTGCCGCCTTTGCGTCTTTGCGGGACATGTTTTCCCGCCAAGTCGCCAAGACCGCAAAGTAAGATAGGCCGACAGAATCAAAATCCAAAAATTAAAACAATTCCCAAATAATTCTCACCACAGAGTCACAGAGCACACTGAGAAAGTTACTAAGTGTAAAAAGTGCATGCCTTGTGACCGGCAGCGTAAACTGTGCATTTTCGCGTTATTCGCAAATTTCCCGATGGCTTTTTGGGTGTCTCCGATGGCTTTTTGGGGGTACTCTGATGGCTTTTTGAGGTCTCCCGATGGCTTTTTTGATCAAACCATTGCAGATCAAATATTTAGCCTGACATCACGGAGCCATCGACACTCGGAGATGTTTCTCGTCTTCTATCCACGTTGTCGTCGATTACATCCGGCATCTTCGGCTTTATTTTGATCATTTCAACCCGTCCAACATTCAAATTTCGCACTGCCGATTCCGTATTTTTATGCGGGTTTGATATACTTTGTCCTTTACTGAATCGCCATTCATTTGTAAATGGAATATCTTTTTTCCTATGGAACGCTTCAAAAGAGCGAAACTCAGTTAGAGTTATTTGGCCGGCTACTGAATGGTTGGAGCGACACGCTCGAGGGATATAAAACGGCGGAAATCGCTATTGACGACGCAGTTTTTCTGACAAGGGAGGGAAGTCGGCAGTTGACGGCAGTGGCTTCGAGCGGTGATAAGATCTACGGAATGATCTTTGAGATCTCAGCCGAGGAACTCGAAAGGGTTGACCGATACGAGCCCGGAAATTACGAACGGATCAAGGTGACTTTACGCTCAGGAAAGCAGGCTTGGATCTATCTAAAACGTTGAGTGATAAGCCCTTAACAAGCGTGCGGGCTTCTGCAAAAATAATATGATCGAACGCGAACAAGTACCGATGGATGTGGTCTTTGTCGGGGCAGGCCCGGCAAATCTTGCGGCAGCGCTGCATCTGAAAAGCGAGATAAAAAGGCACGACGAGCTTGTCGAAAAAGGTTTCAAGCACGGGCGAAAGATCGGCGATCTTGAGATAGCTATCGTCGAAAAAGGCTCGTTTGTCGGAGCGCACATTTTGTCGGGAGCCGTTATGGACCCGATCGCGATCCGCGAACTGATGCCCGATTTCCTTGCACAAGGCTGTCCGGTCGATACGGTCGTCACTGACGATGCTGCGTGGTATTTAACAGACAAACGGCGCTTTGTCGCTCCGATCACGCCGCCGCCTCTAAAAAATAAAGGCAAATACATTGTTTCGCTGAGCAAGATATGCGAATGGCTGGGCGAAAAATGCGAGGAAGCGGGAATCAATATTTTCCCCGAGTTTCCAGCTGCCGAGATCTTGTACGACGAGAATGACGCTGTAATCGGTGTTCGCACCGGCGACAAAGGCATCGATAAAGAAGGCAAAAAGAAGCCAAACTTCGAAGCGGGGGTCGATCTCCTCGCAAAGGTCACTGTTCTCGGCGAAGGCTCACGCGGTTCTTTGGCGAAGCAATTGACCGCGAGACTCGGATTAGATCACGGTAAAGAGCCGCAGGTTTTCTCGCTTGGTGTTAAAGAGCTTTGGGAGGTTCCGGCTGGCAATTTTCCTGAGGGAATGGTTGTACATACGCTTGGATTTCCCTCTGATACAAGGACTTACGGCGGCGGCTGGATCTACGGTCTAAAGAATAACATGGTCAGCATCGGTTATGTTACAGGCCTCGATTACGAAGATCCGATGATCGATCCGCATGCAGAGTTTCAGAAATTCAAGACGCACCCAAAGGTCGCCGAAATTCTCAAAGGCGGCAAAATGATCAAATACGGAGCCAAAACCATCAACGCCGGCGGCTATTACACCATGCCGAAACTTTACGCTGACGGAGTTCTGCTCGTAGGCGACAGCGCGTCATTCCTCAACGGGCAACGCATCAAAGGAATCCACACCGCCATGAAAAGCGGCATGCTCGCCGCCGAAACGATCGTCGGAGCATTCGAGCACGAAGATTTTTCATCAAAAACACTCAAGCATTATGACGAAAAGGTAAATCTAAGCTGGATCTACGACGAACTTCATCCCGTACGCAATTTCCACGGAGCCTTCCAAAAAGGCCGCTGGTCAGGCTTGATAAATACGGGCTTGCAATTCCTCACAAACGGCCTAGCGTGGGGCTTTATGCCAAAAGAACACCACGTCGCTGGCCACGAGCGAATGGAGAAACGGTCATCGATCGGTGGCCTAGGACCAAACGATCATCTGAAACTCGATCGCTACAACGGTGTGCCTTTCGATAAAGAACTTACCTTCGACAAGGTCACTGACGTATTCTACGGTGCCGTAGCCCACAACGAAGATCAGCCGTCACATCTGCACGTTCTTGACACCGAAATTTGTGCAACGAGATGTGCCGAGGAATACGGCAATCCGTGCCAGCGATTTTGCCCGGCTGCGGTTTACGAAATGGAAGAGAGTGCGGAAACAGGACGCAAAGAGTTAAAAACAAATTTTAGCAATTGTGTGCATTGTAAAACATGCGATGTCGCTGACCCTTATCAGATAATAAACTGGGTCACGCCCGAAGGTGGTGGCGGGCCGAATTATAAGGGAATGTAAAAGAAAAAAAGCCGTCCATTGGACGGCTTTTTTTCGGCTCAAGCTGTAACTAAAATTAATTTTCCAAGATCTCGAAATTCACTTTTCGCTCTTTGAATTCCTTCATCGCAATGCGCGTTGGTTTGGTTTTGCGTATGTCCATATCGACGCGGGCGATGGCTCCGCGCTGGAGCTGCTTGCTTCGTTGGGCGGCAAGAATTATCATTCGATATTTCGAATCGATCTCAGGCGGATTGATTATTTCTTCTTCAACTTCTTCTATTTCTTCGATTACCGGCTCTTTCTTTGCTGCCATAATTTGGTCATTCTCCTTCGAATCGATGCTTAGAAGCATCGAAACTATCAAGAATACCCTGAATTGCATCGTTTTGTCTATCAAGCATTTGCCGTTCGGCAGTAATAATGGATACGATCTGTCGCGAAGCGATTGAAACGTCTTGGTTGATGATGACGTATTTGAACTTTGAGTACTGCAAAACTTCGTTAAATGCGTTTCTCAATCTCGTTTTGAGTTCGGCTGAGCCTTCGGTGCCTCGGGAGGTCAAACGCGCTCTCAAAACCTCAAATGACGGCGGTAAAATAAAGATACTAATGAGCGAATCGCTAAGCTTATCCATTATCTGGACGGCACCCTGAACGTCGATCTCGACGATCAGATCCCTACCCGTGCTGGCGGCTTTTTCGCTTTCCGAGATCGACGTACCGTAAAGGTTTCCGTGAACTTCGGCGTATTCGAGAAAATCACCATCACTAATCCGTCGTTCAAATTCTTCTTTTGTAATAAAGAAATATTCACGGCCGTTTTCTTCGCCGAATCGCTGCGGACGCGTGGTATGGGACACAGAAAAGCCCAGATCGGGCATCATTGCGCGCACTTCTTTTATAAGCGTACCCTTGCCGCCGCCTGAGGGAGAACTGATGATTATCAATCTTCCGGTCATAAGTTACTCAACATTCTGCACTTGTTCGCGGATTTTCTCAATTTCGCTTTTGATCGCGAGTGCATTTTCTTTAACGGTCATATTGCCGGTTTTGGACGTGATGGTGTTGGCTTCGCGGTTTAGTTCCTGTGTCAGAAAATCCAGCCGTTTGCCGACATCGTTGTCTTCGTTCATTATGGTGCGAAAATGTTCGATGTGCGTTGTGATCCGTGCGATCTCTTCGGAGATGTCTGCCCGATCGGCGAGATACGTTACTTCTTGTGCCATGCGTGCCTGATCGACCTCGATCTGCGAATCAGTTTTAGCTAGCATGTCGCCGATGCGTTTTGTCAGCCGTTCGCGATATTCGACAGCGACGTTTGCCGATTCAGTTTCGATGGCAGGCATTCGGGTTTCGATCTCGACGAGGCGTCCGGCGAGTTCGTCTTTCAGCATGCGGCCTTCGTTCTCACGCATTTTTTGCAGATCATCGAGAGCGGCTGTCAAAGCCTTTTCAAGCCCAGCGGCAAACTCGGGCCCTAGATCTTCTTTCTTTGGCGTCACAACATTTGGCAGGCGGGCAATGACATTGAGATCGGGTTCGCCTGACAGGCCGAACTCATTTTTCATATCTTTCATTGCTGCCAGAAATCCGCTTATGAGCGGACGGTTTAGCTCGTAATTAACTTCCGTTGTCCGATCGTATTGAATATTCACATCCACACGTCCACGCGAAAGGCGTCCGCCGATCGTACGTTTTATCATTGATTCGAGATCCTGTAGTTCGCTTGGAACACGCAGATTTACGTCGAGAAATCGGTTATTTACCGTTTTCAATTCGACGGCTACTGCATAATTGTTTTCGGCAACAGTGCCGCGGCCGAAGCCTGTCATTGATCTCATAATTTAAATTTTGTAGTTCGTTTCCTTATCAGCAAATTGTAGTTCATAAAGCAGCTTATATGTTCCGCCGTGATCAAGGAGTTCGTCGTGCGTTCCCATTTCGACGATCTTGCCGTTTTTCATCACCACGATATTATCAGCTTTGCGAATGGTTGAGAGCCGGTGTGCGATGACGATGGAAGTGCGATTTTGCATTAGATTCGCCAGAGCTTTTTGGACGAGCGTTTCGCTTTCTGTGTCGAGTGCGGATGTGGCCTCATCAAGAATAAGGACAGGTGCATTTACCAAAACTGCCCGTGCGATAGCTATACGTTGACGTTGGCCGCCGGATAGCAGAGTTCCGCGTTCGCCGACCACCGTGTCGTATTTCTGCGGCAGTTGGTTGATGAATTCATCCGCGTAGGCGATCTCGGCCGCAGCTTTTACTTCTGACAGATCAGCGTCGGGTCGTCCATAAGCAATGTTTTGATAGATGGTGTCGTTGAATAGAACAGTTTCCTGCGTGACGAGGGCAAGTTGTTTTTTCAAACTCAGAACCTTTGCATCGCGAAGGTCTGTACCATCCCAAGTTATTCTTCCCTCGGTTGGATCGTATAAACGCTGAACAAGCTTTATCAAGCTCGATTTTCCGCCGCCGCTTTCGCCGACAAGGGCGACGACAGAGCCTTTTGGTACTTCGAGGTCGATGTTCTGCAGGATCTTTCTTTTGCTGTTGCGGTAGCTGAAAGAAACATTTTCGATCCGAATACTATTTTTTAATGGCTGCAATTCATCAGCATCAGGTTTTTCCGGCAACGTTTCATCAACGTCGAGGATGCTCCAAACGTCTCTGGCGGCTGAAAATGCCTTGGTGATCTCGTTGTGCTGCCGCGATATTTTCCGCATCGGGTCGTAGCTGCGGAACAAGAAGAAAAGGAACGTGAAAAACTGAGCCGGATCCATTCGCGAGAGATTTATTTCACGTAGTCCGACGAAGATCAAAACTATGATGGCTATGACGCCGATGATCTCGATGGCGGGCGGCGAAGTCGCGGCGATCTGAGCGCTGCGTAGATTTGCTCGGGCGATGACCTTTGCGACGGTTGAAAATCTTTCCTTCTCACGGCCTTCGGCACTGTAGGCTTTTACAATAGTTTGATTCGCCAGCGTTTCCTGAGCGGTGTCGTTTAGGTCTTTGTTGCCTCTTAGCGATTCGTCGGCGAGTTTGCGAAGGCGTTTGCTGAATACCGCAGTCATTAAGCCTATGACAGGAGCTATGATCAACGATCCGAGCGTCAGACGCCAGTTGTAATATGCTGCCGCGCCGATAAAGAAAACCAGCATGAAGGATTCGCGCAGAACGTCGCGTAAATTGGACGAGACCGCGAGTTCGATGGCCGCACAGCTTATGACTAGACGCGAAACTAAGAAGTTTGTCCTGTGTTTTTCAAAAAAAGTCGCCGATTGTTTTAGTAAATGCTCGTACAGTTCGTTTCTTAGTTCTAGGACCGTTGACTGTCCGATCTTCGCCATTAGGTACGACGAAAAATACTCCGCGATGCCTTTTAGGACGGTGAAGGTGATGAGCAGAAGCGAGATCGCGATCCACGCTCTGAACCAATCGTTTGTCGGCACCAAACTGCTGAGATCGAAGAGCGTTTTAGATTTCATTCCGCTGTTAGGCAGAAATTGGTTGAATATCGGCACGAGCAACGCTCCGGTGGCAGTTTCGAACAACGCGCCCAGCAGCATCGCAATGAGAGCAAAGACAAAGAGCAGCCAGTGGTGCTGGACGTATTTTAGAAGACGCTTTAGATCGCTCATTGCTTGTGCAAAAGTTTAGAATATACTCCGAACTAAGTTTGTATGTCCAAGGTCCTTGTGTTGCAACCAACAAATAGATTATGGCATCTTTCTAAAAGCGTTGTCCTAACGGAGAAATAATCTATGAAGAATATGCTTTCATTCAGGTTGATGGCTTTAGTTGCGTTTATTGTTGCGGCCCATTTGGCGGCGATGGCACAGGTCGATGTCGCCCGTAAAACAACGGCAATCACATATCCGCTTGACGATACGGTGAATGTTCCTTTTCGCGGCACGACGCGGTTTCCGCGAATGAAGGGCTCGGCTGCGGTCAAGCGAACGACTCGCAGCGGCACGCGGGTTGAACTCACGGTCGATAAAATGCCACGTCCCTTTGAATTGGGAGCAGGCTACGCGACGTATGTCGTTTGGGCGATCTCGCCTGAGGGACAAGTCGATAATCTTGGCGAGATCAAGCGGAGCGGTTTGTTCTTTATAGATTCCAAGATCACGGTGACGACGCCTTTGCAGACATTTGCATTGATCATCACGGCGGAGCCGCATTTTCTTGTGACGCGTCCGAGCCAGCAGATAATGCTCGAAAATCTTTATCCGGTTTCGACCGAAGGCAAACGCATAGCGACTACACCATCGATAACCTATTTTGGAAACACGAGCGACTACTTCCGCGATCCGCGAACGCCCGAGATAGCGGAAACGGATTATGCCAAAACGCCGTCGGCCATTCTGCAGGCGAAGCAGGCGATAGCTCTCGCGCGGTTTGCAGGTGCGGAACGCGACGCTGCTCCCGAGCTTACCGAAGCGGAAACGCTCTTGCAGAATGCGAACAATGCATGGATGGCAGGACGCGATTCGGATACGGTTGACATCGCTGCACGCAAATCGATCAGCGCGGCGGTAAAGGCTGAGACGACTGCCGCCGTGCGCAGGGAAGCGCGTGAAAAACGTAACGAAAAGACGCGCTCTGACGCGGAGATACGGCTTGCGGAAAACAAATACACAGATGCACAAAACGAAATAGCCGACCTTAAGAGCGAATTGGCTCGTGAGACGCGCAACCGCGAGCTTGCCGAACGCGATGTCCAAAATTATGCAAATCAAGTAAAAGATCTGCGTGACGAAAACGGGCGGCTTCGCGAAGACAATGCGACGCTGCGTGTTGAGGCTGAAAATGCCAAATCAAAGCTCGCCGCTATGGAAGCGGAGAAAACGTCGATTCAACAGAAGAGTGAACGTGAAGTTCATGCCGCTCAAATTCGGGCACGCGAGGGCGATCTTATTCACTCGCTGAAAGTGTTTGGAACGGTTTCAAAGACCACACGCGGGATCGTTTTAACGCTGCCGGAAAATCTTTGGACAACTACGCGTTCGGGAGCGCTTACCAATCAGGCCGACGGCAAGCTCGCGTCGCTTGGTGAGATCATTGCTAATAACAACGCTTATACCGTTATGGTCGAATCGCATACTGATCCTACCGGCAATAACGATGTCATTCAGACATTGACTGAGAATCGTGCACGAACGGTCGCCGACAAACTAGCCGCAATGGGCGTCGCTGAAACGCGCATGGACTACAAAGGCCTGGGCGCGAGCATGCCTATGTTCCCAAATACCTCGGCCGCAAACCGTGCAAAGAATCGCCGCGTACAGATCATTCTCAGTGTGACTCCACAGCAATAGTTAATCGCTAGTTCCTTTAGATCAAAGGCTTCGTCTTCACGACGAGGCCTTTTCTTGCCAAGCCACACGCGTTGGTGCTACAGTTCCCGTCGTATTCTAAAAACAACAGGAGAAATAGCCAATGCGTCTTTCTACAGCAGCAGCCAGTGTTCAGGTTCTTGTCACGGGTTTAATCTCTGGAATTTTCATCGCGATCGCTACGACAGAACCTGCGCGGCTATCGATCGAGCCGTCGGCTTTTGTTCAGCTACAGCAGGGGATACATGTCGTTTACCTCCGAATGATGCCGCCGCTTGTTATTGCGGCAATACTTGCGGGAATCGTCTGGCTGATCTCATTAAGGAGTCAGGTGAGATCTGCGGCCTTTTTCTTGGCGGCAATTGCAACGGTATGTTCGATAGGAGCGTTCATACTGACAGTCGCGGTAAATTTCCCTTTAAACGACCTGTTAATGACGTGGAACGCCGCATCGCCGCCGGCGAATGTAAAGGCATTGTGGTTGCCGTGGGAAAGCGCCCATATAGTTCGCACAGTGATCTATATGATCGCTTTTGTTTGCGCCATAACGGGCAGTGTCTTAATGCGGAGTAATTCGCAAACAGAGTATCTGAAAAAATAATGACAGAAAAGTTCGTCAGTGCGGCGAGGCCTTTTTCTTGCGAAGAGCATTTGATAGTGCTAAATTTTCGTGAGCGATACAGTTACATATGAGCGTTGTCCAGAGAAAGCTGTCGAGGTCGTTTCAAGCCTTCTTTCACTCGGAAAAATCGAGCGGGATCTTGCTGATCGTTTGCACGGTCGTTTCGCTTTTACTTATAAATTCGGTGATCGGAACGAATTATCTGGGCTTCTGGCAGTCGTACGTTGGCGGATTGAGCGTGGAGCATTGGATAAACGACGGGCTGATGGCCATCTTCTTTTTGCTGATCGGCCTCGAACTCGAGCGCGAGCTTTACAACGGCGAACTCTCCAATTTTAAGAACGCGCTGCTGCCGATCGTTGCAGCTTTGGGCGGCGTCGCTGTGCCTGCGCTGATACATTTTGGATTAAACCGCGGAACGGAAACGCAGGCGGGCATTGGCATACCGATGGCGACGGACATTGCGTTCGCGCTGGGCGTTTTGGCGATTCTGGGCAGCCGCGTTCCGGCGTCGCTCAAGGTTTTCTTGACCGCGCTTGCCGTCATCGACGATCTTTTCGCGATAATTGTGATCGCGATCTTCTACACCGCAAAACTGTCGATGCTTTATCTGTGCGGTTCGCTGGCAGTTTTTGTGATCCTTCTGGCCATGCGACGTTATTTTCATGTAATGCGGTTGACGCCTTATCTTATCGGGGGCGTTTTGATGTGGTTCCTGATGTTAAAGTCGGGCGTTCATGCGACGATCGCGGGAGTTTTGCTGGCGTTTACCATTCCGTTCTCGGCGAAGGAGGACGACGAAGCATCGCCGTCGCACAAACTTGAACATTTCCTGCACATGCCGGTCGCGTTTATCATTCTGCCGATCTTTGCGCTGGCAAATACAGGGATAATCATCGGCGCCGACTGGTATCAGTCGCTTGCCGCATCGAATAGTTCGGGCATTATGTTCGGCTTGATTGCAGGCAAACCCATTGGCATCACGCTTTTGAGTTTTATCGCGGTCGCGGCGGGCATTTGCCGGCTGCCGCTTGACCTCAACTGGAAACACATCTTCGGCGCCGGCCTGCTCGGAGGCATCGGCTTCACTATGTCGATCTTTATCACCAATCTCGCCTTCACCGGCAACGCCGCCGTCATCAACGCCTCAAAGATGGCGATCCTCGCCGCCTCGCTCACAGCCGGGACCGTCGGCTTTCTATGGCTCAAACTCCTCGGCAAGCCCGAAGAATCGGACGTCGATATGGATTCTATGGATTTCGATATGACCGAGGCTTAGAAAAATGTACGCAATAGCTGCCATCGGCCGGCTGACGATAATTCTAAGCTCGATAATGATCGTTAGCCGTTGCCCGCTAAACTGAACGGCGGCGTAGCCGCAATGGGATATTGTGGCTCACGGTGAAGCATAGCTTCACCGCTCGGCGACGGGCGTAGGAAGCGGGAAGACGGCTGAAGCCGCCTTGAAAACACCAAATTCTCACCAAAGCCTTATAAATACTGGCTATTAGTAAAGTTTAACAATCGCCCAGCGTCCTTTGGCGGCTTGCCAGCGGATGTTGGCTAGTCTCCAGCGGATGTTGGCGAGCCCCCAGCGTTTGTTGGCGAGTTCCCAGCGTTTGCTGGCGCTTGCCCAGCGTCTGTTGGCGAGTGTCCAGCGTTTGTTGAAAGGTCGCCAACGCTTACTGGCGACTGTCCAGTACCTACAATCCCGGCCCACCCGCCGACGATAATCCAATTCAGCTTCGCGTTATGGTGTAACTGAAAAGAGCAACGCCAACTACGGCCAACCGTCTCAGCAAGTCGTTGTCACGGTCAACCCGTAGGAACACATATTTGATTTCCGTTTTGGGCGGTGCTACCATCTTGGCGTTCCTGACGGAAACAATAGTCGCGTTCTCGTGGGTGTCGGAACCACCGAGAACCGAGACGCCAGGAACGGGGCTGCGTGATTTCGATCACGCAGCCATTTTTAGTCTTTGAGGATGATGATGCGGTGCGGCGGCAGGCCGAGCATGCATTCGTCGCCGATGTTGAGGCCGACGGTGCGGAAGACGCGTGCTTTTAGCTTGAGGCCGGCTGCGTCGAATTCGACCAGCGTTGTCGCGCCGCGAAACTTTATCGCCGTGACGACGCCGCGCACGAGATTGTCTTCGGGAAACGATTTGCCGATCGACATCGATATCTGCTCGGGACGGATCGAGAGCATCACGTTGCGGTTGATCGCCGGAAGGCGGCTCTTTTCGTTGATGTGCGCGAAGACTTTGTGCCCGCCGTCGATGGTGAGGAACTCGGGCAGCTCGGCATTCGTTGACGTGAGCCGCCGGACTTCAAAGAGATTGTTGTCGCCGGTGATGCGGGCGGTGTTTATCAATTCGGGAAATTCGTAAAGCTCCTGCGGCGTGCCGGTCTGCGTAATGCTGCCGTCCGCAAGTATCGCCGCATCGTCCGCAACCGCCGCGATCAACGCGAAATCGCTCGACGCAAATATGATTATCCGGTTACGCGCACGCGCCGCGCGTCGGATCTTTTCAATACACTCTTGGCGGCGATATTCATCGACCTGATTGAAAGGCTCGTCGAGGAGAAGAACTTTGCCCGCGTTCGCGATCGCTTCGTCAAATGCCTTGATCTGCCGCTCGCCGGTCGATTCTTTGTGCGGGACAATGCCGAGAGCTTCAAGAATCCCTTTCGGCCCTTCGGCGGTATAGAGCGAAACGTCGCGCATCTTTGCGGACGTGCTCGTAATGTCGTCGCCGTCGAGCTTTACCGAGCCGCCATCCGGCCTGAGTTGGCCGGCCAGCACACGCAGCAGCGTCGATTTGCCCGACGCCGTTCCGCCGCAGATGCCAAACACGCGGCCTTCACCAAAAGTCAGGTCGATATCCCGCAGGACCCAATTGTCCCCGTGGCTTCTTGATAATTTTGCGATCTCAAGCGACATCCGTTGATCGATAATGAAACTTTGGCGGGAGGATTTCGTGCAAAGAAAAGTATGCTGTTGTCATCGAATTAAAGCAAGTATAATAAAAGCAAGATGACCGACAAAAAATCCGAGATCAAACGTAAGATCATTCACGCCGGCGGCTGGCAAGTCGCAAAACGCGTGGCAAAGACCATCCCGTTTGGCGGCACGGCCGTCGCAATAGCTCTGGTCGGAAGCGACATTAAAAGAAAAGGCGTCGTAAAAGGCCTGTTGAATTCCGGCATCGACGCGATACCGTTCGTCGGGTTGGCAAAAAATGCAGTCGAACTTGTCCGCGGCGACTTTATCCCGGATAAGAAGAAGGAAAAGTGAGATATGAGATACATCAGTTGTAAGGTTGTTGTTTTAAGTTTGATAGTTGGCACCGCCGCTACTTCATTGATGGCGCAAAATGGCCGCAGTAAAGCCAGGCCGCTTGCCACGCCGCCCGTCGTAACAGGCGCCGAGATAATCAGCCAGTCCGGCGATTACGTTGAGCCGACAACTCTGCCCAAAACTTCCGCTAAGCCCGCCGCGACAAATGCCGAGCGAATTAGAGACCTCAACGAACGGCTGAAAAAGCTGGAGTCGGGAAAAAAGAACGATTACGACGATAACCAAAAGCGCGTCCTAATGAACCTCGATATTCTTACCCGCGCCGAACAGCGAGCGGATTCATTACGAAAGCAGCTTTTTGAAATGATCGAAAAAGAGAACACCCTCAGAGCGCGTCTCGATCAGATCGAGTACGACATCAGGCCGGAGATCATCGAGCGAGCCTTGCAGGTAGGCGGCTCGATGAAACCGGAAGAGATTCGCGAAAACCGCCGAAAGAGCCTGACCGCCGAAAGGGCAAATATCCAGTCATTACTCGCTCAAGTTCAGACGACTCGGACAAATCTGGAAGGCAGCCTTTTGCGAGCCGAACAAATGGTCGAGAAACTCCGCGCGAAAGCTGAGAAGGACATCGACGATTCACTACAGCAAGATAGTGATGCTGAGAAAAGCGAAGAGCGGCCAGAAAATTAAGGCTTCTACAGAAAATCTGCAAGCCAAAGCAACCTGCCGCGTTCCTTTAAACGTCAAACAAGCGTTAGTAATAAAAACGCAAATAACTTTTAAGGGAGAAACTCATGCACTTCAAAGCCGTTGCCGTATTTTTTGGCGTTGTATTTTCCGCATTCACTTTTTCGATTTCCGCGTCCGCGCAGGGCGTGATCGTTCCGATAGTTTGCGTTGCCAGGCCATGTAATCCAAGGCCGATGCCGCAGCCTCTGCCAAACGCACTGCCGGTCAAATCCATCCAGATCAATACAAAGATCGACGGCCAGGTTGCAACGACCCATGTCGAACAGGTCTTTCGCAACGATACACAGTTCACGCTCGAAGGAACGTACTTTTTCCCGATACCTGAGACCGCCTCGATCGTGCAATTTGCGATCTGGGAAAATGGTAAGAAGCTGGTAGGCGAGGTTCGCTCAAAGGAAGAGGCACGGCGAATATACGACGAGATCGTCCGTCGGCAGAAGGATCCAGGATTGCTCGAATACGCAGGCAAGGACCTTTTTCAGGCCTCAATATTTCCTATACCGCCAAACTCAGACAAGAAGCTTGAGCTTACATACACTGAGGTTCTAAAAGCCGAATCAGGCACAGTTGCATATCGCTATCCGCTCGGCACAGGCCGCAATTTGTGGGCGAGGCCAACGCACCCACATCGTGAATTCAACTCTAGTATGCAACCGGGCCCGAGACAGCAATTCGGCACGATCTCAGGCACGGTCGAGATCGTTGGTCGAGAGGCGTTGAGAAATATCTATTCCCCGACGCACCAGATCGACACTAAGATGAAGGGCGAGACGTCTGCCCGCGTTTCATTCGAGACAAAAAACAACGACACAGACTTTCAACTATTTTATGGACTGTCGAACAACGATTTTGGAATGTCCCTCGTCACATATCGCGAACCGGGCAAGGACGGTTATTTTCTGTTGATGCTTTCGCCCAGGGACGATGTTTCTGAGAGGGAATTGGTGAACAAGGATATCGTTTTTGTGTTGGATACTTCGGGTTCGATGGCCGAAGCAGGCAAGATCGAAAAAGCTCGCAAGGCATTGATGTTCGGCGTAAAGACATTGCGCGAAGGCGACAGGTTTAACATCATCAACTTTGCCGGCGAAGAGCATTTGATGGAGAGGGGACTAATAGCTGCCAACGCAGAAGGAAAGCGGCGCGGTGAGGAATTCATTAACAAACTTCAACCGACCGGCAGCACAAACATCAA
Organism: Chloracidobacterium sp.; assembly: GCA_016711345.1. Taxonomy (NCBI): domain Bacteria; kingdom Pseudomonadati; phylum Acidobacteriota; class Blastocatellia; order Chloracidobacteriales; family Chloracidobacteriaceae; genus Chloracidobacterium; species Chloracidobacterium sp. The sequence goes on from JADJTD010000001.1 coordinate 3,463,110, forward strand.
CGATTCGCTCATTGCCTCGTTGAAGCAATTTGAAAAAGGCGACCGGCCCAAGATGCTGGTATTTATGACTGATGGTTTGCCTACCGTCGGTGAGTCAAATGTCGATCGTATAATTGCAAACTTTAAGAATGCTAAAAATGTCGATGTCCGTGTTTTTCCATTTGGCTTTGGTTACGACGTTAATACGACTTTGCTCGACCGTCTCGGTTCGGAAAACGACGGCATTTCCGATTATGTGCAGCCGAAAGAAGACCTCGAACTCAAAATGTCTAACTTCTTTCAGCGTGTAAGTTCACCGGTGCTTTCGGATGTTGATCTCGACTGGGGAGCAGTCTTGACCGAATACACATATCCGAGAAAACTAACGGATCTTTTCCGTGGCATGCAGATGACTATCATCGGGCGGTATAAAAATACGAATGATCTTAAGGACATCACGCTAAGGCTGACCGGCAAATCCGGTAAAGAGTCCCGCTCATTCAGCTATACAGATCTCGATTTTCCATTGCGTTCCGACAAGAATGATTTCCTGCCGCGTCTGTGGGCAAGCCGTCGTGTCGGATGGCTTCTCGAACAGATACGCAGCAACGGCGAGACAAAAGAGACCCGAGATGAAGTTGTCGAACTCGGAACGCGTTACGGCTTGGTGACACCGTATACATCTTATCTAGCGACTGACGGCTCGATGGCCAACGTACGCAGCTCCGATGTCGATGATTTTTCAAGAAGAGCACCAGCGGCGAAGGCCATGAGAGAAAAGAGTGGGGCCGGAGCTGTTCGATTGAGCGCTCAGCAAAACACCATGCAGCAGAATACACAAATTGTTGCTGTTGGTGATACTGATGATAAAGACGGACAGATAATTATTCGAAACACGTCGCAGAATCAGTTCGTAGCGAATAAAAACTTTATCAGTCAGGATAATGTTTGGATCGATTCCGACTTTTCGGATACGGCTCAATTGACAGAGGTCAGCATTAAATTTGCCAGCGATGATTATTTCAAGCTGCTTCAAAAAGAACGTGGCCTCGCCCCGTATTTTGCTCTCGGCGAGCAGGTCGTGGTGGTTTGGAAAGGTAAAGTTTATAGGATCACGAAGTCATAGTTTTAGAAAACTCTAACGCGGGGAAATGCATCCGATAAGGTGATTTTTGACTTGAGAACGATTATTCTATGGTCAAAGATCACCTTTTCGTCGGAGGAATTACATTGAGGATCATCGCATTAACTTTCCTTTTTATCTCGATTTGTGCTGTTAGCTATAGTGCTCAAACGGGTTGGATAACGCAAACTACAAATCTCCGCGGAGACCTTGTTGCCGTGTTTTTCACCTCTTCCGACAAAGGTTGGGTCGCAGGGGACAACGGATATCTGGCTTCGACGACCGATGGCGGTCAGACGTGGACGAAATATCCCCTGAACACCACCGAAGATATTAATGAGATCTACTTCCGAAACGATGACAATGGTTATCTCGTCGCGGGCCGCAAGATGTTCATCACTCGCGATGCAGGCAAGACTTGGCAGGAAACACGTATTTATCGCACCGGCGAATTTGGTTCGGGAACACCCGAATTTTTGAGCATTCGCTTCTCTGATAAAAAACGCGGCTATGCTATCGGTTCAGTTTTGCGTCACAGCGGCGGTGATGACATTGTCGTTGATTCGCTGCTGATGAGAACAGAGGACGGTGGCGATTCATGGCAGCGAATTAAAGTTCCGACTAAAACCGAGTTGTTTCATTTAGATTTTAGCGGAAATTCGCGCGGGTGGATCGTCGGTGACGGCGGCGTTATCCTTGCCACTACGGACAGTGGAACAACCTGGGCAAAACAGACGTCGGGAACCTCGCTGCCTCTTTACAATGTTGATTTTCGGGACGACAAGGACGGCTATGTTGTCGGAAAAACCGGAACGATCCTTCGCACGTCTAACGGCGGTGCGACTTGGGAAAAAGTCGACACAAACTTTAAAGAGACTTTTATGCGTGTGGATTTCGCAGACGACAAGAACGGTTGGGTCGTTGGTTACAAGGGCGACGTCCTTCGTTCAAATGATAAAGGCAAAACCTGGATCCGGCAGGAAAGCAACACTCGCGAACACCTCTACGGGCTCTTTATGGACAAGAAATTCGGTTGGGCCGTCGGTGCGAAAGGCGTAATACTTCGTTACAAAAAATAAAACTTGTAGATCTAACGTGCCAATTTTTGTCGGGCCTTTGCTGCTAGTTGTGCAAGTTGAGCGGCACGCGGCAAAGTCTCAACGGCCTTCGCGACCTGCGGATCGTCTTCTGTCAACACCTGATTTGCCGAGATCGAGCCATAGGCGGACATCGCGATATTGTAACGAAGCCGCAGCTTTATAAATGCGGCTTCTCTTATTAGTGCTTCTTGAGAGAATTTGCCGGGTGAGTTCTTTTTTACAAATTCACTAAACGCGGCAAGTAAATCATCAGACACGAGAAATTCCCCAGCATCTATTCGACTTCCGAATGAGAACCCTGCGATACGATAGCTTTCTGCTCCGCTTACTCTTCCGTTCACAGTTTCTCTCGCAAAAAAGAAAAGCGGATCGATCAGCGCGGCACGCGTCGCATTGAGCGTATCAGACTTAACGGCTTCGTCGGGCTGAATGCCGTCACCGCCGATTACCTTTCTGTCGGTGATGGTACGGGCCTCGAAGTAAGGTTTGACGCTCGACGAAGCAGGAGTTTTGTGATTGAAATAATCGTAAATATCCAGATTTGTATAATCCCGTTGGATCGATCGGCCAGAAGGGGTCAAATAACGAGCAGTTGTCAGCGTTAGTCCGGTGCGGCCCGGCAGGTTAAGTACGCTTTGAACCAGCCCTTTGCCAAAAGTCTTTTCACCGACGATCATCGCACGATCGTCGTCCTGAAACGCACCGGCAACTATCTCAGATGCCGACGCCGTATCTTCATTTACCAGCACGACAAGCGGCATCGTATCGGGAGAGACGTTTGTAGATTTCCAAACGCGATTATCGATCCGTGAGCGACCACGCTGAGTCAGTATCAAAGTTCCCGCAGGCAAAAATCTCTCAGCGACCTTAACGGCCTGATCGACGATACCACCGCCGTTGCCGCGAAGGTCGAGGACCAGCGACTTCATTCCGAGGCCTTTAAGCTCCTGTATCGCGGCGTCAAACTCATCGGCAGTTGTGTAGTTAAAACCTTCTGAGAGATCTATATAGCCAATGCCTGGCCGCAGAATATATGCGTCAGGAATTGATGGTTGTGGCACGCGGTTACGGCGAATTTCAACGGTCTCAATGCGATTTGATACTGCCCGTTCAATTGTGAGGCGAAGGATCGTTCCGGTTTCACCCCGAATCTTGTCACGGACCTCGTCCGATATCTTTCCCGTCATTTTCTCGCCGTTTATGGCAACGATACGGTCGCCAAAACGAAGGTGGACCTTTGCTGCGGGCGAATCGGGAAAAGTTGAAAGTATGTACGTATCCGTAATGCTTGCACGGTCAAAATTGGAGATCGATGCTCCGATGCCTGTGTAGCCGCTGCGCTGTTCGTCGAGCAGATCTTTCCATTCTACAGTGTCGTAAAAATTTGAGTGCGGGTCCAAAGACCTAAGCATGCCGCTGACAGCATTCTTGGTTATCGCGGGATTGGATATCGTCTGGCCGGCGAAATTGCGGTTGATTATCTCCGCAGCCTCGCGGATGTCCGCAGCTATCTTGGATGGCCTTGAAACGGTTCCGACAGACGCATTCCTTGTCGTTCCTGAGCCGCCGGACGCAGAAAACGTGCTGCCGCTTTTAATGCTGAATGGATCGACACCGGGATTTAACGGAGCGCTTAGTTGGGCGAACGATCTGCCGACAGCAGTTGAGACGAGAAAGAAGACAAATGCGGTTCGGCGAAGGCGGTTCATAAGTTAGGTCAGGAAACAGCTATCCGAAAATGCAAGTCACAAACTGCCATCGACCGGCACCAAAAAAGAAAAAGATCGGCAGCATTGGCGGCACCCTTATCACCGCCGATCACAGTTTTGTTTGACTATGTTATATACCGAAACAGGGTTGATTTCCAAATAATTTCGTCTATTTGCTACAGAGCACACAGAGACTACTGAGAAAAAACAGGATCTGTTTGTAAGTGCCCTGGGTGTCCAACTGTCCCACCGTTCTTTTTGTCCGGCTGTCCGGAGTTTGTCCGGCGACCCCACCGGACAGCGTAAGTGGTTGTTTCACAATGGTTTACAGCCGAAAAACTGCCTTGTCCGGTAAATTTTACAAAAAAAACGACATTGTCTTAAGGCAAATGTTAAACACTGCAAATAAGGCGGTTACGGGTTTTCTTGATTTCTCGAAAAGCAATCATCGTCCGGACAAGCATTTTTTTTGTGCCGAGTGTCCCACTGTCCCACGAGTTTTTTCATAGGAAATATCGCCACCGAGAACACAGAGCTGACTGAGAAAAATATGATCTATTTCTCTGGGTTCTCGGTGCTCTCTGTGGCTAATCTCTCTTCACATTTCGTTTTCAAAGAGCAAAATCGCTATTATTACAACGATGTACGCCTCAACATAGCACAATGTTGCATCTTTGGGAAGGCTGGCTTTCTCGATTTGACCTAACTTTCCGGGTCTCGATCGCGGCATGATCAACTACCGACCTTTTCAACAAGTTCGTCAAGGAGGGCGATCTGGGACGGATTGAGCTTACGGCGAGCGGTCGGAATATCGAACCACTCGGCACGGTCGACCTCGGGAAACTCCTGCATCTTGCCGGATCTCGGAGGCCATTCCATCTCAAAGGTATTGGACTTAACGTTCTCGGTGTCGAGGTCGCCTTCGACTGCAAACGCGTGAACTACCTTTCCCGCCTTTTGTGTGACCGGCTTTAGCCGAATAAATTCGCTTGCGGGCGGTTTTGAGCCGAGTTCCTCTTCAAACTCGCGGATCGCCGTCGTTAGCGTTTCCTCGCCGACCTCGAACTCGCCTTTCGGTATCGACCACGCGCCTTCATCCTTCGAACTATTGAACGGCCCACCCGGATGAACGATCAGTACTTCGAGAGATTCCTTGTCGACGCGGTACATCAATATGCCTGCACTTTGCTTTGCCATTTAATATTCGAAATCGCTTTGCTAAACCGCAACCTTTCGGGAGGTAATCCTTCTTTGTTTTTTGTATTCACACATCTTAGGCAAAAAACGCGTGAAATTAATTCTCGACACTTGGCCCATCAATCAGAATCAGCTTTCCGCCCTTTTCAGAGGATGGAATCTCCACCTTTAGTAGCGTCTTTTCCCAAGGCAACATTGTAGATTCTGTCGCCTTTAAAACTGCAGTTCCCGCATCATAAATTGCAAGAACAAACCATGGCTTTGTCTGCGTCATGATAGTGAATTGAACATTCTTAAGTTGATCTGGAAGTTTGTCAAGGTGCATAGCTTTTGCAGGTTCAAGAAGAAAGGCCATTATCCCAACTCGCTGTTTGTATCGGCGAACGTCGATTGTAACGCTTCCCTTAATGCATTTTTCTTTTGCCGGTTTTCCGAACGGCGGACTCGAAAAAACTTGACGTCCAATACTCATCGCAAATAATTGATGTAAGCCTTCATAATCAGTTAGGCGTCGACCTTTTCCAAGTTTGGTCATCGAGTCCTTGTATTTAATATGCGATATTCCGCTTTTGTGCCTCGAAGTCTTTCCTTCCGCACCATGATTGCCAATTAATCCGTAATAAATATCACCCTGAGCAACCTGCACAAAGTAGAGAAATTCTTTTGTCCACTTTCCGTTAGTTGCTAGCAGCTTATAATCCAGATCTTCCATAGATTTGATACTTCCGATTCTCGTCAGGATAAAAGTGTTCGAAAAAGGAGGAGAGTTGGTCAAATTCCGTCTTATCGTCGTAGCCTATCCGCCACATCGCGCATGGAATGGTTCCGGTTAGATATTTTTGTTTTGAAGGCTGGATTTGATTCTCTCGAATAATCTTCAAGGATCTTCCACGTATCTTCTAACCAATCTAAATCTGTACCATGTCGAGCATAATGCGGAACCGACACACTGTTGGCGAAATTTTGTCCTAAGTGTTCCGCAAAAAGGTTTGATACATACCCGCCGAAAAGAATAAAAAGTGATTGGGAATCGGCACCTATATCCGACATTTCGTCTCGAAATACTTCTATATGCTTTCGAGTCTTGACTGGATCGCTACGAAGCATCTGAATTAACTTGTAAGATTTGGGTTCGATCTCACCCTTTATTAGGTCGGTCATATAGGCGCCACGATACGGGCTATCATTGAAGGCGTATATGAGTTTTCGGTCGTTTTTGCCGCCTCTAAAGTTTGACCATGTCTCGGAGCGAAAAGCCGAGATATTGAGGCCACCCATTACGATTGAAGGCTTCAGAGTGAGCATATTCTCGGCAATTATTCCGGTATCTTTTGCGTTTGAAGGATTCCAGATCGCCCAACTGCCAACGTCTCCGTACTTCTTTCCGAGTTTCTCAAAGGTATTTAGGTCGATGGCCATTCTATTTCTTAATATTTTCCACGGGATAAAGGTGTTCGAGTGTGTCGGGGAGTTGGTCGAATTCCATTTTGCCTTCATATGGACGGCGCAGGGCTTCGCCGCCTTTGTTTAGCCGTCGGGTTTGTTCGTTTTGAGTTTTTCGATCTCTCTTTCCAATTTTTCGATATGTTCGTGGAGCGGTGCGGTCATTGAGCGTATCTCGTCCATCGTGTATCGCGGCGTGATGTGCTGTGGGCAATTCCAGTCGAAAGCCTCGACGTGCAATATCATGGCACGCTCTATCTTTGCCTTGTAGCCGGGCATCGTTAGCTGTCCGATGATTTCGGGAACATCTGCCGCGTCTTTCACCTCGACCCTGACGAGGACCTTTAGACGCCTCTGTCCGGGGTAATCCATCAGGAAAAGTGCCGCTTTGTCGTTGCCGGCGAGATTTCCGACGCTTATATATTGCAGGTTGCCGCGAAAATCCGCGAAACCGAGAGTTTGTTCGTCGAGCACTTTTAGAAAGCCTTTTGGACCGCCGCGAAACTGGATGTACGGCTGGCCGTTCTCACCCACCGTTGCCATATAAAAGCCGTCACGCTGATCAATGAAATCGATCTCGGCGTCCGACAGGCCATGAAAATCCGACTCGCCACCTTCAAATCTAGCGTATGCTTTGCGGGTACCGTAATGCTCCTGCGCCGCCTTAACAGCTGGGGTAAATGTCAGTTCGTGGAATTTATTTGACACCTCAACTCCTCAATAGATATGCAGGGAAATGTAGCACTAACCGTTTGGGTAGGCAAGAGGCTAATACTTCGTATTCTCATCGGGATAAAGATGTTCGAGTGTGTCGGGGAGTTGGTCGAATTCCATCTCGCCTTTGAATGGACGGAGCAGGGCTTCGTCGCCTTCGAGGAGCCAGAGTTTTTGTTCTTCTATGCTGCCCAAGATGACGGGCATCGCTTTTTCGTGGATCGGTTTCATGAACTCGTTCGGCTCGGTGGTGAATGTGGTGAACGAGTATCGCGTTTGATCGCCTTCGAAGTAGCGGCTCCAGAGTCCGGCGAGGGCGTAGGGCGTGCGGCCGGCGACAAATATTTCGACCGGCGGCAGGCCTTTGCCTTTTATCGGCCACTCGTAAAAGCTGTCTATCGGAAAGATGCAGCGTTGGCCTTTGCGAAGAAGATCGGGCCAGAGCTTTTTCTCGTGCATCGTCTCGACGCGGGCGTTGAATGTCGGGAACTTTGCTTCAAACTGCTTCGATCCGTCCCACTGACACCACCAACGTGCCTCAAGCGTCTTTACAAGCCCGTCACCACGCCGGGCAACAATATACGCAGGCTCTGTCGGACGAAGATTTCGCCGCGGCACAGCAAGTTCAGGATTATTCCATTCGTAGATGAATTGTCGATAGGCCTTCATCTCAGCCTGTGAAGCTCGTCCGCACATATGGTAAGGATAGTTGATAAAACAGAAAGCATAAAGTTTGATCCCTCCGCTCCGGCGGCATAGCCGCAGATCCTTAATAGCCGCAATGGAAAAGCATGGCTTTTCCGCACAGCGATGGGCGAAGACTAGACCTCGGCGAGGGCACCGTCAACGATAGCTCCGTTGAAACTTTTATTAACAAACAACTTTACTTCCAAAGCGTGAACTTTACCATTAAGCGCGACGATCTTCGTGAGTTAGCCAACGCCAAGGACATTGAACTTCAAATTGGCAGGTTTGAGGGCTCCGTGGAGAAGGACGGACAGCCGAGAATCAAAACATTGCTTGATCTTGCCAATAAGAAAGTGAACTAGGTGAGATCCTCCAGATTGTTATTCAGCGTCTCGATCTGTTTTTCCAGCTCGGCGAAGAGGTCACGAAGTTCTTGATTCGGTTCTACATCAGAATGTTTAATCCTTCCTGTGAGAAATGACGGTCGTGGCTCAGAACGTCTTTGATTTCGCGGCTCCGGCAGATGTTTATCGAGATACAATCGGTCAGACTGTAGCTTTTGTCGGGGCGTTTCTTGTAAAGATCAACCCCCTCAAGAAAAATCTCATGAGATATGGGAATGACTTCGGTATTTTGATCGGCGAGAATCAATTCTACTATCTCAACCGCCCTCAAGCGTAATAGCGGTCCGTATTCGCAAAAAAAGGTGAGGACTTCTGTGAGAACTGACTCGGTAGTTATGTAATGTGGGTTGAGGAGATTAGTTTCGGCGAGTACGGCCGCTTCGTGCCATTGGTCTTGCGGATTGATGATTCCCGCAAAAAATACAGTGTCGGCAAATACCAGATTCATCTTTTCGGCGTTCCGTAGATATAATGGTCATGCTGTTCGGCCCCGTCTGTAGGCAGCTTTTCCCAAACTTCATCTGGAACATCGGCCACTAATTCCTGAATTTTTTCGCCCAACTTCTTAGGTCGATCCTGTTTACTGATCACACCGTTAACATAGCGCAAAACATCTTCACGCTCTTTGTCGGACAGAGTTCTTATTTTATTTACAATTTGTTCTTCGACGATCTGCATAATGTACCTCAATGCTCACATATTACCACTAGGCAACATATCCACGGCATTATCTACATGCTTGGACGCATATTCATGACAGACATTCTATCACGATTTTTACAATCGCTATCAACTCTTCCTGCGATAGACAGTCGCCGTTATTTTTCAAGTTGAGTGGCTATTCACGCCCGTCAGCGTACTTCGGACGATTGAGCATATTGAGTGTCCTTTTCTGACAGATATTGTTTTTTGCATTTTTGTGGGCAAAATGTTCTGATAAAAATAGCAGAAAATTATGTCAGAAACATTCAAATTGCCACCGCTTGAAATTGAAGAATACACGCTCGCGAATGGATTGCGCGTTGTTTTAAATGCTGATAATGCGATACCTGTTGTGTCGGTTGCTGTCTATTACAACGTTGGTTCGCGTAATGAGCGCGAAGGGCGTACAGGCTTTGCTCATTTGTTTGAGCATATGATGTTCCAGGGGTCGGAGAATGTGCCGAAGGCTGGGCATTTTCAGCACATAATGAAGGCCGGCGGGACGATGAACGGGACGACTTCGAGCGAGCGGACAAATTATTTTGAGACGCTTCCGGCGAATCAGCTGCCGCTTGCTTTGTGGCTTGAATCGGATCGAATGCGTTCGCTGGCGGTGACGCAGGAAAATCTTGATAACCAACGCGAGGCGGTGAAGGAAGAGAAGCGTTTGAGGTACGACAATCAGCCTTATGGGCAGATATTCGATCTCATCAACGAGATGATCTACAAGAATTTTGCCAATTCGCATTCGACGATCGGATCGATGGAGCATCTGGATGAAGCGACGGTCGAGGATGTTCAGGAATTTTTCCGTATTTATTACGCTCCGAATAATGCAGTGCTTACGCTGTCCGGAGCGTTTGAGATTCAAACCGCAAAAGATCTGATCGAGACCTATTTTGGCGATATACAGTCGCAGCCTTTGCCGCCTGAACTTGATGTGAGTGAGCCGCCCGAGGTCGCCTCGACCTATAAGGAATGGGAAGACAATCTGGCGCCGTTTCCGGCATTTTTGATCGGCTGGAAAATCCCGAAGAGGCGTTCACCTGAATTCAATGCGCTTTATCTCGCCGGAAAGATCCTTTACGACGGCGAGAGTTCGCGGCTTTACCAAAAGTTGGTCAAGGGCGAAGAATCTGTCATTCAGCTTTTTGGTTTTACCGATGAACGACGCGGGCCATCGAGTATTTTTGTCGGAGCAATACCAAAGCCGGACAAAGACCTGAGTAAGATCCGCGAAACGATAATGCATGAGATCCACGATCTCGCCGACCACGGCCCGACCGCCGAAGAAATGGAAAAGATCGAGAATCAGCTTGTAAATGATTCCGTTCGTATGCGGCAGTCTTCGATGTCGCGGGCTCAGTCAATAGCAGAATTTGCTTTGTATGACGGAGATCCGACATTGATAAACAGCGATCTTGATGAACTACTCGCTGTCACTGCGGAACAGATCCGCCACGCGGTCGGTGTGTATTTGAATACTGACAATCGCGCGTTACTCGATGTTGTGCCCGCCGGAAAAGGGTAAGAATCTTTACCACAGAGAACACGGAGGACGCGGAGAAAAAGAGATTTTTAGTGTTTTGATTGGATATTAGAGATTTTTGTTCAATCCTCTGTGATCTCTGTGGTTAATCCAAATTTATGACACCAGAATTACGAAAATCAGTACCCGAACCATTAGCCCCGGTAAAGTTCGATATTCCGCAGCCTTTTCAGACTACGCTTGATAATGGGCTGCGCGTGGTTATTTTTGAGAACGAACGTTTGCCGCTAGTCAGCTACCGGCTGGCGTTTCATTCGGGTGATGTTAACGATCCTCAAGATGCGACCGGGATGACGTCCGCGATGGCGTCGATGTTGACCGAGGGAACGGAAAATTACTCGAGCCTGCAGCTTGCTGAAAAGATCGAACGTCTAGGCGCAAGCATTGGTGCGAGTGCCTCAGACGATTTTACGATCATTTCTGCATCGAGCCTTTCGCTTTACCGGACTGAGATACTTGGTTTAATGGCGGAGGTCGTGTTGCGGCCGACATTTCCTGAAGACGAACTTGATCTTTATCGCCGAAATACCGTAGAGAATCTCAAATTTCAACGTTCTCAGCCGGGCTTTCTAGCCGGCGAACAAGCCGCGAAACTGATCTACGGCGAGCATCCGTATTCAAAGGTTTCGCCGAATGCCGAAAACATTGAGAAGCTTGACCGATCAAAGCTCGCAGAGTTTCATGCGAAGGCGTTTATACCCAACAATGCGATGTTCATCGTCGTCGGCGACATCAAACGTGACGAATTTCTTACAGAGCTAAACGAACTTTTTGGCGACTGGCAGCAGGGAAGTTTGCCCTCAGCATCGTTTGAAATGCCGCCTGCGCGCAGTACCCGCAGCCTTACGATAGTTGATCGGCCGGATTCCGCGCAGTCGAATATCGTGTTGACCAATCTAGGCGTAAAGCGCACCGATCCAGACTATTTTCCGCTGATCGTTATGAATCAGGTTCTCGGTGCAGGAGCTTCGTCGCGTGTGTTTATGAATTTGCGTGAGGAAAAAGGTTATACCTACGGGGCATACACGCGTCTCGAAACAAAGAAACTGGCAGGCGATTTCGAAGCGACCGCCGAGGTGCGGACATCTGTCACCGGCGATTCGTTAAAAGAATTTTTTTATGAACTCGACCGCATCCGAAATGAAAAGGTCGGTGAAACGGAATTAGCAGATGCTAAGAATTTTCTCACGGGCGTCTTTCCTATCCGTGCTGAAACTCAGGAAGGCCTGACAAATTTAATAGTAAATCAAAACCTTTACGGTCTGCCGGATGACTATCTACAGACTTACCGCGAGAATGTCGATGCTGTGACCGCTGATGATGTTCAGCGCATCGCGGTCAAACACGTTCGTCCGAGCGAAATGGCAATAGTGATAGTTGGAGACGCCAGCGAAGTTCTGCCGCAGGCGAAAGAATATGCGGCGACGGTCGAGATCTTCGACACCGAAGGCAAACAAAAGAAGTTAACCACGAAAAAACACGAAAAGGCACCAAAAAGAAAAATTCTTTTTGGTGCCTTTTCGTTTAATTTAGTGGTTTCTTGCTAAGGTTGCACGAACTGTATTATCGCAAAGTCCGCCCCCGAAGGGTCGGCGACCATTGCCATCCGTCCGACGCCTGGAGCATCGAATGGCGGAACTCGAATGCTGCCGCCATTCTCCGTGATCTTTGTTACTGTTTCATCCGCATTATCGACGGCTATGTAAGTTGCCCAGTGTGACGGCAATTCGGCCGGCCAGTTCTCGTCCATCGCCATCATGCCGCCGGAAGAAACGCCGCCCATGACAATCTCTTTGTACTCCATTGGAGACAGCTTGGACTGTGGCAATTCCCAGCCAAACATCTTGGTGTAAAACTCCATCGCCGTCGGCAGATCCTTCGTTCTCAATTCCCGCCAGCATATTTCTCCAGCCTTTGGTATGTTAAATTCAGCCATTGTGTCCTCCTTCTGCCATCTTAAAGGTTGAAAATATTGCTCCTGTTGGATCCTGAATAATACACATGCGGCCAACATTGGGAACATCCAGCGGGCCGTTAATTATTGTCGCCCCGAGTTCGACAGCCAGTTTTGCGTTTTCGTCAACGTCGTCAACGCCAACGTAAGTCATAAAATGCGGCGGCGGTACAGGTTGACCGGGTGCGCACATTTCCGGGATTATTTCATACAAGCCGCCAGCCGGATAATCACCGCCGGTCGAGTATTCGTGATATGCAAAGCCGTCAACCGCTTTGCTGTCCTGAAATTTCCATCCAAAGACGTTAGTGTAAAACGCCTTACATTTCTCGGCATCGTTGCCGGCTATTTCGGTCCAACAGAATGTGCCGTGAGGTATTCCGCCCCATTCGGCCATTTCACTTGCTTGTTCCGCCATGTGAGTTTCTCCTTTAATTAAAATGTGTAACTAAATATTGTCCGATTGCTTTTTAATACGCAAGCAAAGGTGGTTTTGTTTTTGATGAAAAATTGCCCGCGAATACATACGAATCTAGCCATTTATCTCTTCTGTTTGTATTAGTTCGAGCTATTCGCGGGCAAAATATGACGTTTTGGACCGTCGCCGTGTATTTGCGCTTTGGAGGTAAAGCTTGGCAGGATTCAGCAACGGCCCAAAACTATCGTGTTGCAGCCATCAACCTACACGTCTGATCGGGACGGTGTTGTTCTGCTGCAAATTCTGTAGATGTGTGATCAACTCCGACGCTGCCCGTTTTGAAAGCTCCGCAATGCTGCACTTCATCAATTGCGTGCATTCTGTCTCGGCGTCAAGATTTGCTTCGCGTGAGATCGCTCGGATCATGCTCAGTTGTTTTGAGGTGATCATGTCGCCCAGACTCTTTGCGATAGGATCATTAAACGGTAATTGCTGTGATGCAGCAGCCGGTGGAACTACTGCATTTTCAGCCTGCTCGATCGAGTCGACCTCACGTTTGTATAATTCGCGGGCTATACCAAACTTGACCGCAGCGCGTTTCAACGCATCATGCTCGGCTTTTTTAATGCCTGTTTCGCTCGCCGTTTTTCCTGTCCCGACACCTTCGCGTGTTATACCGTCGATCGTGATCGCTACTGTTACCGTGATTATGTCTCCGATCGCTCTAATATCTTTTACGGTATGACCCCAATTCGGAGCGTGCTCGTCGAGAATGTCGGCGACGGTATGCCACTCGACATATTCGACCATATGGATATTGCCGTTGCGGTCGCTTCGTCCGGCACGTTGTCGAACCAAGTTTGGATCGACCGTCTTGCGAAGTTCGCGTAAAGTAGTTGAAAAATCGAGGACGTTGCTCGCGATCTCGTTTAACTCAAATAGGGTTGCCGTTTCTTGTGTCTTCGTTTCGTTGCTAGCGTTGCTGTTCATTTTAGTCTCCTTGTGTGTGTCTAAATCGTTACGGGTTGATCGTAACGATTCTGTTCGCGGCCGATTTGGCCACTCAGTTATTGTTTGTCAGTAGATAAGAATTTCATCAATGAAACCTTGCATCTGTGAAACATCGTATCAGAATAATTTTTCTGTTGCAAGCGTAAAACTCGCTTGCATTTAAAAAAATGATGTGGTACGTTTTATCTGTGCAATAGAAAGCATCGGTGATACTGCGATGCGGCTTACGATTAAAATTGCAAAAATTTAGGAGAAAAAAACATGAGATCTAAAAATGAAAGTTTGATAAGTACATCGGAATTAGGCCAGGCGATCAAAAGACGCCGTGAAGAATTGGATTTGAGTTTACGTGATGTCGGGGATCTGACGCAGGTTTCGGCTTCAACACTTTCGCGTATTGAGAACGGCACAGGCCGTCCCGATGCAGACAACATTGCTCGTTTGACGCAATGGCTTGATATTCCGGTTGACCGTCTGATGACAAAACATCTGACAAAGAACGTCGAGCCGGTTGTTTATTACCCGCACGAAAAGACAACCGATATTATCGAAGCTCACCTGCGAGCCGATAAAGATCTGACGCCTGAGATGGCAAAGGCCCTTTCTGAACTTTTCCGAGTTGCCTATAAACAGTTCAGCAAGAAGGGCATGAGCAAAAAGTAATAACAAAACGGACGTAAACACTAAAGCACACAATATACAACGAACATGAGACACATAACTCACAAAATTGAAGGAATAGGGTTTTATAACTTGGCGGGTATCGACACAGCTTTTGTGTTGTTTTTTCTGTCAATGGAGTACGGGCGTTCCAATCGATTATTTTCGATGGACTCATTGTTGATCGCCATTACGATGGCGATGCTGGCCGTGCTGCCGTATTTTTTGCCATCGCGGTACGAGAAGCCGCAGTTTGGCAACTGGCTCATTGGACGCACCGCTCTGGCGTTGTTTGGAGTAGTGTTCGGTGTTTTCTTTAAGCAAAGCGTCGGCGTTACATTCCCGGAATCGATCAGATTCGCTCCGATGACATTTCTGATACTGGCATCAATGGTGAGCTGTTATCTTCAGTTTTATGGGCTAATGAAACTCCGTCTGGCGAAATAGGCAAAAGGCTCTAGGCGAGAGAAATAAAGATCCGTGCGTGTTTTGAAAACATGTACGGATCTTTTTATGTGAAATGTTAGGTAGGTTCGCTGCGATCAACGGCCTTCGGCAAATGCTGAGGCCGTCACGTTGACGGCTTCATGAATTGTCCGAACTTGTGTAACGAGTTCAAGATACTGTTTTAGCGTTAACGCCTGTGCCCCATCGCAAAGTGCCTCTTCGGGACAGGGATGGACCTCGATTATCAACCCGTCAGCACCTACAGCGACAGCAGCCCGGGACATTGGGCCGACCATGTAATTGTGGCCGGTTCCGTGTGAAGGATCGACGATCACAGGCAGGTGAGACATCCTGTGAATGGCTGGAACGATCGAAAGATCGAGCGTGTTGCGTGCGTGGCCCGAAAAGGTGCGAATGCCGCGCTCGCACAAGATCACGTCACTATTGCCTTCTGCCATGACGTATTCCGCTGCGAGGAGCAGTTCGTCAAGCGTTGCCGAAAGGCCACGTTTCAAAAGCACCGGTTTCCGTGTTTTGCCGACATATTTGAGCAGGGAAAAGTTCTGCATATTGCGGGCGCCGATCTGGATACAGTCGCCGTACTTTTCAACGGCGTCAACACCTGCTTCATCCATCGCTTCGGTCACAATATTTAGCCCAAACTCCTCACGAACCTCAGCAAGAATTTTCAGACCATCTTCGCCCATGCCCTGAAATGCATACGGTGACGTTCGGGGTTTAAACGCACCACCTCGGAAGAACTTAGCTCCGCTTTCCGCAACGATTTTCGCAGTCGCAAATACCTGTTCGTGGTTTTCGAGAGCGCACGGGCCGGCGATCATTGCGAGTTCACCACCTCCAATTGATGCGTTCCCAATCCGTATAACCGTCCGCTCTTTCTGCTGATTTTTTGAAATTAATTTATATGACTGCGTCACACGAACTGCGTCGGCGACGCCCGGAAGTGTTTCAAAATGTGCAGGATCGATGGAGCCTTTGTTTCCGGTGACGCCAATCGCAGTGCGATTTTCACCAGGCATCCTATGGGCCGAAAAACCCAGATTTTCTATAGTTTCAACTACTTTTTCAATCTCGGAAGGCGATGCATCCGGCTTCATTACGATCAGCATAAATGGTGTTGCGAAACTTAAACTTTAAGTTTTGCTCGCGGAATTTGCAACAGGCGCCAACTTACATCCTTTCCGGCACTTCGATGCCAAGGGTGGCGAGAGCCGACGTTAATGCCCGCCGGGCCATGTCGGCAACCGTGATTAGAACAGCACGTTTCACATCGTCCGTTTCAGCGATGATCTTGTGATTATGGTAGAAGAGGTTGAACGCCTTGGCCAAAGTAAACGTGTATTTTGCGAGAATTGCCGGTTCATTTGCCACAGCGGCTTGCCTGACAGTCTCTTCAAGCCGCGACGCAAGGACCGCCATCGACCAAATGTCATCACCCGTCTCACTGGAAAGGACCGAGATAATCTTCGATGGATCGCAGGCAGCCAAATTGCGCTCAGATACTCCATTTTTCTCGAGTTTTCGAAAAATAGAGTTTGCTCGTACGGCCGAATACTGGCAAAAACAGCCGGTTTCACCCTCGAATGAAAGAGCTTCCTTAAAATCAAAAACGATGACCGTATTTCGTGTGAATTTCAGCAAGAAATATCGCAATGCACCGACCGCTATCTGCCTTGCGATCAAACGCTTTTCTTCATTTTTCGCATCAGGATGACGCGATTCGACTTCGGCGAGTGCGTTTGTTTCGAGACGGTCGATGAGGTCGTCGGCCTTGACGCCGAGGCCTTTGCGTCCGCTCATCTCTATAAAAGGTTTTTTGCGATCATCTTCGGACAGCGTGAATCCTAGTTCCTCAGCCGCAGCGGGCGAAAGAGCTACCATCTCATAAGAGAGATGAATGCTGGCCTTTTCACCGCGTTCTGGTGAGATCGCTGCAACACCTTTTCGGACTATGTCCTGCGGATAGGATTGTCGTGAATCAATTACGTTGTAGATCGTCTCGCCGCCGCCGAAATGTGGAACGTCTTCATGAAGATTGGCAGCCTGCGTTACGGCGGTCGTTATCCACACATCCTGGCTGTTCTTGTATTTGTGAAAATACCTGTAATTGAAATCTAGACCCAGAATTCCTAGCTTCCACATCTGATAGGCAATATCTTTACCTGTGTATGTGACCGTTCCGTTTGAACGGACAAGTATCTTGTCGGTTTCGTGTTCGTCATTCCCAGATTGTTCTTCAAACGGCATGACCCAACAGCCTTTGTGATTGCCTTCACTTTCGTAATGGATCACACCAAGCTGTTTCATTTGCTCAAATGCCTTGTCCCAAAAATGAAGGTGCAATATTTCCGACTCACGAGGCAACAGATCGTAGCGGATAGAAAGCCGTTCCATTGTATCGAGTATGCATTCGACATTTCTGGTCGCTACGAAATCAGCCAATTCAGCGGTCGCGTTGTTGCCTTCCTCGATCAGGTGAAGAACCTCGGCACGTTTTTGTTTTAGCTCCTCATTGGTTTGATACTCAACGCCGACCTTTGCGTAGAGGTCCCAACAATAGTAATCAAAACTCTTGCCCGCCGCTTTTAGTCCAGAATCGAGGGCCTTGATCGCGGCCAGATCTTTGTTTTCCAGATAAATGAATCCAACCACAACATCCGCGACCTGAACGCCGGTGTTGTCGATGTAATTTTGTACTTCTACGCGTTTTCCGGTGGCTTTGAGGATGCGTTGAAAAGTATCGCCAAGCACCGAGTTTCGAACATGGCCGATGTGAGCAGCTTTATTCGGGTTTACGGAAGTGTGCTCGACGCAAACCTTGGGCGAATCATCGGAATTTGACTCAGACAAGTGCGGCAGAGGTTCGGCAGCGGTATTTTGTAGGAGAAAAGATCCACGGTCAAAGAAAATATTAAGATAACCGGCACCTGCGACCTCGACCTTGCTTACAAATTCGTTCGATTCCAATGCAGCCTTTAGCTGTTCCGCCAGTTCGCGTGGATTCTTCTTTTCGCCAGTTGATTGTTTGATCTGTTTGGCAAGTTCAAAGCCAATAGGGAAGGCAAGGTCGCCAAGCTCCGTTTTTGGCGGCGTCTCGACAACGATCTGGTCCAGTTCGACGTTGAATTGTGAACGAGCTGTATCTTTTACGGTTTCGCGTAGGATCTGCTGAATTTCGATGATTGTCATTACGTTGTCTATCTAACACACAAGCGATAAAGTCGTAATTATAGACGTTCAATTTGGGAGATAGCAAAAGGTGCCAGAAACACCGCATCGTGTAACTTTTTCTTTTTCTTGCAAAACGGATAAACTCTTTACTTCACGCGAGCTAAAATGGCGCAGCTATATGGCACAAAAAAAGCAAAAAAAGGTTGATCTAAAGAAAATCGGACAAGGTGTGCGGCTGATTCTAGAAGGGATCGGCGAGGACCCTGATAGAGAAGGTTTGCAAAAAACGCCGGAACGCGTTGCTGATTTTTACGCGGAATTGACAGAAGGAATGTGGATCGACCCTAGCCAGCATATCGTGCCGCTGCCCGGCGATTCGCACGACGAAATGGTGATCGTCAAGGACATTTCGATCGCATCCGTTTGTGAACATCATCTCGCTCCGTTCACAGGCAAATGTCACATTGCCTATATTCCAAAAGGTGGCCGAATAATCGGGCTTTCAAAACTGGCTCGGATCGCGGAGATCTTTGCCCGCCGACTTCAGGTCCAGGAACGTCTCACGCAGCAGATCGCTCAGACGCTTTTCGATAAACTCGACCCGATCGGCGTTATGGTCGTTGTTGAAGCTGAGCATACATGCATGACTCTTCGCGGGGTCAAAAAGCCCGGTGCGGTTACTATCACTTCGGCTGTTCTTGGTGGTTTCCGAACGGATTCGCGAACTCGTGCGGAAGCAATGTCATTGATAAAAGGATAGGGTAAATTGGCAATCGAAACTTTCTACATAACAACTCCGATCTATTATGCGAACAGCCTGCCGCATCTTGGGCATCTGTATTCGACGATCGTGGCTGACGTGATCCAACGGCATAAGAAACAGCGTGGATTTGATACCTATTTTCTGACCGGAACAGACGAGCATGGAATAAATATTCAACGAGCTGCGGAGAAAGCGGGCAAGACGCCAAAGGAACAGGTCGATTATGTTTCCGGCGAACTAAAGCGGATGTTTCACGACTTTGGCCTCGATTCCGAAAAAGGCGGGTACGACGTTTTTATGCGGACGACCGAGCCATTTCATTACGAAGGCGTCCAGCATCTGTGGCGTGAGATCGTAAAGCACAAAACTCCAAAAGGGAACGAAACGATCTTCAAAGGCTTTTACGAAGGCTGGTTCTGCGCTCCGTGTGCGGAATTCAAGACTGAGGAGCAGTACGTCATACCCGAAGGCTCGGAAGTACCCAATTGCCTGATACACGAACGTCCGCTTGACAAGGTTTCTGAGGAAAGCTACTTTTTCCGGCTGTCGGATTACGATGATTTTTTGATAGATCTGATCGAGAGCGAGGATGATTTGGTGCGGCCGGAATCGCGGCGGAATGAGGTTTTGTCCTTTATTCGCGGCGGGCTTCAAGACTTATCTATAAGCCGTCAGAAGAGTTCAGTTTCGTGGGGCGTTCCTGTTCCCGATGATGAGAACCATGTGATGTATGTTTGGCTTGACGCGCTTTCGAACTATATAACTGCTATCGGTTACGGTAATGCTGAGAAAGTAAGGGTCGGTTTTGAAAAATACTGGCAAAATGCTGTTCACTTGGTTGGTAAAGATATCTTGCGTTTTCACACGGTCTATTGGTTTTCGTTTCTGGCTGCGGCCGGTTTGGACTTGCCAAAGACGGTTTATGCTCACGGTATGTGGCTCGACGCTGATGGCCGAAAGATGGGGAAAACTGTTGGAAATGTGATCGACGTAGATGTTTTGCACAAGCATTTTCAGGTCGATGCTTTGCGGTATTTTCTGCTTCGCGAAATGGTCTTTGGGCAGGATGGTAAATTCGGCTATGAAAACCTGATCGACCGTGCGAACGCCGATCTCGCAAGCGGTCTTGGCAATCTCGCCAGCCGCACGTTTTCGATGATCACAAAATACCGCGACGGATTGATACCAAGCGGTAAGATCGCTGAGGAAAATTATATAAATGCCAAACGTGCGGGTGTAAGCCCTGACGAACAGGAACTTGTCAGCGCTATCGAATACGCCCGCGACGAGTTTATCCGGCGTTTTGATAACTTTGAATTTAGCTTGGCACTGGAAGTTGTTTGGACGGTGATCGCACGGGTCGATAAACTCATTTCCGATTCAAAGCCGTGGGAATTGATCAAGGACGATAAACAGAGTGAGACGCTAAATGCGGTGCTTTACCGAGCAAGCGAAACGCTGCGATGGCTTTGTGTTTTGCTTTATCCAGTGATGCCAGAAGCATCAAAAAATATTTACAGCCAGATCGGTCTTAGTGATGATATTTCAAAGATTGATCCGGCAAATTTGAAATGGGGAGAACTTGCCGCCGGAACTAGAATCGGCGAAACGGTCGGCGTGTTTCCGAGAATTGATAAGAGTAAAGTTATGAATGAAATAAGTGAGCAGAATGTAGTGAGCAGTGAGCCGCAGTCGGAACCACCTGCGGTGATGGGGGGGTTAACTGAAGAAGCGAAAAGGGAGGAAATTGTAGCGGACAGCTTCATCACCATAGACGATTTCATTAAGGTCGAGCTTCGCGTCGGCGAGATCAAGGTTGCCGAGCGTGTGCAGAACGCGGACAAACTCCTTCGTTTTGAGGTCGATCTTGGTGAAGAGCATCCACGGCAAATACTCGCTGGCCTCGCCGAATATTACGAACCCGAAAAACTCATCGGACGCAAAGTCGTAGTTGTCGCAAACCTAAAACCCCGCAAAATGCGTGGCCTCGAATCTCAGGGAATGATCTGCGCCGCGTCGCTGACCGAGGAAGATACGCCAGCAATCGCGACGTTTTTGGAAGATGTTAAAATCGGCGCCAGATTAAAATGATCTTCATCGATTCCCACTGCCATATTGATGGCGAGCAGTTTGACGTTGACCGTGACGACGTTGTTCAGCGGGCTAAGGATGCAGGTGTTGCGGCGATGCTGAATATTGGGACGGGCGATCCGCACTCGGACGATTTTCGTCGGGCTATTGCTGTTGCGGAAAAATACGAAAGTGTTTATGCGTCTGTCGGCGTTCATCCGCACGATGCAAAACTTTATGACGATAAGGCCGAAGAGCATCTTCTAGGCCTTGTAAGATCGAGCAAAAAAGTGATCGGTTGGGGTGAGATCGGGCTTGATTTTTATTACGACCACAGTCCGCGTGATGTGCAGGTCGAAGTATTTCGACGGCAGATAAGAACGGCTAGGGAATTGGACTTGCCGATCATCATCCACAGCCGCGATGCCGATGATGAGACAGTCGAGATATTGAAAGATGAGTGTTCGTATGATGGATTTCGCGGGATAATGCATTGCTTTGGCGGAACGCCTGAGATGGCAGAAGCACTGATGCCGCTTGGCTTTTTGATCTCGTTTGCGGGTAACGTGACATTCAAAAAGGCCAATAATTTGCGTGATGCCGCCCGAGTGGTGCCGCTCGATAGAATGTTGATAGAGACCGATTGTCCGTTTTTGACGCCTGTGCCTTTTCGCGGAAAACGGAACGAGCCAAGCTTTGTAAAAAACACTGCACATTTTCTCGCGGATTTTCTCGGTGTTGAGGCGATGAATCTGGCTCGACAGACGACTCAAAACTTTCTCGATCTTTTCAAACTAACTTTGGCCACGAATGACACTAATAACTCTAATTAGAATTACATTCGTGCAATTTGTGTAATTCGTGGCAAAATCTTTTTATGGCTAAAGAAAATTCATTCGATATAGTTTCAAAAACCGACTACGCCGAGATCACCAACGCCCTCAATCAGACGACGAAGGAGATTTCCCAGCGGTTTGATTTCAAAGGCAGTAAGGCAACCGTCGAGCTGCAGGACAAGGACCTGGTGCTTTCGGCAGAAGACGAGACCAGGCTTCGCAACATGAACGACATTCTGCAAAGCAAGTTCGTCAAACGTGGCATTTCGCTCAAAGCTCTCGATTACCAGAAGATCGAGCCGGCGGCTGGCGGCACGGTTCGCCAAGCGGTCAAGATCCAGCAGGGAATTCCGATCGAGAAAGCTAAAGAGGTGGTCCGATTTATCAAGGACGAAAAGTTCAAGGTGCAGGCCTCGATACAAGGCGAAACCGTCCGTGTTTCGGGCAAAGATCGAGATACGCTACAAGATGTTATGGCAGCGTTAAAAGGTAGGGACTTTGGAATTGATATGACTTTCGATAATTACCGGTCAAATTAGTTTATGCAACAATTTGCTCCGGCAAAAAAAAATCCGTCACTTTCCTTTAAAGCTGCCAAGATCTTTGAACTGATCAGTAATGAACTGGTTCTTGTTGAGAACGAGTTCGATCGTCAAGCGAGTTCTAACATTCAGGTCATAAATTATCTTGGAGAATATCTAAGAGCATCGGGCGGTAAGCGAATCAGGCCGGCTCTTTTGATCTTGTCTAATTACGCTGCTGGTGGAAAGGGCAGTGACGATAATGTCATCCGGCTTGCGACGGTAATGGAGATGCTCCACACCGCGACGCTTGTTCACGACGATATAATAGATAATGCCGACATGCGGCGAAATCGTTCGTCGGTAAACGCACGATTTGGTAACCAGACGGCAGTCCTCATGGGTGACTGGCTCTATATGTCGGCATTTGAGACGACTGTTCGAGAGCGTTCACTCGAGATTATCGACATCTTGACGCGGCTGACCCGCAAAATGACTGAGGGCGAATTAATACAGTTGACCACTATTGGGCGGCTGGATATCTCTGAAGCGGAATATTTTGACATTCTTCAGCGAAAAACAGCTTTTCTTTTTTCGGCGTGCTGTGAGGTCGGAGCCATCTTGAGCGGGGCCGATACTTCAATTCAGGCAGCGATGCGGGATTATGGCATAAATCTCGGCATTGCATTCCAGATCGCTGACGATATTCTCGATGTGACCTCCGATGCAGATCAGCTTGGAAAAGCAGCGGGCTCTGACTTGCTGGAAGGAAAACTCACTCTGCCGCTTATCTCCCTTATACGAAAGGAACCATCTTTGCTGCCAGCATTTGAGAAAATAATGCTGTTCGGGGAATACGCCAAGTTTTCTCGTGATGACTTAAAAAAGAAGTTGGCCGAGCATAGTATTCTTGAAGCCATTCGAGATCAGGCAAAGGCATATGTGTCGAGCGCGAGAAAAAGTATTGATGTTTTGCCGAAAACAGAGTATCGTTCTTCTTTGGAAGATATATTGGATTTTATTATCGACCGAAGCTCATAAGTAAACCTCAACAGACTAATCTCAATTTTCTCAATATGTTGGATGAAAACCTTATAGCAACACTTGAACAAAGTTTGCGCCAAACACGCAATGCTCAAAACCGGCTTATGGCCCAACTTCGTGAGAAGGAGGCAGAAGTCGAGGATCTGCGCATTGAGGTGGGAGCTCTGGAAAACAGCGCTGCGCAGACTGAAAAGGCGATAGACAGCCTTCTGGTTGCAACGCGATCAGGCAAGCGGCCGACAAATTTTAGGATCGTAGAAGATGACGGAGAAGATCCGCTGCCTGTGATGAGACGGGTTGAAAGGCATCCCGAACATCAGGAATTGTCTGATCGAGAATATCGCCGCGATAGTTCCGTTGCGTATTTTAATCAAAATCGGAACGGCGGGCCACCACCAATACATACGGGGTACGAACCTTTAAGTAATCGCTTTAACGACCGCACGATCACACAGGCCTGTACTTTGCTGCTTAGGGAATCAGGCTCTCCGCTTCATGTTAACGAACTTTACAATCTACTGATCGCTGGCGGCATGAAATTCAAAGGCAATAACCCGACCATCTCGATCGCCGTTTCGCTGAATCGCAATCGCCGGTTCAAAAAGGTCGATCCAGGTACTTTTGATCTCGTTATTCGCGAAGCACAGCAAAAGGCTTCTTGACTTTTATAGTTCTTTTTCAAAAAGCCGCTCGCAAACGGACTTTGCGAGCGGTTTTGTTTGCATTTTTGTTTAAAAAAGCGTACAAAGAACTGTTAAGTCTTATGTCTATTTTAATTTAGGAGTTTTTTAATGCTACGATCCTGCCTTCGTGTTCGCACCCAATTACTAATGTTGTTTATCATCACTACATTTGTGATGACGCTCGCATCAAATGCGTCTGCGTTACCGGTCCGCCTTAGAAGCGAGATAGCACCGACGTGTACGAGTGGATCAGGCGCGAGCCTAAGGTATGCGGATCTCTTCGCTTCGGGCAACATAGCCGTTCAGGGAAGTTATGGCTGCAAAGGTGTTTTTATTTACGACATCTCAAACCCCGATGCTCCGGTTTTGGCGAATCATTATAATCCGGTAGTATCCGGCAGCAATCGGCAGTTTCTTGAGGCTATTGTGGTCGGAAACCGCGGTTATTTTGGCGCCGGCAACACTGCGGGCGTTCACATTGTAGACCTTACGAATCCTTACGCGCCAGTTTTGCTAGGTGTGGTAAATTCGACCACAGGCAACGGTCACAACTCGATCCACGAAATGGTGGTATTTCAGCAGAATGGCGGAACTTTTCTGGTTGAAAACTTTAACAGCCTCAGTACAAAAACTTTGAAGGTAATTAATGTTACCAATCCGGCATCACCGGTATTTGTCCGTGATATTATCCCCACTGACCCGCAGTGGGTACACGCAATGGTTGTAAAAGGGAACCGAATGTTTACCTCCGGATGGGGAAACAGTTCGAATCGCGGACGCACCGAGATTTATGACATTTCAAATATCACTACACAGGCTCCGGTTTTGCTTGGATTTATTTCGGATCAAACCAGCATTACAGCGGGCAACAGTATGCACTCCGCCTGGCCTAGTGAAGACGGGAATTGGCTTTATAGCTGTCGGGAAACTAACAACGGTAGCGGCGATCTTAGGGTATACGACATTACGGATCCGGCCGCTCCTCTGCTTGTGAACAGTATTGGAATGGTGGAACTGGGATTGAATGCCGTGACACCTCACAATCCGGTTGTTCACGGAAATTTTCTTTACATAGCTTGGTATCAGGCAGGATTACAGGTTTTTAATATAAGCGACCGGGCAAATCCGATCCGTATCGGCCAGTACGACACGTTTCCGGGAGCTTTTGCGCCGCCTACTCGCGAACAACAAGAAGCCGCACTTGATGCCGAGCCTTGGGACATGGTTTGCGGCACAACTGCCAGAGCGGCTGGTCTTCCGACTTCTTATGACGGTCTCTGGGCGGTTTATCCCAATCTTGGAAACGACAAGATATTGGTTGGTGATCTGGCAAGAGGAATGCTGATTCTAGATACAAGGTTGATAAGTTCGCCAACGCGAATTAACGCAGCGGCTACGGACGGACGGGGAATAAATTCCTCTGTATTTTCGCCTTCGACTGGAGAATGGCAGATGGCTGATGATTCGATAATGGATCAGGCCAATTTCCGACGTGCGGGAGACATTATTGTCACCGGCGATTATGACGGTGATGAAAAGGCCGACTTCGCGGTTTTCCGACCTTCAACAGGTGTGTGGTATTTGCAGGAAAGCACAAACGGCTTGGTCTCGATTCGATTTGGCAAAAACGGTGACGTTCCTGTTCCAGCCGATTACGATGCAGATGGCAAGACGGATGTCGCCGTTTGGCGGCCTTCGACTGGTATGTGGTACATTCAGCAGAGCATAGTCGGATTTAGGGCACAGCAATGGGGCATGATTGGCGATAAACCGCTCACAGGTGACTATGACGGAGACGGCAAAGCGGACGTAGCAGTTTGGCGTTCTTCGACGGGTATCTGGGCCGTCCTTCCGAGCACAGCAGCAATTCCTGTATATCAGGTGTTTGGTCAAAACGGCGATCGTCCGGTTAACGCGGATTTTGACGGAAACGGCGTATCCGATTTTGCTGTTTACCGCCCGTCAAATGGTGCTTGGTACATTCTAGATGCTCAAACACGCAGTTTTACATCTTACAGATTCGGCACTTCTGAGGATATTCCTGTGACTGCAGATTATGATGGCGACGGCAAAATGGATATAGCTGTGTTTCGTCCAAGCACAAATTATCGGTACTCCCTTAACAGTTCTAACGGAGAGCTTTCCTCGGGAGAATTACGACGTATTGATACACGAACAACTCAGACGTCTGTATCGTCGCGTTAGTTCTTTACCTGATTTAACTGGGCCCAAAGTCGAGCTTATAGCTTGACTTTGGTCTTTTCGTTCTTATTATTGCAGTATGAAACTGCGATTAAAGATCACGAGTGGAACTCTTTCCGGACAAGAATACGAGCTTGAGAGTGGATTTCTTACGGTAGGACGCGGCGAGACATGCAGTATCAGGTTCGATCCGCAAACGGAACGAATCGCCTCAAAGCAGCACGCTTTTATCGAAGCCCGCCCCGACGGTTATTACCTCAGCGACAATCAAAGCACTAACGGCACACTGCTGAACGGCGCGAATATTACGGCCGTTAAACTAAATTCCGGCGATGAGGTCCAGTTCGGCTCGCGGGGAAATACGGCGATTGTCTATCTTGACGAGGAACAGGCCACTGTTTCTCAAATAGATTTCAATGATCTTCAGGTGCAGCAGTTCAACCGGATGGCGGCTAATGAACCGGTGAGTTTTCAGGCATCGCTGCAAAGTTTAGGCCTCGGCCGCGTTGCGGAAAAACCTGAGCCGTCAAATACAGGCAAGTATATCGGAATTGCGGTTACCTTATTTGGCATTGTTTTTCTCTCCCTGATCGTTATTCTCATAATGTTTGCAAGCGTTGGCGTTTTTCCCGCAATAATTGCGTCGGTTATTGCATTTGTGCCGGCTATCGTATATCTGATGCCGCTCGTTTGGCTCGACCGTTATGATCCCGAACCCTTATGGCTTCTGGCACTTGCATTTTGTTGGGGTGCTCTTGTGGCGGTCGTTGTTTCATTCGTTATCAATACAGTTCTCGGTACAGCTATCGGGATCGCTGTATCACCGGATGCGGGCGAGGCCGTCGGAGCTGTGATGTCTGCGCCGATCTTCGAAGAAGGCTCAAAGGGTATCGGCCTGATCATTCTCCTTGTTTTCTTTCGTCGCTATTTTGACGATATTCTTGACGGCATTGTTTTTGCCGGTGTCATCGCTCTTGGGTTTGCGACCGTCGAAAATGTTCTCTATTACGGGCGTGCATTAGGAAACGGCGGATTGGTCAGCCTCATGATCCTGTTTGTCCTTCGTGGAATTTTGTCGCCTTTTGCGCACGTTACATTTACGTCAATGACCGGCATCGGATGCGGCATTTCACGCGAATCTCATAACAAAATTGTCAGATTTTTAGCCCCGGTCGGCGGATATATTTTGGCCGTAGGACTTCATGCTACGTGGAATGCTCTCGCCGGATACAGCGCAGACCTTTTTCAGTCGTTAGGCTTTGGGCCATGCTTTGCGATGGGGCCGTTAGAGGGCTTGTGTTCTTTCATGATCAGCTACTGTATTTTGCAGATCCCGCTTTTCTGTTTGATCGCCGGATTCGCGTTGTACATTATGCGGCGGCAGAACAGGATACTCAAAGACATGCTCGCTATCGACATTGCACGCGGGTTGATATCTCCTGAGTTGGGCACAACCGTAACATCTGCATTTAAAAGCTCCGCTTGGTTGATCGGTGGGGTTTTTGCGGGGAAATACAAAGCTCGCAGTCGCTATCTTCGTGCCGTCGGCAAACTCGGCCTAAGCTACTGGCATATTCAACGCGCCACTGCGGCACAGGGCCAAACCGGCAGCTTTCAGCAAAATCCGCTCCTTCGCGACGAAGTGCTCAAATGGCGGGATCAAGTTTAGACGATCTAAAATGCACAATGCACAATGCACAATTTTTAGGATTGTACATTGTGCATTCTTAACTGTGCACTGGTTTTGGTAGGCCGAGCAGGGATCGAACCTGCGACCCACGGATTAAGAGTCCGTTGCTCTACCGACTGAGCTATCGACCCAAAAGCAAGCTGAATTATAACAAACCGAATTTTTAACGCAAAGACGCTAAGAATCAAAGTTGCGAAAAAAGACTGGTTGAAATGATCAAGATTATATCTTGGCGTCTTTGCACCTTTGCGACTTTGCGTTGAAAATATCTATCAGCGATGCGTGAATGCCCAAAATGCGAACTTTGTTTCCCCGACGACGTGGTCGTCTGCCCGTTGGACGAAACGCAGACTCGTCTCTCGCTGCCCGGACCGCAAATGATCGCCGGTCGTTACTTGCTCGAAAGCAGGCTGGGGCGCGGAGCGATGGGACAGGTCTATCTTGCCAAAGACAACAAGTTTGCGATGAAAAAACTTGCGGTTAAGACGGTTCGCCAGGACATTCTTTCGAGCGATGACCTGCAGGAAG
This sequence comes from Chloracidobacterium sp., assembly GCA_016711345.1. Classification (NCBI taxonomy): domain Bacteria; kingdom Pseudomonadati; phylum Acidobacteriota; class Blastocatellia; order Chloracidobacteriales; family Chloracidobacteriaceae; genus Chloracidobacterium; species Chloracidobacterium sp. The sequence continues at coordinate 3,491,736 of JADJTD010000001.1, forward strand.
GCGAGGCGATCGCACGCTTCGAACGAGAAGCTCAGGCCGCCGCGTCGATCGAACATCCCAATACTGTTAGCGTGACGGACTTCGGTGAAACGCCCGATGGCATTTTTTATCTTGTGATGGAGTATGTCGAAGGCGAGACGCTGCACAAGCTGCTCCGACGCGAAGGTACTTTGCCGGTGAAACGTGCCGTTCGATTGTTGAGGCAAATCGCAGACGGAGTTGATGCCGCTCACGAACTCGGAATCCTTCATCGCGACCTCAAGCCCGCAAATATTTTTATCATGCAAAAGGGCAAGAGCGGAGATGGATTTGTAAAGGTCGGCGACTTTGGACTCGCGAAGATCGTCAATCAGACTGTCACAGATATTTCTTCGAATGCTACGCCGTCATCACGCGGGATTATCGGCACTCCGGAATTTATGTCGCCCGAACAGATGCAGCCAGAAATTGGCGTCGATGTGCGTGCCGACCTATATGCTCTTGGCACGATCGCTTATCTGATGCTGGGCGGCAAAACACCGTTCACGGGTGACATGATGCAGCTAATTATGCAAAAGGTGATGCAAAAGGCACCGCCGCTATCAACTATACGCTCCGACATTCCGGCTGACGTTGATCGCGTGATAATGAAAGCTCTAGAGATCGAACCAGTCAATCGACCGCCATCAGTTTCCGACTGGATCGACGAACTCGAGGCTGCCGCTGAGGATATTGACGAAAGTAAAACAACAGGCAAGTCGCGGCTCGTTGTTATGGCTCCGGTTGGTGCCGAGGTTTATGTCAATGATGAGCGGAAGGGAAGTGTTGGAAGTTCAGGACGTGTAATTCTAATTGATATTCCCGCCGGGCAGCATATCTTGCGTGTTTCAAAACAGGGCGAAAGAGATGATGAGCGCGTTATAGAAGTGCGTCCCGGCACGGGCGAGCAAGTAATACAAGCTCAACTAAAGACCAGATACACCAGTCAACCTACTTCGTCGCAGGGAATCGGCAGCGGAGCGGCTCCATCGAGCGTGATGCCGGGCATTGTCGCGTGCGTAAGTTGCAATTCACGGTTTGCAGAAGGCGTGCGTTTTTGCGGGAGGTGCGGCAGTTCTAACTTTAAGATGATCAGCGCGGGCGAAGGCTCTGAAACATATCCGTGTCCTCGATGCTCGTCACCGCTGCCGCACAATTCACGATTCTGTGGACGCTGCGGTTTGAACATCACGCCTGCTATGCAGCAGCATAACAGTTCGCCGCCGTCTTTTACTCCGCACTCTGCATCAGGCACTCCGCACTCAATGCCGCCTCAGGTTACACGGCTTTGCACCCGCTGCGGTGGAACTTATCCTCCGCAAATAAAGTTTTGTGGGCGCTGTGGGTTGACGTTGCAATGATGTGCTCCGAATCAATGTATCAAGAGAGGATGGAAGGCTCGGAAGGTTCTTCAATCGGGGGCGTTTTGACCTCAGACATTTCGGGTTCGGCGGTTGTTTTTTCCAATTCGTCTTGGTGCTCTTTCCTTACATTCAGAGCGACTTCGAGAAGTGATTTTGGGTTGTCTGTATTCATTTTTTCATCAAATTTGCATCTAATATGCACCCATTTTTTCTTGGCGATGGTATGCGAGAATACATAACAGGAAGTTTCTTTCTGAAACGCTAAGAAGTGTCGAACTACCTTCTTTCTTGCGAATCGTAACTTGCGACGGAACACGGTTTGATGTTACAGTCACAATACACAATTTCCCAGAACAAATTCATGAACGACGCGTTAAAGCCGTATGAATTAAGATTCGACTCTCGAAGGCACTATCTCCATGCGCACATACACGCAAAGGAGATGACGCGGGCCACGGCTCTTTCCTATTTGCAGGAAGTCGCGAATGAATGCGATCGCGGCAATTACAGGCGCCTACTTCTGGAACGAGACGTTCCTATGATGCTTAACAGCTTAGACCTCTTCCAAACGACCAATGATTTTCTTGACATGGTCAAATATGTGCGAGTCGCTGTTCTCAATCAATACAAGGATCAGCAAACGGCGATGAATTTCGCACTGCTCATCAGTGCCAACCGAAAAGCACGATACAATGTCTTTACCGACCGAGGCGAAGCCGAGAAATGGCTATTAGAGGGCGTCCGCATCTACGAGCGTGAACCGCCTCCGCCGATATTTGTACGACAAAATAATGGTCCAACATGATTTAGATCGGCTCCACTCATTCTGTGCGGAGCTTTTTTTTGAAGCGGTGTTAATTTTTGCGGTCTTTCCGGGGAAAATAGCCAACTCATAGTCCAAGAAACCAAAGTGAAGCAAAAGTAGGAAAAAAAACCTCTTCGACACCCCAAAAAGCCGTCTAGAGCGCCCCAAAAGCCACTTATTAACATGAAAAAGCCACCCAAAAAATAGGCGGTGCGGTTTGGGTGATGTGCTTCTTCATCATTTTCGGGACAGCTATCATCAGACCCCTTGATATCGCCCTTCATCACTACATTCATGTCTCCCGACATCTCAGCAAAAGCAATATCCTCCTCCTCGCCGCAAAGAACGCAAAGCAGGACAAAAGTGAACGTGCGTGAGATCCTGATCAGGACCTACCGAGTATCATAAAAGTCGCGTTTCGAGTTGTGAAAAAGTATAATAACAGCGTTCTGAATGACTCGTTTTCAAATGAGGAAAAACTATGAAGATCTGCCCTCGATGCCAGAAAACATACGCTGATGATAACCTCAATTTTTGTCTTGAAGACGGTTCGGTATTGACTGCGGCTGCGTCTGGACAAATCTTGCCGGAAACTCTCGTTATGAATGAGCCGCGCATAACGCAACCGCAACCGTCGCCGGGCACCAGCACATCCGGCTCGCCGCCAAATTGGCAGCAGCAGCCTCAGCAATATGCGATGCAGCCGCCTAAAAAGTCGTCGAAAGCTTGGCTGTGGGTATTAGGCATACTTGGGATCTTGATTTTATTGTGCGGCGGTGGATTTGTAGGATTTGTGTTCTGGGCCGCGTCGCAGGCGGATAAAACCGCGAATTCTGTTTTCAGTAACAGTAAATTTGGTTCGCCAACTCCTTATTCGAACAAGACCCCGACTTCCACATCAACAACGGGCAGAGATGATGTAACTACTGTTGACCTTAATATGTTCGTCAAGGAGTTTTCTGTATATGGGACCACTGAAATGAGCGGTGACGAACTGACGATGGGTTCAATTCGGAAGGGCTTTTATTATGTTCTCGTAGCGCCGGATAAAGATGAAGAAGATAACCCGATTGATAAATATAAGACCGATGACGCGGATACGCGTGTGACGGTCCAAAATGTTAACGATGCGAGTTCGAGTCTAGGTTATGGACTCATCTTTCACAGCAACCCTCAACCACTTCAGCAGGATTATGCATTTTTGATCGATACAAAACGGAAGAAGTACGAGGTCGTCCGTCATGAGCCGCAAAAAGAAACAGTTGTAAAGAACTGGACGTCTTCAAATGCGATAAAGGGTGGTACCGAAGAGAACGTCCTGGAAGTGCGCGACCAAAGCGACAAGATCGAGATGTACATCAATGGAACCATGGTAACGTCGATCCAGAATACGCACGGCTATAGCGGGGGAGTTGTCGGGTTGTATTCCGGCGATGGCGTGAAAGTTGTTTTCAAGAATCTTGAGATCAGGAGATAGAAGCTCCGTTTATGAAGCAATGTCCCCGATGCCGGAAAACCTACGACGACGTTCAGCTTAACTTTTGTCTTGATGACGGCGAATCCCTGACTGACGTTCCTTATGCGAATACGCGCTACGCGGACGATGCCCCGCCGACGATAGTGCTTGATCAATCGCGTGTCACAAATCCTGCGAATTGGCCTGTGTCTCCGCCAACTGCTCCCGTCTCTCAGTGGCAGCCTCAAAATATAACGAACCGCCAGTTCGGAGCACCGCAGTTCTCACTGTCGCGTGATCAGACGGTTCCAACTATTGCTCTCATTCTTGGGATATTGAGCATACCGCTAATATGCTGTTATGGCGGGATTTGGCTCGGTGTGCCGGCAGCCGCTATGGGCTTTATCGGAATGCGAAATGTCGACGGCGACAGCAATCGATATGGAGGACGCGGAATGGCAATCGGCGGCATGGTCTTGGGTGTGATCAGTTTTCTAGCATCGCTGGTTTTTGCGTTATTCGCGATTCTTGCGAGTTAAATAATAGGGACAATGCTCGTAACTTTACACGTTGTAGCAGGGCCGCAAACAGGCCGTGATTTTACATTCGATCAGCATGATACGTTCATGATCGGACGGAGCGAGGACGCGCAATTTTGTCTTCCGCAAGACCGGTTTTTCTCTCGTCATCACTGCCTCATTGAAATTGCGCCGCCACAGGCATTTCTTCGCGACCTCGGTTCCACGAACGGTACTTACGTCAACGGCATGCGTGTCGATACAGTCTATCTGAAAAGTGGTGACAGGATTCAGGGGGGCGAGACGGTGCTCGAAGTCGAGGTTTCGAGCGGCGTTGAAGCTTCAGCTAACGACAAAGAGAAGTTCATTAGTACACAACTCTCAATGGTTCCGGTCGAGTGCTTAAATTGTCGTGCTCGTTCAGCATTTGAGGCGGATGATCCCGATGCGCGGCTTTCTTACATCTGTGATGATTGCCGCGAGGAGTTAAAGAAGAATCCTCAACCTGTTCCAAATTACCAGATGGTTCGGGTTATCGGACAGGGAGGTATGGGCAGTGTGATGCTCGCCCGTTCGGAAGACAACGGAGAGGTAGTTGCTATCAAGACGCTGCTCCCAGAGGTTGCGGTCAGTGAGCAGTCGTTAAAGCGCTTTCTCCGCGAGATCGAAGTTGCATCTTCGCTCCAACATCCGAATATTGTCAGGTACATCGAACACGGAAAGCACAACGGCCTCGTTTATCTTGTTACCGAATTTGTCGTAGGAATGGATGCTTCGCGTCTGGCGAAAACTAGAGGCGGAAAACTTGGCTACAGGGAAGTTGTAAGGATCATCGAACAAACCCTCGCGGCCTTGGATTTCGCTCATAAGCAAGGTTTTGTCCACCGCGACATAAAGGAACAGAACATATTGATCAGCGGCAATTTTCCAAATAGCATCGCAAAGCTAACCGATTTTGGCCTTTCAAAAAGCTTTAAGGAAACAGGAATGAGCGGAGTGACAATGGTCGGAGATGTAGCCGGAACTATCGCTTACATGCCGCCCGAACAGGTTCGCGACTTTAAGGATGTAAAGCCGCCGTCCGACATTTACGCGATGGGAATGACTGCTTATGCTCTCTTGACCGGTACCAACGCACTCGACATCGACCCAAAGGCAGGCATTGCTGAAACTGTTAAAGCCATCTTTGAAAAACCGATTATCCCTTTGAAGGAACGCATTCCCGAAATGCCTGTAAGACTTGCGTCAGTGATCGAGACGGCCCTGGCAAAGCACGTTGAAAATCGCTGGCGAACTGCCGGAGCAATGCGAGAGGCCCTTTTGTCAGCGGCATCTGATGTGTGAGATCTATTCGGGTACGTCAGTTTTATTGAGATCGGCAAGCACCGAATTGATCGCTCCGCCGATCAACAAAGTGAGAGCCGTAAGATAAAGCCAGAGCATCATGATTATGACGGCTCCAAGCGAGCCATAGGTCCTGTCGTACGAATTGAAATAGCCCAGATAAATTCTGAATCCGCCTGTGAGAAATATCCATAAAAGAATTGATACGATCGAGCCGGGTGATATCCATACCCAGCGAATTGTTTTAAAATCAGGCAGCAGATTGTAGATTATCTCGCTGACTAGAAGCATGAGCAGCACAATTGATATCCATTGTATTGTGACTAGTATGAACGGTGAAGTTACTTCTAGGCCGAGGCCGGCCAGAAGGTATTGGACAAGCTGCCAACCATAAAAAACTCCGCCAACCACTACAGTGGCTAAAATTGAAAATACAAACGTAAGCACGACCGACTGGGCCTTTGTTCGCCACCAGTAGCGGCTGTCTCGGATCTTGTAAACATCGTTGAGAGCATTTCGAATAGCATCAACGCCCGCCGAAGCCGACCACAGAGTAACTAGCAGTCCGATCGTTGCCTTGCCGCCAGTACTGTTTACCACTATCTCGTCAACCGTGGTTTTTACCAGATTGAAAACCGCAGTTGGCATTAGCCGATTCAAATAAACGAAAAGCTCACTTTTGAGTCCTTCCGAGGACACGAGAATGAGTCCGAAAAGGCTTACAAGAAAATAAAGAAGCGGGAAAAGAGCGAAGGAAAAATAGAATGCTACCTGCGCCGCACGGCTAAAAACGTCGGCGTCGAATGACCGGTCGTAAAGCCGGTTAAAAAAGTTCTTCCAGGTAAATTCGCCGGTCGATTGCATAATCTTCGAAGCCCTCAGAGCTTCGGTTTTGTTATTGGAAACGGACTAGATGTATATTCGAGGCACACGCGGCGATATACCGCAGGTGATCTCGTAGCCGATCGTGTCGAGTTCTCGCGCCAGATCAGATGCCTTGATCGCATGGCCCTCACCTCCACCGATCAGAAAAACCTCATCGGCTATTGCGACGTTAGGAATGTCCGTAACGTCCAGCATTGTCCAGTCCATAGAAATGCGTCCGGCGATCGGGGCAATGTGGCCGTTTATATAGGCCTTGCCGCGATTCGACAGGCCGCGCGGATAGCCGTCGGCGTAACCGATCGGCACAAGGGCAATTACCGAGTCGCGTTGTGTATGGAAAGTGCGGCCATAACCAAGAGTTTGGCACTTTGGAACTTGTCTTAGATAAGCAATTCGTGAACTAAGTGAAAGCACTGGCTTTAATACCGGGCGTGACGTTTCCGACGGCAAAATGTCGTCTATGAGGCCGTATAAGGCTCCACCGAGCCGCACCATGCTTCGACGAGATTCAGGGTGAGCGATAGCTCCCGGTGAATTGGCGAGGTCAAATAATTTTGGTGTATGACCGGCTGAAACAAATTCTTCGCAGGCTTTTTCAAATCGTTCGACCTGTAAACTTGTGTACGGATTCTCTTTTGGATCTTCGGCAGATGCAAAGTGTGTTAAAAGGCCGGTAACGTTTAATTCTCTGACAGTTTTTAATTCTTGAGCAAATCGTGTTGCGTCGCTATGGTTGATCCCTACGCGGCCCATTCCCGTGTCGATCTTCACATGAACATCAATGGTGCGATCGAGCTTGGCAGCAAATTTACCAAGAAGTTTCGCCATCGAGAGATCGTAGATCACAGGTGTCAGGTCATATTCGAATAGGAGCTTTTCTTGTCCGGGCCAGAAGGAACCAAGGCAGAGGATAGGGCATTTTACTCCTGCTTTGCGGATATCGACACCTTCTTCGGGAATTGCGACTCCGAACCAGTCAACGCCTTCGGATTCGAGTCGAACGGCACATGCTGCGGCACCGTGGCCATAGCCGTCTGCCTTGACGACTGCCATGTACTTTATGTCTTCCCCGATGAATTTTTTGGACGCGTGGAGATTAGAGGCGAGGGCATCCAGATCAATGTACGCTTGCGTCGGACGCTTTTCGATTTGCAGATTCATCGCACTTAAACAAATACTCAAATAAATACTTGTAACATATTCAAAAACAATACAGTTATAGTTTATATAAGGTGAGGCATTAACTCGCTGACTGACTTATTATAACGGTATGTTTCCATGTTTCTTGGGCGGATTTGAGTCGCGTTTATTTTGGAGCAGCGAAAGTGCGCGAATGAGCTTAGGACGCGTTAATTTTGGCTCGATGACCTCGTCGATGTAACCTCGTTCCGCCGCGACATATGGGTTGGCAAACTTGTCGTTGAATTCGTTGACGATCCGCTGCCGATTTTCCTCCGGATTCGTTATATCTAGGAGTTCTTTACGGTAAAGAATGCCCACTGCCCCTTCTGCCCCCATGACCGCGATCTCGGCAGATGGGTAGGCAAAGTTGATGTCTGTACGAATATGCTTTGAGGCCATTACGCAATACGCTCCGCCGTAGGCTTTTCGCGTGATAACTGTGATCTTTGGCACCGTAGCCTCGGCAAACGCGTATAACAGCTTTGCCCCGTGGCGGATGATGCCTTGATGTTCCTGATTAACTCCCGGAAGAAAGCCCGGCACATCTTCAAACGTTATCAGCGGAATGTTAAAGCAATCACAAAAACGTACAAAGCGGGCGGCTTTAACAGATGCGTCTATATCGAGAACACCCGCAAGAAATGCCGGTTGGTTTGCAACAATACCAACCGAATAGCCTCCGAGACGTGCAAAGCCGACAACAATATTTGGAGCATAATGCTCTTGGACTTCGAAAAAATAACCCTCATCGACGACATTATTAATTATGTCGCGAATGTCGTAAGGCTGCGTCGATGCTTCGGGGACCATCGAATTGAGTTTTTCATCGGAGCGATCAGAAGGATCTTCTGTTGCAACAAATGGCGGATCGTCCATATTGTTCGAAGGGATGAACGAGAGCAACTCACGAGTTATTCGCAGTGCGTGTTCATCCGAATCGGCCGCAAAATGAGCAACGCCAGATTTCGTGTTATGCGTCATCGCGCCGCCCAGCTCATCTTTTGTTACATCCTCATGCGTGACGGTTTTTATAACGTCAGGACCTGTGATGAACATATAGGACGTGTCCTTGACCATCACGTTGAAATCAGTGATCGCGGGCGAGTAAACCGCACCGCCGGCACAAGGCCCTAGAATGCAGCTAATCTGCGGAATGACGCCGCTCGCCAAAACATTGCGAAGAAAGATATCGGCATATCCACCAAGGGAAACCACGCCTTCCTGAATGCGAGCTCCGCCGGAATCGTTAAGGCCGATCACCGGAAAACCGGTTTTCATCGCCATATCCATGATCTTGCATATCTTTTCTGCGTGAGTTTCCGAAAGCGACCCTCCAAAAACAGTAAAATCCTGTGCAAAAACAAAAACCTCGCGACCGTCCACTAGACCGTGACCGGTTATCACGCCATCGCCAGGAAATTTCTGTTCTTCCATCCCAAAGTCGGTTGAGCGATGAACGACAAATTTATCAAACTCCTCAAAGCTGCCTTCGTCGAGGAAAAATTCGACCCTCTCGCGGGCGGTCATTTTACCGGCGGCTTTTTGTTTTTCGACCCGCGCTTTGCCGCCGCCTTCTTCGGCGATTTGTGACTTTGCTTTCAAAAGTTCGATCTTGCTTTTGGTCTTTGATTCGGGCTGCATATCGACTAAGTTTAACTATTATTTGTTGTTATTTCAAAAAATCGTTATAAATGATTAAATTTGGATAGGAAATGAGAGAAATAGAAAAAATAACAAGCAGCGATAATCGGCGATTGGTCAATGCTCGGAAGGTTCGCGACGGCAAGGTGCCTGAACAGATATTCATCGAAGGGCGCAGATTAGTAGAAGAAGTTTTGCGTTCAAACCTGGTCATTGATGATTGTTTTGTGACAGATGACTTTGCTGACGATGAGCTATTCGAAATGATCGCCGCGCTAAATATTGCGATTGCGGTAATACCAAACCGTCTATTAGATTCACTTTCGGATACAAAGCACCCGCAGGGAATTATCATGATCGCAAAGCGTCCCGAAACGTCGCTTTCTGCAATCGAGACAAATTTAGGAAATTCGCTACTCTCGATTGTTGTATTCCTGAAAGAAATAAATAATCCTTCAAACCTTGGAGCGATATTAAGGACAGCCGAGGCCGCCGGAGTTGCCGGCGTAATTATTTCAAGCAATTCTGCCAACGTGTTTTCGCCAAAATCTTTGCGTGCCGCTATGGGATCGGCTTTTCGATTGCCGATAGTTGAAAACACGGATATTGAAAATACTTTACATTGGTCGAAAAGTACTCAACTGACTTCAACTGCCGCCGCGGGAAATTCTTTGAAGAATTATGCCGACATTGATTGGAGAAAGCCGCGGCTTTTGATCTTTGGATCAGAGGCACACGGTCTAGACAACGCTGAATTACAACTGATCGAGGATGCTATTAGAATTCCGATGGAAAATGAAGTCGAAAGTCTAAATTTAGCAGTTTCCGCAGGCGTTCTGCTTTTCGAAGCAAAACGTCAAATCACAAGTTAATAAGCTCGTCCTGACGCGGCTTTCAATCTATATAAACTTCACGACAAAACCTAGGCGGAAACCGTTTTGAAGAAGCTCGGCGGTTCTGATACAGCGGGCAGTTATCAGGGTTGGGCCTTTAACATATTTTCTATCTCGCCTTTAAATCGTCTCTGCATTTCAACATCGTTTGCGATTACGAGAGCAGCAGCAATATCGGCGACCAGAATTTTTGAGTTTGAGGCGTCAGTGGTCGATAAATGTTTTTGAGATTCAAGCAGGGCAGCCCGTGCTTTGACATAGTCGCCGATAAGCAAATTAGCCCTGCCCTGTAAATAGAAATCCTCGGCGTCACGAGCAGGCGGAATTTCTTTTAAGTAAGAAGCCGGATCATTGTCCACAGTTCTGCGGAGCTTTTCAAACGAAGTCATTGCTATATTTTCCGACTTCATTTCAGATAGCTGAGGAAACAACTGTTCCTTGGGAGTAGGAACAAGCATGAAATGGTAGAGCCCAAGGCCGAGCAAACTGCCAAGCAGCAACATTCCAAACGCCGTTGCGATACCGCCCAATGAACCAGTAGCAGTTTTATCGACATCGGTTTCATAGGCAGAGAACATCTCTATGCGTTCTTGTTGGTTACTTGCAGGTTGTCTGATATTTGGTTCTGTTTGAGCGTCATCTGTATCACTTTCACGTTCCGAAAAAGTTCGAGCCGTTGCGATCGTATCTTCTTCGCCGGACAGATCGCCGGTTGTGATCTCTTTTTCAGGTGCGTCTGACAAACATCTAACGACGACAGCAGTGAGATTGTCTTCAGCTCCGCGTTCGTAACATAAAGTTTTCAAATGTGCGCAAATCTCAGCTGGTTCCTTGGCGCCTGCTAATATATTTTTGATCTCATTATCGTTGACATGACGCGTGATGCCGTCCGAGCATATCAAAAATGTCGTTCTGGGCTCGATAAGAATTGTCTTGAAATCGGCTTCAACGGTTGGCTCGGCACCAAGCGCTCGATTGATCACGTTTTTGCCAGGGTGATTTTCAGCCTGCTCCTCTGTCATGCGGCCAGCTCGCACTTCGTCAGCGACCATCGAGTGATCTTCCGTTTCGCGGTGGAGATAACCGTTAGGATCGACGCGATACAAACGCGAATCTCCAACGTGTCCGATCGTGGCTACGTTCTCAGAGATGTTGAGTGCGACTATAGTCGTCGCCATACTCGACAGCTTAGATAGTTGTTGTGCTGTCTGATAGATCGCCGCATTTGCGCTTTCGATAGCATTCCTTAGAATTTCTTCGGCATCAATGCCATTTGGCTTATTTGCAAAGGCTTCACCGAGTATTTCCATCGCCATCTGCGATGCGACCTCGCCACCCTCCGCACCACCGACTCCATCGGCAATCGCATAAACGCCTAAGTGATCCATTTCAAGAAATGAATCTTCATTCTGCGGCCGCTTTTCGCTTAGTCCTCTATCTGTGATAGCTGCCGAAATAACGTGGAGTTTATCTGCCATTTTTCAAAATTATAACATCAATTTATACAATGTCTTAGATTATGTAAGATTAGGTGCAACATTAAATTCGTCTCGTGCGTGATCAATGGCGTTTCTGTGCGAAAATGCCATCAACATTCCGAGCATAATAAAGCTTGTAACAAGACTAAATCCGCCATGACTTACAAAAGGAAGCGTGATGCCGGTCATTGGAAGGGCGCGTGTAATGCCGCCAATGTTGACCAAGGCCTGAAAGCCGATGAACGCAGCAAGACCCACGCAGCATAGTTTGCTGAACATATCGCGTGAGTCGCGAGCGGTCCGGACGCCTGCTCCGACAAATACAATTAGAGCAAATATTATTAACAGCCCGCCGAATAGTCCAAGTTCCTCAGCAACCGCGGCAAAAATGTAGTCCGAATCCGAAACCGGTATCAATTCGGGATAGCCGAGGCCCAATCCGCGTCCGGTAACTCCGCCGGAAGAAAGGCCGAATGTCGCTTGGGCGGGCTGAAAAGCAAGGTTATCAAACCATGCATCGATGTTGATCGTTTTTTGCAATTCAGGATTTTCCTCGATCATCTGAGGCAGCTTAGGATCTCTTTTTGCAAGCTCGGCGAAATAATCATTGTAATCATCTTTCCACCAGCTAGTTTCTGGCGGCGGCGGATCAAAACCGTCAAGCCACAAATGAAATCGCTGTTGAATGCGGTTTGGGAGCACTGCTTTAAAAGGCTGGGCCAGCGTTGGAAGCAAAGGGATCTTTGACTGCGTGTTGTCGGGCAATGCTCCGACGACAAGGATCGACATGATAAAAAGGACGCTTCCGACAAGCACAAACCTCTGTGAAAAACGTCGTATAGCTATCAAATAAAGTGTTGCATAGGCTGACCCGAAAACCATCATTTGCCCGAAATCCTTCAACACAAAAAATGGAAAGAACGGCAACGCCGCCATAAATACAAGCGGAACGACATCTTTTGCTCTTGGGATGCCCCAGTATGTTCGAGCGAGATCCTTGTAAAGAACTGCGAGGATTGCTGCGAAGCCGATCAAAAATGGTATCTTGGCCAGTTCCCACGGAGTGCTGTTACCAATGGACTTTCCGGCACGGGAAGTGATGGCAGCAAGCAGCAGCGGGCCGAGCGTTAGGATAACTACCAGAAAACCGTTGTTCTGTAGAAATTTGAGCGTTCCGTCATGCCGCATTACGATAAAAGCCGCTACCAAACAGAAAATTCCAAATAGCGGGATAAGCGTAAGACCTGATGTAGCAATCCCGTAAAGTGTATCCTTTGACGGCCTCAGGGTTTCGTTCGAAAGATCAACCGGGCTTGGAGGAGTAGCCGGAAGTCCCATCATCTGTTTTTTTTCAGGCGAATAGTTCTCCTGGATGTAATGCAGTTGGAGAGTTTTGATCTTCGCATCCCGCTCTTTTGCGATCGCCCTCAATTTTGCGCGAAGCAATTCACGCGATTTTTCTTTGTCAGAAATATCAGAATTTTGAATTCGTGCTCTATCGGCTGAATCAATGTCGGCAACATATTCACGGTCGGAAAAGAGTCGGTACTGCACCGTTAATCCAATCGAAAAAAGCAGTACGCAGCTCGTATAGAGCGTCCAATTACCGGTGAATCTCAAAAATCTTTTTATAAATATGGGAAGTATGGCGAGTATCGAGAGGAGTGCTAGGTTTCTGAGAGCAGCCAGACCGCTCGTCTCATATCCGCGAATCATTCCGCCGTAAAAGATCGAATAGTGGGCAATCGCAGTCAAGATGACGATGAGCACCAGGATGAAAAAATGTGTTGATGTCTTGTTCGTCACTTGATCAATTGACCTTATCTTTTCTTTGGCTGTGTTGGTGCTTTAACTTTAAATTTATCACCAAGAAGTCCAAGATCCCGTGCTTTTAGAATCACATTCGCCGCGACCGGTGCAGCCGTTTGACCACCAAAACGATTGCCTATATCTTCTATAACTACGGCTATTGCGAGTTGCGGATTTTCAAGCGGAGCGATAGCGATGAACCAACCATCCGTTCGGTTGAAGGTCAAATACTCTTTGTATTCAACCATTTCGCCATTTTCATTTTTCTTCTTTTTTGATACGAACATCCGCTCGCCGGTTTTCGGATCAAATCTTGGAGCATCGTCCTTTTCGGCGGTTCCTGTTTTGCCGCCGGCCCTAATGCCTGTTCCGGCTAAAGCGCTTCGAACTGCTCCGCCTGTGCCGCCCGGCTCCTCGGTTACCGTTGACATAATTTCACGAACATCGGCGGCGTGCTGCTTGTTGAGAATCTGGGAAAACATCTTTGGTTGAACATCGAACTCTATCTTTGGCTGCATGAGTTGTCCCTGCAAATTACCTGCGGCAGAAGCCACAAGCACCATTTGAAACGGAGTCATTTGCGAAGCCAATCCTTGTCCGATGCCTACAAGTCCAAAATCAAACAGAGTCAAATCTTTACCGATGACCATCGTCGAGCGGGCAGGGCTGAGTGCGTTGGAAATTCGTTTATCGCTGGTGTTCCAGATATCGGAAAAGAAGCCTTGTGTCAAGGCTTCTTCCCTTTTGTCGACCGCTGCGATACTAAATAGCCTTGCTGTTTCTCCCATGCGTTCGCGCCCGAGAAAATTTGCCAATTGTGCAAAATACTGGTTGCTCGACACTTTGAAGCCTTCGCGAATAGGCACATTGATCGCGCAAATATCGCAGCTTCCGCCCGCGTCACAGATTGGCCGTGAGCCTTTAAAAGGCGTGTAGCAGTCCGGTGCGGGCAGATCAGAACCAAGAAAGTCCTGCTTTCCGGCGCGAAACGCGGAGATCATTGTAAGCGTCTTAAAAGTGGAACCAGCCGAGTAATATTCACGGGTCGCACGGCTGAGCAAAGGCTTATTCGCTTTGTCGGCCTCAAGTTTTAGATAGCCTTCTGTGGTCTGAGCATCGGCGAGGTTAAAGGACGGATTTGAGTACATCGCAAGCACGTCGCCGGTCTGCGGATTCATGACGACGATCGCGCCTTTTTTTCCTTCCAATTGCTGAGCGACATACGCCTGAAGGTTGCGGTCGATTGTGATTCGCACGTCTTTATCTTCAGGTTCTGGCTTCCTATATTTCGTTAAGATCTCCCAAGCCTCGGGCATCGGATCGGATCCTCTTCTGTACAAGGCTCGCTCAAGTCCGGGAGTTCCGCGTTCGGTTCCTAAAAGATGAGCCATTTCTTTTTCAAGCGGGAAGGTCCTCGATATGTCACCGTCAGTGTCGAGTTTGTAATGTGCCAACGCCTGGTCGAGTCTTCCGGTTCGGTCGAGCATCCAACCGCGGAGCGTTGCGGCGTTTGTTCGGCGAACTCGCAGGTCTTTATAACTTAATGCCTGAAATTGTTCATTGGAATCATCGGCAAATCTTGTCCAATAAACTTGAAAGCCGAAGATGAAAACCGCGAGGATCACGAATACTACGAGCCAGGTACGCAGGCTTTTGTTTGCAACCGTTCGGGCGAGCTTTTTATCGACTTCGAGCGAGAGGTCACGCTCGAGTACAAATTTTGAACGCCGAAAATTCTCAACAAAGCCCAAGATCAAGAAAACCAATAAAATCCCCATGCCGATCGAATAAAATATCGTCAGGCCTGCCGGGGTGCGTTCCAGAACCTGACCGCCGAAAAGATTTTCGGGCCGCAGTTTTTGCCAATCGATAAAGAGAAGCAGAAGTGAATACATCGGCTTATGGCTTGCTTTCGGACACGTCTTCTATGTTTGTGTCATTGATCGTTACAGACATATCATCATCGGTCGTCTCACCATCTGTCATGTCATTCATTACTGGCACATCGGGTTTCTGAGCAAGTTCGAAGTTGACCTCGATCAGGCCGAACTTTACTCGATCATCCTTTTCAAGGCGCATCGCTTTTCCATATGCGATACGAGTGTCATTTATAAATGTTCCGTTTGTCGATCCTGTGTCAGCAATTGACAGGGAACCGTCTTCGCTGACAACCAACGACGCATGGATCTTTGAAATACTGGCATCGTCAAGAGCAAGTTCGCTCGAGCCAGTTCGCCCAACGCTGCGACGCTGGCCGACAGGGAAAATTAGCGTTGTCTGTTTTGTCTTTCCGTTGATCTCATACGTTGCAACATAAGTATGGACGGTGGATGTAGAACTCGGCTCGGTCGGACTTTGCGGAGCAGTAACATTGATCGCGGGAATCGTTATGTTTTGTCCGACGTCAATCTCCTCATCTACAAATTTGTTAAAACTGACGTAGAGTTTTACGCCTTCAATAAAATAATCGGGTTTGATCTCAAAAGAAACCGGTGCTTCGGTGTAATAAAGAGAATCATTTATATGATCGATTGTGGCGGTAAGCAATTCGGTCCGAAGCGTTTCAATTGCATCACCCTCGGCAAATTTATTCCACTGCATTTTCAACTGAATGTTATGCGGAACGACTTTACCTTTTCCGGGAACATCTTTGACCTCCGCATCCAAAAGCCTTTTGATACGCTCGATCAGCTCACTCGCAGCCAGACTGCTTGAGGGAACCCATCGACGGCCGGTCAGACGGTCAAATGAATCGCCAATTTTTGTCAGAGCTCCGCGCAATAGCCAGTCGGCTGAAAATTTGCTTTTTGGTGCGGACGTTTGTTCAGACATTAAATGATGAGAGCCTAACTAATACAGTTGCTTGATCTTGCTGTAATTCTAGCCAAATTACCCTTCAAAGAAAAGTAATTGAAATTGTTGCTTTCTATAGTTCAACAATGTAAAATGTTTTTGGAAGTAATTAAACATTCCATCTTTCATATCTATAGCGAGCCCACTCTTAAAAATTACTGTCCACAATCGGCTCAAATGAACTCAGTAGGAAAACGTATGAAAATGAGACCTCGATCAGTAGGGAACGCCGAAAAAGGGGCTTCGATCGTCGAGATCGTCATGGCCTTGGTCATAATCGCGATCCTTTCGGCCATTTCATTACCTTACATCGTAAATTACAAGAAATTCTACAAATCTGAAGATCAGGCTCTAAAGATTATCGATCTCATGCGCGAGGCGAGCCAACTAGCACTATCGCAGCGGCGAACGATACGTTTTGAGATCGATCTGACCGACAATGCTATTTTGCTGATTGATGAGAATGGCAGCCCGTCCGGTACCCAAATAAAAAAAGTTCCTCTCGAAGCCACCAAAGACATTCGGATAGATACGATACCGACAGGTGTGACCAAACCGAATCCGCCCAATTATAACGACATCACGTTTGCGACGGATACCGTTGGGCATCTTGTCGGAGCGACTACAGTTACGAGCCACAATGTTTGGGCAGCCCGATTTCGGCGTGATGGCTCCGTAGTGGGCACCGGCGGTACGACCCCTATCAGCGTAAATATTTATGTTTTTCCGCCAGTTTCGCCTGGAAGTACAACGCCAAGAAAAAAGGATGAAGTAAGGGCGATCACCTTGTTTGGAGGCAGCGGAGCAATTAGATATTGGAAATATATCAACACGGCATTTGTCGCTGATATTTAGAAAAAAGGACAAAAATTATGAAATCCAGATCACAAGAGGGATTTTCTTATATCGATGTAATGATAGCCATTGTCATCCTTATGGTTGGCATTTTGGCCTTATTATCGGGCATTTCGGGATCTGTCCTTCAGACACGCGGACAAGAACAGCAATTACTCGCAAAACAGTACGCGACATCTGCGATGGAATCGATCATGTCTGTAAAGGAAACTGATCCAACTCGGCTCGGTTGGGACGCGGTTGGAAATGTCGGCAGTAATCCTAATCCGAGCGGCACTCCGCAGGGAATATTTCTTACCGGTTTTCAACCTGTCGAAACAGAGGCAGGGCCGGACGAAGTAATAGGTACCGCTGACGACAATGGAACGGTAGTTCAAGGTTTGCAGCGTCAGATCGTTATAACAGACATATGTGATCCCGACCGGCCATCACCAGTTTGCACACCACCCGGAACCCTCGCTACCAGAATACGGTCTGTGGTTGTCACGGTTACCTACAACGTTGGGGCATTGCAGCGGCAGGAAACCGTGAGGACGGTCTTAACCAAATATGACGGTAAATAAAAAGGTAAATATGAAAAATTCACCTACCATTCTCAGTCCGAAAGAAGTTCTAAGAAAAGATAAGCGCGAAGGCGGATTTTCGATTCTGGAGATCATCATTGCAATGACGATCTTCATGATCGTTACGGGTTCTATCTGGGGCGTTCTGCGGATCGCTTCGCAAAGCCGTGCAGTAACGAATCAGCAGGTGCAGTTGACCAAGAATGTGCGGATGGCCCTAAACGTGATCGGCCGCGACACTTACAATGCCGGGTACGCATATCCGGTGACGAGTTCAGTCCTTCTGCCTGACAACCGTATCTCGGCGCGTCTCGGTATTCCAAATGACTTCGATACTTCGCGTGATGAGGTTCCGCCTATCATTGCCGGAAATAATCTTAACGTTGACAACTATAATACGGTCGCGAATACGAGGACCGATCAGGTTACTTTCCTTTTTAAGGATTCGACGTTCAATCTGGTCGGAACCGATCAGGTTTCAACGGCTGTGAACATCAATGCGCCTACAACGCCGACCGCCGGTGTCATCGAGATCGCACCGTCATCCGGCACCAATTCCGTTTGCCGCATAAATGACCTCTATCTGGTCTCTGGCACCAACGGAGCGGCTCTTGGGGTCTCGACTGGTCTCAACGGTACAACCGCTGTTCAATTTGCGAACGGCGACGTGCTCGGCTTTAATCAAACCGGCACGGGCGGGTTTATGAGTTCGATAACCGGGACGACGATGAGTATGATGCGGGTCAAGATGGTGACCTATTTTGTGACCTCTGACGGCACATTGACGCGAAGGGAATTTGTAAATGTTCCAGCGGTCACTCCTGCGGTAGCGTTTGCGGACGAACCGCTGGTTTATAACGTCGATGATTTCCAGATCAGGTACATTATGGACGACGGAACGGTTTCGGATAATCCCAGCGCTGGCCCTGACGGTGTAGCCGGCAACGCTGATGACACGCAGTTAAGATTAGAAGCGGTCCGACAGCTTCGTTTTACGGTCAGCACGAGATCGACCGAACGAGATCCGTCGGGACAACCATACCGCGAGAGCATGACCTCGACATTTAGCACGCGAAATTTGGGCTACGATGCTAGTTGAAAAAAGGGACGGACAAGTTAAGATGAAGAAAATAGTAATTGAGCAAAAAGGAATTGTGAGAGCCGCTGACAGGGAGAACGAAAAGGGTTCAGCCATTGTTATCGCATTGTTTGTTCTGGCTCTCATCAGCATATTCGCCGCGTTGGCAATGTCCCGGTCTTCGGCCGAAGCTGCGGCTGTAGGCAACGAGACAAAAGAAAGCAAGGCGTTTTACGCCGCGCAGGGAAGCTTGGAAATGATGACCCGCAACTTCAATAAGAAGTTCGAGATAAATCTAAAGCCAACCACCGCCGATTTTGATGATGTGAGGACTGCTGCAGTTCCCGGGCTTTCCGGCCCCTTTACGTTTAATCAGGAAGTAATTCCCACATCGAATAACGTGCCTACCGTCCTTCCCGGTGGTGACTTCAAAGGCTTATATGCAAAGCGGGACACCTGGCGCCTGCGAACTACTGCGACCGACAATGTCGGAGTTCAGGTTCAGCTTACTCGAAACATCCTGAACAATCTCATACCTATCTTCCAGTTCGGCATCTTTTACGACGACGACCTTGAGTTCCATCCGGGCCCGCGATTCGATTTTGGCGGCCGCGTACACTCAAACGGGTCGCTCTTTATGCAGGCTGGCGACGGTTTGTATTTTTCTTCAAAAGTTTCTGCGGCAAATTTTATTTTTACGGATGTTTCCAAGAACGGTTCAGCATGGACCAATTGGGATGACGATGTGTACATAAAAAATGCATCGGGAACCTATGTTCAACTTCAATACAACATGGGCAGCGTATTGGCGTCACCGGCTAATGGAGCTCCGGTTGGAACGAGTCCGGCTCCTGCGATCCCGCTTCCGACTGCGTACAATTCAACGAATTGGGGAACAAACAAGGCTCTGTTCGACGGTAATCTCGATGCTAACGTTCGCGAACTCAAACTGCCGTTGAAGCTGAACAGCGACAACACCAATCAAAATCTCGATCTCATTGAGATTGTAAAACGCGGCAAATCCGTCGGCGACGTTTGGAACAATGGAACAGGAACAGTTTCGTCACCAAACCTCAGTGCCGTAACAACCACAACGAAAGACGACGCGATCACCGCTTCAGAACGTTATTACAACAAGACTGGTATTCGGGTTTCTTTGGCTGACTCAAAAGCAAAATTACCCGGCTGTGCAACTACCACGGCTACCGCCGTTACCACACCGTGTGGGATCAGGCTTGATGGCGAGTCCACCGGTCAGGTCTCGGGAGCTATTGCAGCAGGAACACCGCTCGGCTACCAGCCGACGCCTATGGTCGCGGCTAGTCCTAACCCAAGTCCGTATCAAGCGACCAAGTTAAATGGCAAACGGTTCTATTCCCCTAACAAGGAAACCTGGATAAAGATCGAAACGGTCATATATAATCCAACAACGGAAGTTTATGACACGCAGGACATCACCCAGGATATTCTGAGTCTTGGAGTAACGGATGCCCCTCCTAGCGACGGGAATTTTTCTATCACTGATCCAAACTATTACACGCGTGGCATCGATACCCGCTCCATCATTGAGTTGCAGCGCTATGTAATTCCGGGAGCGAATATTAATGGCGCCGGAACTTACATGTCATATGTGAGCGCTACCGCAAGTCCTTCACCTTCTCCTTATAACTATGTTATGCCTAGGGCGATCAGAACACCCACCGGTTCAGCTACACCTGACAGTTGCAGCAGGTCTGGAGCACCCACTCCGTCGTCTACGCCTTCGGGCGGCTATGATACCGGCACCATACCATCGGCAACGCCTTTTTTCCCTGCTGGATTTACAGGTGACGAAATTCCGTCGATGCGCAACGCGAGCATAAGAGGTTACGCGGCGGGAATACCGTGCGTCGTGCCCGTTCCGATCAACATGTTCGACACTCGCGAGGGGCTATACAACGATACGACCGCGACGTTTGATCCTGATGCGACCTACGGAACAAATGTACCGTGGGCCGGCGTGATGAGCTTGGTCGATATCAACGTTGGAAATCTCAAAAAATTTCTTGATGGTGTATGGGACAACAACATGCCCACAAATACACCGTATTACACGTTGACCGGACATGTTCTTCGAGGCAATGATATTCCTCAACCGACAAACACCGGTACGAAAGCAGGCGGTTGGGTCCTCTACATCTCGGATCGTCGCGGTGATTTTGATTTTGACGGCGAATATGACATGGAAGATGTGTATGGCCCTAATGACGGAACCCGCCAACTTGGCGAAGATCTTAATGGCAACAACACGCTTCAGGCCGACTACGCCAATGAATCGATCAGATATACCGGGACTAACACCAACATTTCACCTGACATCGCCGCAGTATTCGATCACAAATTCTACCGTCGCGGTGTCCGGTTGGTGAACGCAGAGACGATTCCGGGAATCTACAACACAACGACACCCGCAAACACACGAGGATTTACCGTGGCGTCGGAAAATGGAGTTTATGTACTGGGTAACTACAACGCGACGGGTGTATCTTCACACGGCAGCCCTACTGCTCACACTGACTATTTGCCACTAAGCACTAGTCAGTATGATATCCCGGCGTCGATCGCTGCAGATTCAATAACAATACTGTCAAGAAACTGGCAGGATGCTCTTAGCTTCACGTCACCATTTAACCTCGGAAATCGACAGGCAACAGAGACGACCTGCCGTTTTGCAATGTTGTCAGGTGATACGGTAACAACCTTGAACGGAACGCCAAATCAAGGCGGAGGCGATCTAAAAATGAACGGCGGCGTTCACAACTTCAAGCGCTTTCTCGAAGATTGGGGCAGCGAGTATCTTAACTACAGCGGATCGCTTATCAACTTGTTTAACTCGCACAATAACAACGGTCCATTCAAATGCTGCAACAATGTTTACAGCCCGCCGAATCGAAACTGGGTATTTGACGCGACGTTCCTCGATATAAACCGATTGCCGCCCGGCACGCCGTATTTCCAGTACATACAAACGACCGGATTCCAGCGAACTAACGATTAACCGGGTTTTCTTTCATAAAAAATGCGTTGGCTGCTCTTTCACGCAGCCAGCGCGTTTTTTTGTAAATAAGCTGCGTGACTGCGCGTCTCAAAGATTTTTCACCACAGAGAACACAGAGAAAAATTAAGGCTTGTGTGGTGTAATCATTTGCGTCCCAGAAGTTGCAGTTTAGGAATCCGGTTGCTACGGCTCCCGGTTCTGACACACGCGTCCCGGAGATTTGTCGGAACGCAGGCAGCTCGCCTGCGTGTGGTGCGTCCCAGAATTTAATGCACCCTCGCTAACGCTCGCATTTCCAGCGGAAAGATCATGCGTCCCAGAGATAGACTCTATCTTTGCGGTCTTTGCGTCTTTGCGGGAAATTTTCAACGCATAGAACGCAGAGGTTGAAAATAGGTGCGTCCCTGAGGATGCCCTTACTCCGTGCGGGCTTCTGCAACTGCGGAATCCGGTCGCTATCGCTACCTGTTCTGACTTGCGTCCCAAGATATATTTTCAAAGATCATGCCGCGTCAAGGCGGTTGTTCGTAGCGGTTGGTGACAGGATGAATTCTTGCGTCCCTGAGAAATTTCAACGCAGAGTAGGCTGAGATCGCAGAGGGAAACAAAAATAAAGAGCGTCCCTGAGGATCACGGAGAGCCGCGTCCCTGATTAGATGATGCGTCTGTGAGATTATTACCGTTTGCCGTTGTTGCCGCAAGAGCAATCTGTCTTGCTCTTCGGTATGCGGTTTCGACCGCTTGATAATCGTTGCGTCCTCGATGGGACAAATCGTTAGGCCGCGTCACTTCACAATCATCCGACAGATCGTAGAACACTTTCGGATCAAGTTCCGGTCGGTCGGTTGGGTTCTCCATCACCTGATAGACGAAGTCCGGCCCGAAGCGGCCTTCGATGAGTATGGCGCAAACGCTTTCGATGCGATCGACACTTGCAAATTCGATCCCGGAGCGTGGGATGAAGAGATGCGGATGGCTGTTTGGAGTGATGTTTGGCGTTTTGCGGCTAAGACGATTCTTGTACATAGCCACAACTTAGCATCGAAATCGGTTTTTTGAAATACCAATATCCACGATATGGCTTGATTTCCACGATAAGGCTTAACTTTCTTGATATAGCGTGATTTACACGATATCCATGATTTCCACGGGCGTGATTTACACGCTAGGCGATCTGTGACATTGTTTTTTGAACATTGTGTTTATGTTATCGTATTGAAACTAGGGATATTAGTGTGTCTTGTTCTGTCCTTTGATGATGAAAGAGCTTGTCCTGAATAATTCGCGTCTTGATAAGAGATATGACATTAGCGAGCAGCTTGGGAGAGGCAGCTACGCCGAAATTTATCTCGCCAACGACATTCTTGCGTCTGCACAATCGCCGCACAGCCAGGTCGTAATAAAAGCCCTAAACGTGTTTCTTCAGGACGATCTTGACGATGCTCTGGAACGAACTCTTGTTGAAAATTTTCAGAACGAAGCGGTCGCTCTTGATCGCGTTCGACATCCGAATATTATCAACCGCCTTGGCCACGGAACTGCACGCGATCTGAATGGAGCAGTTTTTCATTATCTCGTACTCGAATATCTTCCGGGCGGCGACCTGCAAAACTTGGTGCGAAGGGAAGAAGTGCCTCTAAAGCGAGTGCTCGACTATGTCGAACAGATATGCGCCGGCCTCGGCCACGCACATCGGCATTCGATTATTCACCGCGACATCAAACCACAGAATTTACTTTTGACCGAAGACCGCTCGACAGTGAAGATCGCTGATTTTGGCGTCGCTCGCGTGAACACTACTGATTCGCCGATAACGCGCGTTGGGACGAACGTTTATGCTCCGCCGGAACACAGTCCGATGTTCGCCGGACAAACCGGCACGCTAACTTTCGCTCAACTCACGCCGGCGGCGGACATTTATTCGCTGGCTAAATCGATCTATACGCTCGTTAGCGGCGAAGCTCCGAGAGCATTTGCGAACGAGACGCTGACGGCTTTGCCCGAGTCGATCGATCACGAGGAATGGTCAGATGAACTGCTGCAAGTTTTGCAAAAGGCGACGCATCGCGATCCACGGAGCCGCCATCAGGATGTTGAGGAGTTTTGGAATGCACTGACCGTCGTTCGCGAGATCGCTGAGACAGGTGAAGCGAGCACGCTTGTTCGACGACGTTCGCTCCCGCAGGCGCACGTTTCGCGCGGCTACACACCGTTTGCCCCTGCTAAGCCGCAGTTTCAGTCAGAACCACCTGAGGTGGCGGGTGGTTTTACTCCGCGACCGCTATCGGTTGGAATAAATAGAGATCAGGCCTTTGATGCTTCGGTCATCACAAACTCTGGATCATTGAACGGCTCAAACATCAGTCTAAAACCACCCGCTACCGCAGGTGGTTCTGACATTACGCCTCGCAGAAAACGCAGCCGTCTCCAAAGGCTCGCCGTTTTCGCCGGTTTTCTTGCTATGTTTACCGGCATTCTCTACGGCACTGCGAGCTATATGCGCGGACGGGCGATCTTGCCGGAGATACATAACCCTTTTGCTGCGCAAACTGCCGTTGCGAGCACCGATATCTACTTGCGGTCCGCTCCGAATACAGACAATGATCCGATCGGGTTGGTGACGAAAAATTCAAAGGTGCGTATTGTAAATTCACGAGATAACTGGTATCAAATTGATGTGGTCACGCAAGGCCGGTCACAGACATTTCAGCCTAATGCGACGCGTGGTTGGCTCAATGGCAAGTATCTCGACACTGACGGCAATTAGATAAGGAAAATAGAAATTGAGCGTATTAGATAAAGTAAGGCAATGGATCGACGGTGACAGCGCGGAGCGTGTGCTTGAACAGGCTGCTCGTGATGCGCAGGTCAAACCGCGCGGTAAAGCTGAGGAATTTATCGTCAAGATCGCACGGGCGGTAGAAGCTGTAATGCAGACCGAGATGGTTCCGCTGCCGCAAGGGACAACGATCATTCCGAGCGAATACGCAATCTTCCTTAGCGAAGAAGATGACAAAGAATGGCGGGGCGTCAAGCGGAAAGGCCTTGAGCAAGGTTTGTATCATATCCTCGCCGAGCGTGCGAAAGAGATCGCCGGACGGAAAAAGCTGGATACAAAATCTTTTACTCTCGAACTGCGGATCGACGGAACGCTTGAGAAAGGCGACATTCGAGTGCAGCATAGCTGGGAAGATTCGGCAGGGAGCAAGACGGGCGTTCTTCCGCGATTGAAATTGCCAAATGATGCGTTCGTACAACCTTCTGCAAAAAAAGCACCGCCAACTGATCCAAACCTAAAAGCCCGGACGGCTAGTTCTATGGATCTTCAGGTAAATATTCAACAGGCAGTGCCACTTTCTCTGGATGAGACCGACGAAATGACCGCCGTCAAACCCCGATTGACCGAGCTTTATCGGCTGGAAGTTTGGCAAAATAACGTTCGCCAAACTGTCATTCCCATCTATCAGCTCGAGATAGTAATTGGCCGTGGTTCAAAGAGCAAGCCGGTAGATATACCGCTTTCCGGCGATGTAGAGATCAGCCGTCGGCACCTGACGTTGATAACCGATGGAGCAGGGAATTTTTGGGCAGTTAATGAAGGCAAGAATGCAACTGAATTAAATAACTTAGAACTGCCGTCCGGTCAGCGAGTTCCTGTACAGGTCGGCACGCCGATAAGCATTTGCAGCTATATGCTGCGAATCCAGCGTTGATTATTGATCGTATAGCTCACGTTCAATTTGCGGCAAAAATGTCCGCCTCAATCTCTCTGCAAGCGATTGAGCGTCTCGTAACACCTCACTTGTCTCCATCAAATAATTCTGTAGCTGTGCCTGAAGCCGAACTAGATTTGTCCGTTCATTTTGTAGTTTTTGACGCTTGCTTTCACGGAGTTCTTCGGTTTCCGTTGTGCCTTCATATGTCGTGCTGTTGTTTATATTGCGCGGGCGGAGGTCGGTATCGATTTGGCTTATCCTGCTGTTCGTTGAGTTCAGTTTTTCAGTCAACTCTGTCTGCGATTTTTGAAGCGTAGCGACGCGGGTTTCCGTCCGCGTCAGTAACTCCATCCCAATAATGAGCCTTTGTTGTTTTTCGGTCATTGTAAGTCCGGAAACTTTTTCAAACTTATCGACAAACGATTTCAGCGTGGCACCAAGAGTTTGTACCGATGTTGTTATCTTTGCGAGATCAGAGGACATCGCAATAAGCGGATCTGCTGAGCGGTAAGTTGATGATGGTGTTTGTCCTACTATGCTTGCTGAACCACAACTCAATAATAAAAAGAAAAATAATCCTCTAGTCTTCATGGTCGTCCTCCTAACAAAATTGACTTGATCGAAATTATGAGAAAATTGTACCTCAAAAGAAAGAGTGATGTGAAAAAAAACTACGTTGGCAGTTTGCCACGATCAATCAAGGAAAGCACTTCGGTTATGCTGTCACCTGTCTTCTTATGTATCTCTTCGGGATAATCATATTTCAGAGCATTGGTTACAAAATCAACCTGATCTACAACGTCAAAACCAAAGTCAGGCCAAATAATGATATCGATGTCCAGATCGACATAATCAAGCACGCCATCTTCTAATGTCGGCGGCATCGTGACGTTGCAATAGTAGTTTCGAAGCGTTCCGTCAGGCTCGTGAAATCGAAAGATGTTGTACCAGCGGTCGAACCAGAAGTATTCGTAAGAGATAGTTCCTTTGCGGATCGAGCCGAGGGAGGTATGCTCGACGTCATGGTCAAATTCGCCGACCAACACGATCAACGAATCGTTCTGTTCGATCAATTCACATTGCCAAGTACGTCGGATCTCCTGATCATATTTGCGGGAATTAACAGTGATCTCACGGCGATGCATCTATTTCTTCGTGTCCATGCGAACGACAATAACGGAACACGGAGCGTGGTGGACGACCGAATTCGACACCGAACCGAGCAACATTCTTTCCCAGGTTTTGTAGCCATGCGAGCCCATGATTATTAGATCGGCTTGAGTCTCTTCGGCAGTTTCGACGATGCGGCTTTCGGGCGATCCAAAAAGTATTTCAGTCGTAACTGCGACACCCTTTGAACCTAAAATCGCTTTTGCACGCTCAACCGCTTCGCTTAATATCCTAGCGGCATTTTCCTTTGCGATCTTTTCGAGTTCGGTTGTGTCAGGCAGATAGCCTCCATAAACATCGACCGCAAGCGGCACAGCAAGTTCTACTACGCTGACGATCTTAACTTCATCGCTATCGCCGAGGTTGATCTTGTTAAGAACTTCAACGGCTGCATCACTATATTTTGTTCCGTCGGTTGCTAGAATAATCTTCATGCTGTTGCCTCTCTAAATCTCGTCGTCCAAAGTGTCTTCACGGCCGGTGTAGGTGTTGCGGAGTTTGCCTAGAAGGTCGAAGAGAACCAGACGCTCGGTTTCGGTCAGGCCCGTGAGGCAGCTTTCTTCGAGTTCGAGCCACTGTGTTTCGATCTGCTCCCGCATTCCGAGGCCGAGTTTAGTCAAAAATACCCGCGTAGAACGCCCGTCGTCTGCGATCCTAGAACGCGTTACGAGGTTGATCTCGATCAGGCCCTTTAGCATCTTGTTAACGGTCGGAGCAGAGAGGTTGAGGCGATTCGCAAGATCGATCTGACGCAGCCCGTCTTGTTTCCACAATTCGAGCAACACAAAGATCTGTCCGCCGTGAAGGCCGATCGCGCCCATATGACGTTCGAGCGAATTTCGAAATGCCGTCGTGACCTTTGCCAGCAAAAAACTGACCGTGTCTTCAAATGTGATGCGTGTCGCCATGGTTGCTTTCGTTGTCATAATTCCTCTCTATGAACTCGCGTTTGGCTGTGTGGGTGAGCGTTTTAATACAACAACTTTAACAGAGACCGCAAAGTAACTCACGAAGCCAAACCTCAAAATTCTAGCGAGGAATTGCATGGCTACTTTAAGTATTAGGCAGCCCTGTTAGCCGCCTAAATAGATTTGATTAGCCAGCTGTTAATGTATGATTAGCCTGCTAAGAAAAAATTATTAGCAGGCTAATTATTAAAAATTAGCACGGTATGCTTTAATTTAGAAGTGGGCTAATATTAATTTATGGAAAATGCCGAGACACTGAAAAATGCACGTAATTTGCTGCTTAAACTCCACAAATCAATGCTCGACCTTGAACGCGAGTTATACGAGGGTATCCACGGTAAGCTTAATGCAACCGAGTTTCTTAATCTGCTGCTCGAGGACGAAGACTTTGCCTGGCTGAGACAATTCTCGATGCTTATCGTCGAGATCGATGAGATGTTCGACCTTAAAGACGGCATACCTAACGAGTTGATCGACGTAAATCTTAATAAGGTTAAAGAATTGGTTGAGATGAAGGAAGATGACGAGTATTTTAAAGCAAAATATCAGTTTGCTCTCCAACGCGATTCTAATGCTGCCGGACTGCACAGTGAGTTAAAAGCATTGATGAAGTAAGTATGAAAGTGGCAAGTCAAAACCAAAGGTTCCTCCTGTCCACTACCTGATATAACCGTTTACTTTTCTACAGTTACTGTCTTCCGCTTTTCTTCCAGTCCGAGAGGAAACCTTCGAGGCCCTTATCGGTCAGTGGATGCTTTACGAGCTGTGTGATGACCTTGAAGGGAATGGTCGCAACGTCGGCACCAACCAGAGCGCAGTCAACTATGTGCATTGGATGTCGAATCGACGCGGCGAGCACTTCTGTCTCGAAACCATAATTGCCATAGATCTGGACGATGTCGCGTATGAGCTGCATGCCTTCGGTTGCCACATCGTCGAGACGTCCAATGAAGGGCGAGATGTATGAGGCTCCGGCCTTTGCAGCGAGCAGTGCTTGAGCGGCCGAGAAGCATAGCGTCACATTTACCTTGGTGCCTTCGGCCCGGAACGTGCGGCAGGCCTTGAGGCCGTCGAGGGTAAGCGGGACCTTGATCACGACATTGGACGCGACCCTAGCAAGTTCGCGGCCTTCTTTGAGCATTCCTTCGGTGTCGAGCGCTGTTACCTCGGCGGAGATATCACCTTTTACAATTGCGCAGATCTTGGCGAGGTGTTCTTTGAAATCAACGTCGCCTTCCTTGGCGACGAGGCTCGGATTTGTGGTCACGCCGTCGATCAGGCCAAGTTCATTGGCCTCTTTGATTTCGTCCAAATTCGCAGTGTCTATAAAAAATTTCATAATTCCGTAATATTGTTCGTAAGAACTCCAATTCCTTCAATTTCGATCTCGCAGACGTCGCCGCTTTCCATTTTTGACACGCCGGAAGGTGTACCGGTCGCGATCACGTCGCCTGCGTTCAATGTCATCTGTCTTGAAATGTATCGTATCAGAAAATCTACCGGGAAAGCCATTTGCGATGTTCGGCCGGATTGTTTTACGACGCCGTTGACGCGTGTTTCGACGCGGATGTCAGAAACGTCAAGCTCAGTCTCGATGTGCGGCCCGATAGGGCAGAAAGTGTCGAATGATTTGCCACGAGTAAATTGAACATCCTTTCGCTGCAGATCGCGTGCCGTCACGTCGTTAAGACAAGTGAACCCTAAAACGTAATCTAGCCAATCGTCGGCGTCGGTTAATCCTTTACAGGTCTTAGACATAACGACCGCGAGCTCCCCTTCATGTTCAACTTGCTGCGATTGCGAAGGAATGACAATAGTTTCACCGCTGCAAATGAACGCAGATGGAGCCTTGAGAAAAAGTAGCGGCTCTTTTGGCACTTCATTACCAAGCTCGGCTGCGTGTTCGGCATAGTTGCGACCAACGCAGACGATCTTTGATGGTGCAAAAGACTTGTCGATGTTTATTATCGCCATCAGTAATTAGTTATTACGGTACGATTTCAGTAACGATCTCGGACGCTTCGCTGGTATTTCCGAATTTGTCGGTAGCGGTTAGGTAGTAATAATAAGTTTTGCCGGACTCGACTTTTGTGTCCTGGAATGTGTTTGTCTTCAATAATTCGGTCGTGAGCAAAGTCCATTTATCCTTCGGCAGGTCTTCGTCCTCAGAGCGATAGAGCTTATACCCTACGACATCTTTTTCGATGTTGACGGCCCAAAAGAGTGAGATAGTTATCGGTGATGCTGCGACTGTGATGGAATTAGGTGCAGACGGAACGAATGTATCGATCGCTTTGATCTTTACAATGTTGGATTCTGCTCCCTCGATAGGGTCGGCCTGTGTTCCGATCGACACGGCCCGGACAAAATAATAATAGTCCTTGCCGAATTCGAAGAACTCATCATCGAAACCGGCAGTCGTAATTGGCGTCTTGTTGAGCAACTTTCCCGGTTCTTTTTGTGAGGTCGAACGATATACGTTATAGCCCAGAATGCTTGTCGGGGTTGAGCCGTCAATATTTGCAGCCGCTGGAAGCCACTTCAAGCGGATCGCGTCCTGAGAGGCTTCGGCAGCCAGAGCAGTCGGATTTGCCGAGACCTTTGATGTCGGTTCGATCAGCAACGCATTGGAAAACCCGGCTTTTTGACCTGACGCATTTACAAATCGAATTGCGTAACGCAAACGTGCTGCCTGCCCGGCGAATTCGAGCGTGTCTTTGTAGCTGAGTGCCTTTGCTGCAAAATCTGCATCTGTTATGGCCAGAGCGGCTATCAATGTACTGCGATTGGCAAATTCCTCTTCGGATAACTGCAATGGTGCAGATAGCGGCTCCGCCAGACGATAGATATCTGCACGACTAATGTTTGTAACATCTCCTTTTTGGGCATTTCGGGCAGGCATCTTCCAGGAAAGAATGATCTGATTTCCGCGTTGAAATCCTGACACCTCAACACGCTGCAATACCTTTTCTTTAGGCGGCACGGGAAGTCCACGCTTGCCGCAGCCGTAAAACACGAGAATTGAACCGCAAAGACACAGAGACACAGAGATTTTCTTTAAGAAATTGTGGTGCCGAATTGTGATCATTATTTTCTGTCGTTTTTCTGCGTCTTTCCGTCTCCGCCGTTAATAGCCGTTACAAAATATACTGACGCAGATCTTTGTCTTGAATAAGGCCGGTCAATCGTTCATCGACATATGCGGCGTCTATATTTTGTTCTTTTTGCTCGAGTTCACTTCCTAGAAAGCTGATGTCTTCGAGAAGTTTTTCGACCATTGTGTGTAGTCGTCTTGCACCGATATTTTCGGTTGCCTTATTGATCTCTTCTGCCATCTCGGCGAGGCGGTCAATCGCGTCGTCGGTAAAAGTCAGGTTGATCCCTTCAGTTTCCAGCAGAGCCTGATACTGTTTGATCAGCGAGTTTTTGGGCTGGACGAGAATGCGTTTGAGGTCGTCGATAGTCAATGATTCAAGCTCGACGCGGATCGGAAAACGGCCTTGCAGCTCAGGAATCAGATCCGATGGCTTTGAAACGTGAAACGCTCCAGCGGCAATAAAGAGAATGTGATCGGTGCTGACCATGCCGTGTTTCGTGTTGACGTTGGTGCCTTCGACGATCGGCAACAGGTCACGCTGGACACCTTCGCGTGAAACGTCGGGGCTGCCCGAGCCAGATTCACGTCCCGCGACCTTATCCAGTTCGTCAAGAAAAATGATGCCCGACGACTGAGCTTTTTCGATTGCCTTGTGCGTGATCTGTTCCATGTCGACGAGGCTTTCCTGTTCGTCTCGAATCAGATACGAGCGGGCTTCGGCAATAGTCAATTTGCGCGTGACTGTTTTCGAAGGAAACATATTTCCCATCATATCGCGCAGATTGACGCCCATTTCTTCCATGCCTTGCCCACCAACAAAATCGATAGTCGCTCCACCGCGATCCTGTGTTTCAATGTCGATCAGACGTTCGTCAAGATCGCCGCGTCGAAGCTGTTCTCGAAGCTTTTCGCGGGTGCGCGAGCCGGGTTGTT
Source organism: Chloracidobacterium sp. (assembly GCA_016711345.1). Taxonomy (NCBI): domain Bacteria; kingdom Pseudomonadati; phylum Acidobacteriota; class Blastocatellia; order Chloracidobacteriales; family Chloracidobacteriaceae; genus Chloracidobacterium; species Chloracidobacterium sp. The sequence goes on from JADJTD010000001.1 coordinate 3,523,399, forward strand.
CGGTTTCATGTCTAGGCTCGTCACCATCAACCGCTGGATAAGAAATGTCCGATGGCGGCAGCAGAATATCAAGCAATCGCTCTTCGACATTTTGCTCAGCACGCGGGCGTACGTCTTCGAACGCCGCTTGTTTGCCCATATCGACGGCAACATCGGCAAGCTCGCGTACCATGCTTTCGACATCGCGGCCTACATAGCCAACCTCGGTGAATTTCGATGCTTCGATCTTTATGAAGGGTGAATTTGCGAGACGAGCGAGGCGACGAGCGATCTCGGTCTTACCGACCCCCGTTGAACCGATCATCAGTATATTTTTCGGGAGAACGTCTTCGGCAATTTCCGGCGGGAGTTTTTGCCGGCGAATACGATTACGGAGAGCAACTGCAACCGCCTTCTTCGCCGCATTTTGTCCGACGACGTATTTGTCCAACTCAGCAACGATCTGCCGCGGCGTCAGGTCATCAAGATTCTTCTTTTCGGCAGTCTCACCGCCTAAATAAATGGCCATAAAATCTATGCACAAGCCCGCACGTTAGTTAGGGCGAAACATTCAATGTTGCGTGTAACGCCCTTACTTACGTGCGGGCTTCTGCATTTAAATTTCCTCGACTATGATGTCGGAATTTGTGTATATGCAAATGTCGGCAGCGATTTTTAATGCTTCTTCCGCGATCTCTTTTGCCGAAAGTATTGTGTGCTTCATCATTGCACGAGCGGCGGAAAGAGCATACATGCTGCCGGAGCCAACTGAAAGCAAACCGTCGTCCGACGAGATCACATCGCCTTTGCCGGAGATGAGAAAAGCGTCCTTTCCGTCAGCGACGATGAGAAGGGCTTCGAGGTTTCGCAGATATTTGTCAGTGCGCCAGTCTTTGCTAAGTTCGATAGCGGCACGTTCGAGCTGGCCCTGAAACTGTTCGAGCTTTGTCTCAAAACGCGTCAATAGAGAAAATGCGTCAGCGGTCGAGCCCGCAAAACCTGCAAGGATCTTACCGTTAGAAATTCGGCGCACTTTTCGGGCGTTGCCTTTGATGACAGTTTCGCCCAGCGTCACTTGGCCGTCGCCACCCATCGCGGTCTTACCGTCGCGGTTAACGAGCAGAACAGTTGTCGAACGAATCTTCGTTTTGTTTTCGGCGTGTCGCATAAAAACTCAATCATAAGGCTTTAATTTCAAATGCTCAAATTGACATAGATAGCCGATTGATTGAACATAAAATACTTATGGCAAAGCGTCCGCGTATTGGCATTACAATGCGATTAGAACCGGAAACTCGCCGCTTTTACCTTGGCCGCGACTATAGCGAGGCAGTCGAGGCATGTGGCGGCGTGCCGGTGCATCTGAGCCTTATTCCTAAATCCGAGTATATAGTCGAATGTTTGGCTGACCTTGACGGCGTACTTTTGCCGGGCAGTAATACGGATGTCGATCCGCATTATTATGACGAAGAGCCGCATCACAGGCTCGGAACCGTTATTCCGGAAAAGGATGAGACCGACAGGCTTGTCCTGCTTGAGGTTGAACGGCTTAATTTGCCGCTGCTGGCTATTTGCTATGGAATGCAGGCCCTGAATGTTGTTCGCGGCGGCACGCTTGTACAGGACATTGAATCTCAGGTCCCGAAAAGCATCAAACATGAGCAGGGAATGCCAGTGAACCGCAATTCACATAGCCTCAAGATCGCAAACGACAGCATTTTGGCAGAGTTAAATGCGGTTAAGACATCTAAAGAAGTGATTCGGGTTAATTCGTCACATCATCAGGCAATAAAGAGGATTGGCAAGAATCTCAGGGCCGTAGCGTGGGCCAAAGACGGCATCATTGAGTGTGTTCAGGACACGAGAAAAAGCAGGTTTGCTCTCGGTGTACAGTGGCATCCCGAAATGACGGCGGATATTGATCGTATTTCACGGGATATATTTGAGCTATTCGTAGAAAAATGCAGTTATAGCCGCAAGAATACCGTAACAAACATCGCAGTCATTCGTAATAACTAATTAGTAAAGTGGCTACGTGGTTAAAGTGATTTATTAAGATTGTGATGATGCCTAAATCCTGCAGATTCAGAGAATTACATAAAGATAATTAAGTGATTTATTGAGAGAGTTGAGACATTAGTTGAATGGATAATTCGATATTTATTGGTATAATTTCCTGGTTTTTGCCAGGTTCAGGGCACCTTTTGCAAGGCCGCATCAAACGCGGCATTCTTGTCGCTGCGGTCGTGTGGCTGATGTTCGTAATAGCTATTGTAAGCGGCGGCGCTCATTATCCGGGATTCGAGTTTAAGGATGGAGCTTTGCTTTATCTTCTAAACGTCTTTGCCAGATTCGGTAATGGGCTGGGTGCGGTCGTGAGTTATATTATCGCGGGCACCCCATCGTCCAATGTTGCGGCGCTGGCGACCTTCGAATACGGCGGCAGATTTCTTGAGGTTGCGGGTTTGCTTAATTATCTGGCGACCCTTGATGCGGTCGATATATCTCGCGGGAGGAAAAAATGATACATTTTCTCTACCTTGTTGGATTTGCTCTTTTCGTTTCGGTCGCTTTTGGTGTTTTTTCTAACGGCACGAACCGACAGCGTATCATCTACGGTGCGAAAACATTCGCTCAGTTTATTGTTGTAAGTCTGGTGCTTGCCTGGATCCTTTACTTTATCCCTTGGTAAAACAATGGCACTGATCGAGACCGAAAGTCTGGTCATAAAGAGCTACAATCTGGCCGAGGCAGATCGTATAGTTGTTTTTTTGACGCGCGAACAAGGCATGATCCGCGGCGTGGCAAAAGGAGCAAAGCGGCTGCAAAGCAAATTCGGCAGCGCACTAGAACCTTTCTCGGTCGTCAAGCTTGAGTACTTTCAGAAGGATGCTGTTGAACTCGTTTCCATCCAAAAGGCCGATCTCATCCAATCGCATTTCGCAGCAGTAGCAAATCCGGATTTCCTGCAAAAATTTTCTTATCTCGGAGATATTCTCATCGCGTTTTCTCCGCCGCACGATCCTAATGAGACGCTTTACCGAATGGTAAAAGCTTCGATCGAAACCGCTGCTGCTGGCGTTGACAGATTGTTGAGCGTGGGAGTTTATTTTGAACTATGGCTGCTGCGCCTTTCGGGTTATATGCCTGACTGGAGTAAATGTGACCAGTGTCAGCGAATGTTTGCCGACAGTGAAGAAACTTTTCTTCGCGGAAATTATCATCCGATCTGTTTAGAGTGCGCAAAGTCATCTGGCAGATCGCTGAGTGCGACGAGTCGGGTTATGGCATTGGCTGCTCGGCGAATTTCACCGAGTGAGTTTGCAAACTTTACTGCGGATAAAAGTGACGATCTTCGGTATCTTTCAATTTTGCTAAAGCAGATGATCTCGCAGTCGCTCGGCAGGGAAGTCGTCGGCGAAAAATCGCTGGCGATAAATAAATAAATGAAAAGATCCGGCTGGCTCATTTCAAAATATCTCGTCCTCGCGGTGCTGCCGTATTTTGTATTTTCGTGGCTGCTGCTGAGCGTGATCTTGTTTGTCCAGCAGGCAAGCCGCTTTTCCGATATTTTCTTTAGCGTCAATATTCCCGCGACGCTGATGTGGCAATTGAGCGCAGCTCTCGTACCAAATGTTATCGCGTTCACATGTCCGATGGCGATGCTTGTCGGAACGGTGATCGGCCTCGCAAAAATGCAGACCGACAGCGAACTTGTCGCGATCCGCGCGGCCGGTGTAGGCAATATTCAGATCACAGTTCCGATCGCAATACTCGGGATATTGCTTTCGGTCTTCGCGTTCGTTGTCAATTTAAAAGGCGTGCCGCTTGCCGCTGCTCTTGTGCGCAGAGTCGCTCTCCAGACAGCTATCAAAAAGCTGGAATCACCGATCGAGCCCGGCGTTTTCAACAACGAACTCGGCGGTTACACGATCTTCGTTCGCGACGGCAATGTCGAGACCGGCCGCTGGAGCAACATCTTTATATACAAAGCTGACAAAAGTGCGGCAACGGCGCGTCTGATAACGTCAATGCAGGGTCGCATCGATGTGTCCGATCAGAATTCTGAACTTGTTCTTCAGGATGCGGTAGTTACGACGTTGCCTCTCGTGCCTGGTTCTGGAAAATATGTCTCGGAAAATCTCGGTGAGATTCGGCTTGCGATCAAAACGCAGCGGAGCGAATTGATCGAACGCCTCAGCAAGTCTGGCGGATCGCTCGGTGAACTCGGCCTGACAGAGCTTGCAGATTACGCATCGAACAGCGAAGGAAAAGATCGCGTCGAGGCGCAGATACTTTGGCAGCGTCGCATCATTCTTTCGATCACTCCTTTCATCTTTAGTTTGCTCGGTACCGGAATGACCTTGCGATTCAATCGAGGCGGACGCGGCATGGGCGTGCTGCTCGCTCTGCTGGGATTGATCGGATATTATCTGCTCGCATTTCTCGGTGAACAACTTGCTCGCACCGGCACAATGAACGTCATGCTCGGCGGCTTGCTGCCGATCGCAGGAAGTTTGATCGCGGTCGTTTGGTTTAATTATTCAAGCCGTATCGGGCGTTGGAATTTACCTACGGAAAAGATCGCGGCATTTGCGAATAAATTCCGAACCGCTCCGAACAAGCTGCAGTTTCGAAATCTTTTTGTTGATGTAACGACGGGCATTCGCGACTTTGACATCACGATCAATCTGCTCAAATACTTTCTGCTTTCGTTCGGATTTTTGACGACGGTCTTTGTCATCTTTACTGCGTTTGATCTATGGAAATTCGCCGGCACGATCGACGGCGGAATTTTACTCCTTGCGAAGTATCTGTTCTTCCTGATGCCGTTCATGTATCTGCAGATCGCCCCATCGTCGGCGATGATCGCCACGCTCGCAACCTACGTCATCAAATCACGCCAGAACGAGATCGTCACATGGACGTCGGCAGGGCAGAGCGTTTATCGTTTGCTCGTGCCATGCTTTGTGGTGACCGCACTTCTTGGCGCCGTAAATTGGCAGATGCAAGAACGTATTTTGCCCTTAGCGAACCAGCGTCAGGATGCGATTCGTTCCCTAATCCGCAGCGGCGGTAAATTGGACGATGTTGCGGGCAGACATTGGGTAGCGAACGATAACCGAATCTACGAATTCACTATCGCGTCTGATAACGACAAGCGTGTGGCTGATAATTCCGCGACGATAAAACCCGCATCTGCGTCTGATAACGAAATACGAGATCGTTCGTGCTCCGCCAATTGTGTGAAAGATCTAAGTGTTTATGAATTCACAACAGGGCAGGCCGGATTGCAATCCTTGTACCGAGCAAAATATGCTTTTTGGGAGAATGGGAAAATTGTCCTGCTTGGAAATGTAGAGAAAAATGATCTGCGGGAAGGGAAGATCGACACGCAAATTCTTGAAAAAAGGGAAATCGCAGAGACAGCGGATCCGTTTATAGAAACGCGCGAAAAACCCAGCCATCTCAATATAACCCAGATCAAAGCGCAGCTCGAAAACAGCGATTCCGAACTCGACCGCCGCAACCTCAGCGTCGCGATTAAAAAGAAATACGCGACGCTTTTCCTGCCGTTCATCATCGCGCTTTTCACGGCACCGTTCGCGCTTTCGCTTAGCCGAAAAGGGAAGGCAGTGACCGTCGGCTACGCGGTCGGCCTTTGGCTTTTGTTCACCGGCACAAGCAGCGTCTTTGAACAGTTCGGCCTCAACGGTTTTCTCTCGCCCACATCCGCCGTCTGGTCGCCGCTGCTGATCTTCGCGATGTTCGGCGTCTATCTTCTTTCCAAAGTGAGAACCTAATGCTCTACATGGTGATCGAAAATTTCAAAGACCGCAACGCCGCCGCCGTTTACAAACGGTTTCAAGAAAAGGGAAGAATGATGCCCGACGGCCTCAACTACATCGACAGTTGGATCGAACCAAATCACGAACGTTGCTTCCAGCTAATGGAAACCGACGATCCAGCACTATTCGACCAATGGACCGCAAACTGGAACGACCTCGTGGATTTCGAGATCGTCCCAGTCATCACCTCAAAAGAAGCCCGCGATAAAGTTCTTGCTTAAAAGTAGCTGTTTCACCCCGACGAGTCAGGTATTTCAACGACACTTTGCGGGCTGAGATTCAGATTATTCTGGCCTGCAATAACTGAAACCGGAGCGTTCCACAAAGCAAATCCTCGCCCGACCTTTGTTACTCCAAACAGATAATATTCTTTCGGAGAAATGCCTTGCAGGCTGGCGTTGCCGCCGCTGTCGGTCGTACCCGAATATTTCGAATGCGACGCAACAGCCCGCATCGCCGAATGCATAAAATCGCCGTAGCGATCAGGGAAAACTATCGCAAGCCCGAGGCTGCTCATCAGATCGTTTCCTTCGATCGGCACGACGCGGGCGTCGCTCAAGATGGCTTCAACGTCCTTATCAAGCAGATAGAATTTCGCGTTTCTTACATTCTGCGGAGCTCCTGTTTTCGGAGCGATACGAGCATTGATCACAACCGTACCCTTGTCGGATGGAGGAGCAACCGGGACCGAAGTCGTGGTGCCCGGCACGGTCGTAGCAGTGGTCTGTCCCGGCGGAACCGTCACCGTTTGCGAGTCAGTAGATGCTACGCTCGTCGTTCGAGTTTCGCGCAAAGGCTCGGACGGAGTCGCTCTCGAATTAGCGCGGACACTGATATTTGTATTTGCCGAATCGTCAGTTCCACGCAGCGCCACAAAAACCAAAAAGATAAGCACAACGACAACTATGCCGACCGGAACAAAAGCCCAAGTCGGAAAGCCAGATTCACGCTGCACCGGCGGAGCAACCACATAATTCGTTTCGGTCACCGGTTTCATCACCGGCCGCCCGCAATTAGGACAAGCCACCGCCGTAGTCGATATCTCATGCCCACATTCCGCACAATAAGTTAATGCCATTTATTTTCGTCCCCTTGTCGCTGGCTTCACGCCTGACTAAACTAGTGTGACAAAAGTTTTCCAGAGTCTCTGTCTGCAAACAGACATAAGGGTTCGGCTCGTGCCTGTTTTTTCAAGGTCAAATCCGGCACTATTCACTATCAACTATTCACTATTCACTGTTTTTTGTGCTACATTTGCGCTGATAAATTTCAGGACGCAGGTTATCCAACTTGTGAGCAATTGTAGTTAAATTGTTTGTTAATTTGAGACGCTTCGTGCGGTAACGTGGGTGAAGCCTTGTTCTTACTAAACTAAGCATTCAAACCAAAAGATTTCCTATGGCTAAAGTATATTTAGACGCACTACTTCCGAGAGAGGACTTTGAAGCTGAAGAAACGGAGACCTCAATGAAAAAAAAAGAGTCTTTCTCAATCTCCGACATACGTGAGACGGATTTTTTTTACAGATCATTAAGAAAACCGGACTTCCAAAGAGAAACAAATGAATGGGATCCAAAGCGTGTTGTTCAGCTAGTTAAGAGTTTTGTAGACGGGGAGCTAATTCCAGCTATCATTCTCTGGCATAGTAAAAGCGGTCTCAGCTTCGTTATCGATGGATCCCATAGACTCAGTTCCTTAATCGCATGGATAAATGACGATTACGGAAGTGGAACAACCTCCAAGACTAATCTCCAGGGCCTCGTGCCCGAGGAACAGATCGCCGCTGCTGCTAGAACGAGGAAACTAGTTGAAAAGCAGGTTGGTCGATATTCGGATTATGTACTCGCCGCAAGTTCTCCGGAAAAAGTAGCTCCCGAAATAGCGGCGCGGGCTAAAAAACTTGGTGCTCTTGCAGTTCAACTTCAATGGGTTGAAGGTAATGCTCAAACGGCCGAAACCTCGTTTTTCAATATCAATCAACAAGCGGTAAAAATCAACGAAACCGAACTTAAGCTTATCAAATCTCGAAAACGGCCCAACGGAATTGCCGCGAGGGCAATTATCAAAGAAGGACAAAGTCATCATTACTGGTCTAAGTTCTCTCAAGAAGTTTCGGAGCAAATAGAGGAGCTGTCGCACGAGTTGAGCGACCTGATGTTTCTGCCCAAATTAAAAAATCCCGTTAAAACACTTGATTTGCCAATTGGTGGTAAAGGGTATTCTGCGCAAAGTCCATTATTGGTTTTTGAACTCGTTAACGCAGTCAACAATGTGGGTACTAGCGAACTTAACGAGGATATCGACGGCGCAGTTGCTGTTCAATTTCTTAAGAACACTCTAAAGGTCGTTCGAAGGGTCAACAGCTTACATCCATCTTCACTTGGCCTTCACCCTGCCGTTTATTTCTATTCTAGAGGCGGTCGTCACAAGTCAGCCTCGTTTTCGGCGATTATTGAGTTTTTGATCGAATTAGATTCGAAGCGTCTTTTAAAAGAGTTCACTTCAATAAGGAGCATATTTGAAGACATTCTTTTGGACGATGACTATATTCCAGAACAAATTCTCCGTCATCATCGAACTGCGGCCAAGGCGGTGCCGCACATCACCACGTATTTCCGTCATCTTATGGAACACCTGTTGGCGGCCAAAAAAATACCCAATTTCACTATTGTCAACGATGACGTGGTGAGAGAAGTTCTTTCAAAGAAGGAATATCGGTTTGTGAAAACCGTGGCGGTCGAGAATGAGTCCAGCGAGGGAGAATCGTTTTCCGATGAAACGAAATCTGCTGTCTTCATTACGGAGGCACTTCAAAGGGCTATACGGTGTAAGATATGCAACGCTCGAATGCACATCAACTCCATAACGATCGACCACATTCAACGCAAATCTGAAGGTGGAACGGCGGCTCTCGACAACGCTCAGGTCGCTCATCCGTTTTGTAATACAACAGTCAAACATTAGGGGAATACACGGAAACCGCAAGAGACTTTATAGCTCTTTTTCTAATAACCCTTTGACGCGACTACGCTTCCTGCTTTTTGACTTTCAGAGTTTAAGCAGCCAGAGGGCGGACGGTTTTTCGGCGGCGATTTTGTGATGCCTGCCACAGATCGTATTGGCCGGTATAGTTGATTGTAAGGAGTATTTAGATAAAATAAGGGGCGATGAAGGCGGAAGCTAAACTCACAAGTAAATGGCGGATTACCGTGCCAAAGCAAGTGCGCGAGGCTTTGGGGATAAAGCCTGGGGACAAGATCATTTTCGAGCAAATTGGGAATGACATTTTTGTCCGGCGTGCCATTGGAAGGCGCTCCTTCACGGATAGAAATTTGCTTAACATTTTAATGTGAGTAAGCTAAAATTGGGATATGTCAGTTATAGCAGAAGTAGAACAATTGGCCTTGTCACTTACGGACAATGAGCGTGCCCAACTCGCCGATAAGCTGATCGCGTCTTTGCCGGACGATTTTATAGACGAAGCCGAGATCGAAGAAGCTCTTCAACGCAGCCGCGAGATGGATGAAGAACCAAGTCGGATCATCACGCTGGAGCAGCTTGATGGAATGATTGCGGATCGCCCCCGCCACAGATGAAGGTAGAGCTGGACTCAAAGGTTTATACCGATCTTCTGGAAATCATGGAATATTATGATGGCGAGGGCGGGCCCGAATTGGCAGCAGATTTTTATGCACAGTTTCGCCTTTACGCAAAAGCGGCTGGCGAAAGACCGTATTCTTTCCCGAAGGCCGGAGGGCTTAGACGAGTGAACCTGCCGAAGTTTTCACACCACTTTCTGTTTCAAATTGTGGATGACGAGATAGTAAGAATTCTTATCGTTAAGCATGATCGTCGCCATCCAGCTCTTGGACTTGATCGATAAGACGTGCGGTCCGCCAGCTCCGCGAATCCGAGTTGCATTCCGAAACTAATACCAGTCAAGGTTTGACGGTTCATCGCTGAGCAAAAGCGTTATTCCTCATCTAGGCTGATGCGGATGCCTAGAGAATCACGGACGTGTTTTTTCTTTCTTCCTTTGGAGTCGATGGAATACCAGACGACGGGTTTGCCGAGGCGGTCTTCTGATTCGATCCAGATCTCTTTGTCGTGATCGTTTATCGCGTGTTTTAGGCCGCTCAGTGACGCTCGCACTGCGCGGAGGCTGGGCGGTTTTTTCTTTGCTTTTTTCCAGCCGCCTCTGCTGCAGGTCACGGCCGTTCGCAGATCGAGGATAAGAACTTTGTCTTCGATAAACGGGAAAGGGAAGCGGAGCGAATGCTCGAGCTCGATGCCGTTTTCGCGCATGAAAGGCCTTGAGCGGACGACGCGGTTTGAACGTGCATGGCGAACCCGGACAAGCACGGCGTTGTGAGCGTCGGGATGTGCGGGCTTTAAACCTATGGTGCGGGTCGATTCTTCATAAAACAGAAACATCGCCTCCGGCTCGCCCAGCTTCTTAAATGTATCAAGGTCAAACGTGATCTCGCCGCTCGGGTTGATCGATGACCGTATCTCGTCCGGAATGCGCCGCGCCGCAACACCTTTAAATTCTTTCCAGCTTCTTCTTATCATAATAAAATAAATATCGCACAGAACAATGGGCATTGCAAGTGTGAAACGCAAGAATTCACCACAGAGACACTGAGAACACAGAGAAAACAGAATCTGACCTTCCTTCTCCGTGCTCTCTGTGCCTCTGTGGTTAATCTCTTGCCGACCATTCCGTCCATCCCGCCAACGCCGCCGGGGTTGGACCGTCGCTGCCAGGGAAAGTAATTTTAAGGTGATTTTTTGATGGCTTTTTGGGGGTCTAAAGTGGCTTTTTGACGTTCAAAAGTGGCTTTTTGGGGTCCGCCGATGGCTTTTTGTTGATCAGTCGAGGGGTTATTCGCACAAAAGCCTGTATTTACGGGCATATCCAGTGATTTTTTAAAGCCTTCGGAATAGAAGAACACAAAAAAAGACCCAGCATATTGCCGAGTCTTTGTGAATTGATGTTGCGTGTTTCGCCCTTACTAACGTGCGGGCTTCTGCATCTCTAGGTGCCTGTTTCCCAGCTCGTCATGTACTCGAGCATTTCCGGTGTGAGCTCGTCGATGTTGACGCCCATCGCACGGAGTTTGAGGGAAGCGATCTCCTGATCGACTTCGGGCGGCAGGACGTGGACGCCTGCTGCGAGGGTTCCTTTGTTCTTAACAAGAAACTCAGCCGACAGAGCCTGATTGGCGAACGACATATCCATCACCGAAGCAGGATGGCCTTCGGCAGCGGCGAGGTTGATCAGGCGGCCTTCGCCGAGAACGATCACGCTCTTGCCGTCTTTCTTCGAATACTCTTCGACGAACGGACGGCGTGTGTTGACCTCGCTCGACATTTCGCGCAGGGCCGTTAGATTCAATTCCAGATCGAAGTGTCCGCTGTTGCAGACGATTGCTCCGTCGCGCATGTGCTCGAAATGTTCACGGTCGATAACGTGGCGGTTGCCGGTCACGGTGACGAAGAAATCGCCGAGTTTGCAAGCCTCGATCATCGGCATCACGCGGAAGCCGTCCATGACAGCCTCGATCGCTTTGATCGGATCGATCTCGCAGACGATAACATTCGAGCCCATACCGCGGGCACGCATTGCAACGCCTTTTCCACACCAGCCGTAGCCTACGACGACGAGATTTTTTCCGGCGAGCAAAATATTTGTCGCACGAATGATGCCGTCAAGCGTTGATTGGCCCGTGCCGTAGCGGTTGTCAAAGAAATGCTTTGTCTGTGCGTCGTTGACCGCGATTGAAGGGAAGGTGAGCACGCCGGCGGCGACCATTGCCTTAAGGCGAACGATACCGGTTGTCGTCTCTTCGGTCGTGCCGATGAGATTGCCGATAAGCTCAGGCTTTTCCTTGATCATCGTTGCGACAACGTCAGAGCCGTCATCGATGATGAGATTCGGATTTGTTTCGAGCGCCGCTTTGACGTGGCGGACGTAGGTGTCGGTCGATTCGCCCTTATGAGCCATGACCGGGATGCCCCAATCGGCGACGAGCGAAGCCGCGACATCGTCCTGTGTCGAGAGCGGATTCGAAGCGATAAGCAGCGATTCCGCACCGCCAGCCTGAAGCGTGCGAGCCAGATTTGCCGTCTCGGTCGTGATGTGTGCACATGCGACGAGCTTTACGCCGGTGAGCGGCTTTTCTTTTTCAAAACGCTCGCGAATGAGGCGGAGAACCGGCATTTCGCGGTCGGCCCATAGAATACGCTGTTTGCCTTGCGGCGCCAGGTTGATGTCTTTGATGTCGTGTTGCATTGATGTTCCTGCGTTTGCCATATATTTTTGTCGGAACGCAGGCTGTCAGCCTGCGTGTTTTTAATCTTAAGCCGCTGCTCCTTTTTCGGCAGCCGATCTCAAGGCCTCGGCCTTGTCAGTCTTTTCCCAAGAGAATTCGTCGTTCACGCGTCCAAAATGTCCAAAGCGAGCCGTCGCCTTGTAGATAGGGCGGCGAAGGTCGAGCGTTTCGATGATCGCTGCAGGGGTCAAAGTAAAATTCTCACGGACGATGTCTGCGATCCTTTCGTCGTCAATCGTCCCAGTGCCGTGTGTGTCGATCAAGACCGAAACAGGTTCCGCAACGCCGATAGCGTATGCCAATTGAACCGTGCATTTGTCAGCAAGTCCCGCAGCGACGACATTCTTTGCAATGTAACGCGCCATATACGCCGCCGAGCGGTCAACCTTGGTCGGATCCTTACCCGAAAAAGCACCGCCGCCATGCGGAGCGTATCCGCCATAGGTGTCAACGATGATCTTGCGGCCAGTCAAACCCGCATCTCCCATTGGTCCACCGATGACAAATTTTCCGGTCGGATTAATGTGATACTTCGTGTTGTCATCGAGAAGTTCAGCGGGGATAACAGGTTTGATAACGTGCTCCATGATGTCAGCACGAATGTCTTCGATGTCGAGGTCAGCAGTCTGCGAAGAGATAACCACAGCTTCAACACGAAACGGACGTCCATCGCGATACTCGATCGAAACCTGTGATTTTCCATCGGGCCGCAGATAGGGAACTGTACCGTCGCGACGCACCTTCGACAATTGTCTCGTGAGATTGTGAGCCATCTGTATAGGCATCGGCATCAGCTCGGGTGTCTCATTACAAGCAAAGCCAAACATCAAACCCTGATCTCCAGCACCGCCAGTATCAACTCCTTGCGAAATGTCGGGCGACTGCGTACCGATAGCATCAATGACGCTACAGGTATTTGAGTCGTAACCAAACTCGGCGTTGTTGTATCCTATCTCTTCGATTGTTTCACGAATGATCTCTTTGTAATTGACTCTTGCCGTTGTCGTGATCTCGCCTGCGACGACTGCCAAGCCTGTCGTCACCAATGTCTCACAAGCAACTCGTGCCGTAGGGTCCTGAGCAAGGATCGCATCAAGAATGGCATCGCTAACATGGTCCGCAATTTTATCCGGATGGCCTTCGGTTACCGACTCGGATGTAAATAAAAAATTTCCCTTACTCAATGTTTCGTAACTCCTTTTATATAGGGTTGTCAAATTAAAATCTGTGCAAATAACAAAACCATAATGATAACTTTTTACTGATTTTGTGTCAATTTCAGCATAATGTATGTCTCGATCACAGGGAGCCTGGGGCGATTTGTCTGCTGTCCCAACACTTTTTTCGTTGCATCTAATCGTCAGGCGGGCGAAGGGGTGTACGAACACCGTTCCACCTTTGGGTGGAACGCGCAAGTGACCATTCTTATTGCAGTTACAGCGTTTTTTGGCCTCCGTTCCGCGTTTTTCCCACAAAAAAGACATATTGCGGCACAGAATCCGTAAACCTATCTAGTGCAAAGATTACGGTCGCCGGCTTGCCGTATTTCTCATTTTCTTAGTGGAACGCTAATCTCTGGATGTCGATTTTTCTACCTAATTTGTCAAATAACAACCCGTATAAGACACAACAATGCACACATAAGATAACACGGTTCGTTATAAATTGGAATCCGAAACTGAATAACTGGATGAGTTTGCCATTCGTTTTGGATCCACACTGACGCGTACAATGCCAGACTGATCTACAAAAAACGAAACAATTTCTACTTTATTTTCAGCGTCAGGGGCGACTTTCTGCGTGACTGATAACTGATAAGTATCAACATCTGCTTCACATCGAAACTCAAAGCCGGACGTCATTCCTGTGCCCGGTTTTGAAGAAATCAAGCGACTTTCGAATAGCTCATCAATAGTTCCAAATCGCCCAGCAGATTTCTTAAACTCTTTTTGTGCGTCCCGAATCGATCTAGTTTCGCCTAACGCCTTTTCTACTACGAACCTTTCGCTCGAAATGCATCCAGGAAGGAGGTAACAGAGAAGCATCACACTAAGGACGGGTTTAATAATTCCTTTTACTACCATTTCAAATGACATGCGTCACGTCTGATAATAGAGATTATGTAATAAACCGCGTGATTTCAGCCGATTAGCTCCGGCCAGTCATCAACTGGAGTTTCCGTGTTATCCTGAGGGCTTTCAGGCGTGTGAGCTGCTGCTGAAAGGTCGATCACCTTTTGTTCAACAAATATAGGGCAATCGAGCCTTAAAGCAAGAGCGATTGCATCAGACGGACGGGCGTCGAGCATTACGGCTTCTTCGTTTTTGTCTTTTAGCTCGATGCGGGCGTAGAACGTATTTTCTTGCAGGTCCGTAATAACGACACTCTTTGCGGACAATTGGCACTCAATTATGACGTTCCTTAGCAAATCGTGAGTCATAGGCCGTTGTGGAACGACCTTTTCGATCTCCAGGGCAATAGCATTGGCTTCAAACGCTCCAACCCAAATGGGCAGTACGGTTTCCGATTCAATGCCCTTAAGCACCACGATAGGCGTATTAGTGTTCGGGTCCATTATTAATGCACCGATCTTTACTTCTATAAGGTTATGCCCGTTTTCCATGATATTAATGAATTTCGCCAAATAATGAGTTGGGCTTGATATCTGTGATTCTGACATCAACTATTTTACCAGCCAAATCGCCCTGACCAACGAAATTAACTACTTTGTGGCAAGTAGAGTGTCCGGTTAAACCGCTTTCCGTTCGCGTTGATCTTCTTTCAACTAACACTTTAAGCACTTTATTAAGATATCGTTGTAAACGCTTGTCTTGTATGTATTTCTGGGTTCGCTCAAGTTCCATGAAACGTAACGTTTTCTCCGCTGGCGAAACATCGTCATGCATTTCGTACGCCGGTGTGCCGGGACGCGGCGAATATTTGAAAATATAAGCCATATCAAACCCACAATATTCGACCATCTTAACAGTGTCCTGAAAATCTTTCTCGGTCTCGCCGGGAAAACCTACAATAATGTCAGTCGAGAGCGAAATATCACGGCTTGATGACTTTAAGCGGTCGATTTGAGCAAAGTACTTCTCGATCGTATGGCCGCGTTTCATTAGTTTAAGCACACGATTGCTGCCGGATTGAACGGGCAAATGCACCCAATTGCAGAGATTTTCGTGTTCCTCGATGGCATCTACTATGTCCGTCCTGAAATCGCGGGGAAATGAGGTCGCAAACTTTATACGCTCCATACCGGTTGCGGCAACGGCATGTAAAAGTTTTGAAAAGTGCGACTTCCCTGCGACTTTTTCCAGCCCGGCATCGGTTTCCGGACGATAACTATTTACATTTTGACCGATGAGGTGGACTTCCCTGACACCTTTTTTCTTTAATTCCTCTATTTGCCGAACTAATTCGGTTGCTTCAAAGCTGCGTTCCCTGCCCCGCGAGAATGGCACTATGCAGTAGCTACAAAACTTATTGCAGCCCTCGATGATCGGCAAAAATGCGATATATGGCGAATGGCGATGTGTATCGGCGACGGTCCAGTCATAATCGTCTTCGCGTTCCCCGACATCAAGAATAGTTTTGCCTGTTCGAAAAGTCTCTTCGATGGCGGTTGAGACGCGGCCTACAGCTCTTGTTCCAAGTACAAAATTAACACCTTCGATCTTATTAAAAAGCGTTTCTCCCTCTAATTGTGCAACGCAGCCCATTACTCCGACGACTGGCATTTTGTTTGCCGTTCTCTTGCGTAAACGTCCAACGCGCGAATACAGTTTGTGCTCGGCATTCTCACGAACCGAACAGGTATTTATGATCACAACATCTGCTGACGTCTCATCCGCGGTCATTTCATAGCCGTCTCTAGCAAGAGTCGTCGAAATGCGCTCCGAATCGGAGACGTTCATTTGACAGCCAAATGTTTCGAGATAAACTTTCTTCATATATGGAGCAAAAACCGGAAAGGCCAATTTTTGGAGAGAAGGACTTTGTCCACCTGCATTTACACTCCGATTATAGCTTGTTACAGAGCACAATCCAACTTAAACATCTTGCGGCAAAACTTGACGAACTCGGGCAAAAGGCTTGCGCAATAACGGACTACGGCAATATGTATGGTGCCGTTTCGTTTTTTAATGTGATGTCTGCTAAGGGCATTACGCCTATCATCGGATATGAAGCTTTTGTTAGATTTGGCAGCCGTTTTGACAGAACGACGGCAGTAGAAGCAGGCGAAAGAGGCTATTACAACCTAATATTGTTGGCCCGCGATCTCGAAGGTTACCAGAACCTTGTCCATCTATCTTCAATGGCGTTCACCGAAGGGTTTTATTATAAACCGCGTATTGACCTTGAGATTCTCGCGGAAAAAAGCGCCGGGTTGATCGGTCTATCGGGTGGAATTGATGGTGCTGTTGGTCATTTTCTCGCGACTGGCAATGAAGAAAAGGCGCTCGCGCATGCAAAGACTTTTGAGGACATTTTTGGTGCAGGAAATTTCTTTCTCGAAATACAAGATCGAGTTGGCGACGACGGCAAGAAGCTGATCAAAGATACAGTCGAACTCTCGAAACAAAGCAACATTCAACTCGTTGCGACGAACGATGTCCACTATCTAAACCAGGATGATGCTCGGGCTCATCAACTATTGATCGCTATCGGTGAAGGACGAACGGTCAGCGACAAGTCATACGGTTCCGATGCTATCCGTTATTTGCGTTCTGCCGAAGAGATGTGGGCGATCTTTGGCAACGAACTGCCGGCATCGCTTACTAACACAACGAAGATCGCTGAGATGTGTGATCTCGTTATACCACAAGGCGACGACGTGCGTCAGTTGCCGAATTATCCTGTTCCGGTCGATTCAGGTTTTGTAGGTGTTGACGAGTATTTTGAAAAAGTTTTGTGGGATGGTTTTGAAGATCGCAGAAAAACCGAATGGGATCCGATGAACGCACTCGGTACGCTCAAACACGATCTTGCAGAATACAAAGAGCGGCTCAACATTGAGATCGCGACGATCAAGGAAATGGGTTTTCCCGGTTACTTTTTGATCGTTTGGGATTTTATCAAATACGCACGCGAGCAGGACATTCCGGTCGGGCCCGGGCGCGGTTCGGCCGCCGGTTCGCTTGCGGCTTATTGTATGCGCATCACCGACGTTGATCCGCTGCAATATGATCTTCTCTTTGAGCGATTTCTAAATCCGGGTCGCATTTCGATGCCTGATATCGATATTGATTTCTGTATTCGAGGACGCGGAAATGTTATCGATCACGTGACGGAATTTTACGGACGCGAATCTGTCTGCCAAATCATTACGTTTGGAACCATGGCTTCGAGGGCTGCGATCAAGGATGTGGGCCGTGCATTGGGCATGGAGTTTGGCTCGGTGGAAAAGGTCGCGAAG
The DNA here is from genome assembly GCA_016711345.1 of Chloracidobacterium sp. Lineage (NCBI taxonomy): Bacteria > Pseudomonadati > Acidobacteriota > Blastocatellia > Chloracidobacteriales > Chloracidobacteriaceae > Chloracidobacterium > Chloracidobacterium sp. The sequence goes on from JADJTD010000001.1 coordinate 3,540,984, forward strand.
ATGATACCTCCGCCAATACGCGGCCGTAACGTGAGCATTTCACAGGCAATCGAAACCGTGCCTGAAATGAAAGCCGCAATGAAAGATGCCGGTGTCAAGGAACTCATCGATCTTGCACTCAAATTGGAAGGCTGTTCGAGGCACACGTCGGTTCACGCAGCAGGAGTTGTTATTTCACCCAGGCCGCTGCACGAACTTGTGCCCGTCGCAATGTCCAGTAAAGACGAACTCACGAGCCAGTATCCGATGAACGACCTTGAAAAAGTCGGGATGCTCAAGATGGATTTTCTCGGGTTGACCACGCTGACGGTCATCAACGACTGTCTCATTTCAATGAAGGAAAAACTCGGCGTGACGATCGACTGGACAGAAATTCCGACAAACGATCAGAAGACGATGGAGCTTTTTGGCGAAGGCCGCACCGAAGCGATATTCCAATTCGAATCTTCGGGAATGCAGGACATGTGCCGTAAACTTCGGCCAAAGGAACTCGAAGATCTTTCTGCTTTAAACGCGCTTTATCGTCCCGGCCCGCTTGATGGTGGAATGATCGATGATTTTATTGACCGGCATCGTGGCGTTAAAGAAGTTGAGTACATTGTGCCTGAAATGGAAGGCATTCTTGGCAACACTTTTGGCGTGCTTGTATATCAGGAACAGATCATGCAACTCGCGCAGAAGTTGGCCGGTTATAGTCTTGGCGACGCCGATCTAATGCGCCGGGCGATGGGCAAAAAGAAGCAGGAAGAAATGGCGCGTCATGAGAACCAATTCATCGACGGCGCTGTCGAGCGCGGCATAAAGAAGAAAACCGCCAAAGATATTTTTGACCTGATGGCAAAGTTTGCCGATTACGGATTTAACCGCAGTCACTCGATGGCGTATGCGATCCTGGCGTTTCGAACTGCATACCTTAAGGCTCATTATCCAGCGTATTTTTATGCGTCAGTTCTCTCGCACGAAGCGGATGACAGCGCGAAGGTTTATAAATATTCAAGTGAGTTGCGATCGATGGGACTCGCACTATTACCACCGGATATTAATGAAAGTGAAGTTGGTTTTACACCGGTCGAAAACACCGTACGTTACGGCCTGACCGCGATTAAGGGCATGGGTACGACGAGCGTGCAGGCGATGATGGACGCAAGAAAGAACGGCAAGTTTACTTCTCTTTTCGATTTTTGTTCACGGTTAGGATCAGGAGCAGTAAATCGTCGTGGTTTGGAAAGTTTGATCGCCGCAGGTGCTTTCGATTCGCTGATGGCGGAAGGAATAGAACTCGGTGCGTGGCGTGCCCAGAATCATGCTGCGATAGATGCTGCATTACAACAAGGCCAGCGCGCGGCCGAAAACAGGATGCGTGGACAAAGCGGACTGTTCGGTGCGGTTGAAAGCGAAAATGACGCTGCCGAAACGTTGCCGCAAACAGTAGCATGGCCGCAAAGTGAGGTTGCGAGACGCGAGAAGGCGGCGATCGGCTTTTATCTTTCGACGCATCCGCTCGACAATTTCAAAGACTTGCTTGCCGGAATGCGGCTAAAAAGCATTGCTGAATACGATGATCTGCTTTCCGGCCAGAGCCTCAAGATCGCCGGAATGGTCAGTGGTTTACAGGTTCGCACGAGCAAACGCGGCAATCGATTTGCACAATGCCGCATCGAAGATCGTTCGAGTTCTATCAAAGGACTTTTGCTGGGCGAGAGCTTTAATAAACTAAGTTCCATTTTAGCCGACGATGGGCTGTTCATCGCCGAAGGCAACATCGAAGCTGCGGAAGGACAAGAGCCGACGTTAAAGATCAACAGTCTTCAATCGCTTGAAGATGCCGAGGCAGGCAGAGCTCGCGAATTGCGCATCAAATGCCCTGCTCTTAACGGTTCTACAGAAACTTTTCTTGAGAATCTTTTGGTTCTTTTCGATCGCTACAAAGGAGGCTGCAGAGTCATTCTTGAGATCAATGCCGATAGAGCGAATGTCACTCTTCAGTCCGAAGGTGTGATGGTCGAAGGCAGCCGGGCTTTGCAGCGCGAACTCGAATCCCGCGGCTGCGTTGTAGATTGGGTTAACTAGAAGGTATCATTGACCAATATGACTACGACCGCTTTTGAACGCGTCCAGACAGCTCGACATCCTGATCGGCCTTACGCGATGGATCTGATGAACACGGTTTTTACTGATTTTGTCGAGATCCATGGTGACCGCCGCTTTGCTGATGACCCGGCGATGATCGCTGGGTTTGCGCGGCTTGATGATATCGAGGTTTGTGTTGTTGGACAGCAAAAAGGGCGTGATATCAACGAGCGCCGTCATCGCAATTTTGCCATGCCAAAGCCTGAAGGTTATCGCAAAGCACTTCGGGTAATGAACCTCGCTGAAAAATTTGGCCGTCCTATCATCACGATTATTGATACGCCCGGAGCGTATCCCGGCATAGACGCCGAGGAACGCGGCCAAGCGGAAGCGATCGCGTTTAACCTGCGCGAAATGGCTGGCTTGAAAGTTCCCGTTGTTGTAGTTGTCCTTGGCGAAGGCGGCAGCGGCGGAGCACTTGCTATCGGCATCGGGAATCGAGTTCTGATGATGGAAAATGCGGTCTATTCGGTGATCTCACCCGAAGGCTGCGCGGCTATTCTCTGGAAAGATGCCGGACGGGCTGCCGATGCCGCAGAGGGATTGAAGCTGACGGCATCGGAATTGAAAAAGTTCGACATCATCGACGAGATCGTCTCCGAACCCAGCCCCTGGACAATGCCCACTGAGGACGACGCAAAAAGTCAAAAAGCGTTCGACAAGATCTGCGAAACACTAAAAAAGACGCTTCTTCGAGAGATCAAAGCTCTCACTTCGCTGGACACAAAAAAACTCCTCGACGAGAGGTATAAGAAATTTCGCGGGATGGGTGAGTGGGTTTAAAATGAAATAGCCACGCAATTGTATGAAAAAAGCAATGACTTATTTCGTACAGTTGCGTGGCTAATTTTTTGTTCCGCTCCGGAACTGCTGAAACGATGGAAACAATTAGAACGGAATATCATCATCTCCAGCGGGCGAGGAGACAGGAGTTGAACTTCCGCTACCCGACGATACTCCTGCCGATGAACTCGCCGTTGATGGCGGCCCACTGTGGGTGTCGGGATCGCCTTCCTGATGGCCTCCGCTGTAACTGCCACCACCATCTTCGCGTGAGCCGATGAACTGCATATCGGTGCCATTTACTTCGAGTGTTTTTTGAATGACGCCCTCGCGGTCGGTATATTCTTCCATTCGCAACCTGCCTTCAATATATACCTGTTTTCCCTTGGTTAGGTATTTTGAGGCGACCTCGGCTTGGTTGCCCCAAAGCGTCACTCTAAACCAGGTAGCAACATTCTGAAACTCCCCAGATTTGTCGCGACGTTTCTCATTTGTTGCCATCGAAAAACTGCAAACGGCTGATCCTTGTGGCGTATAGCGTAATTCTGGATCGCGACCTAGATTGCCGACCAGTATTATCTTGTTAAATGACATAGTAATTTCCTCTTTTGTGTAATTTTTATGTAAACGCTAGTTGTAACTATTTCATCAATATAACACGACAATGGCGTGTGATAAAATCATCAATTCGATCAACTTAGAGTAATAGTAGTAAGATACTAAATGCACGGCACGCCTTTTTCCCGGATCACCATTTTATTTGTAATTTGCACAGTTTTATTGTGTCAAAGCCTTTTTGGGCAAAAAAAAGCGGGCGCTGAGATCGATGTTGCCAAATGCTGGTCTTATCCGTTGGGCGACTTGGCGGGTGATCAGATTGCCGCAGACGATAGCCGAGTGTTTTTGGGCCTGAATGGCGCGAGGATCGAAGCTCTATCGCGAGACGGCAAGAAGATTTGGTCGTCAGAATTTGGCGGGGAGATCAGCTCTAATATCATCGCCACCGATGGAAGTTTGTTTTTTGCAACCTCAGAAGTTGCGGGTGAAACGTCAAAATCGAGCGGAAGCAAGCTTCGCTGGGTTAGCAAAGATACAGGCATTACAAATTGGACCATGACACTGCCTGACACTGATCGACATTATCTCGGCTTGTTTAACGGAGCCGTTATCGTTGTGTCAAAAAATGGTGCGCTCGATGCGATAGATGTAAGGAGCGGAAAAGTGGAGTGGACCAGACAAATCGCAGAAGGATTTGTCGGAGAACCGTCGTTCACCGCATCAAGTGTGATGTTGGCGACAACGGGTAAGCAGATTTTAGACGTTTCACTAAAAAATGGTGAGATCAATTCAGTGCGAAAGTTTCCATTTGCCGTGACGGCGCTGAGTGCGGCGGAAAATTATGTGTTGATTCTCGGAGACGAACGAGGAAACGTTTCAGCATCGAATGGAGGTGATAAGCCGATCTGGACGTTCAAAACAGGGGGTGAGATATCAAAAGTCTCCGCTTTTGACGGACATGTTCTGGTTGCGTCCCATGATAATTTTGTTTATTTTCTTTCTTCCAGAAACGGCGGACGCATTTGGAAAAAACGTCTCTCCGGCCGTATCGGACAAATATCGAGAGTGACGGAACGCTTCGCCTTGATCTCCAGTTTTGAAGAACGAGAGGCGGTGCTGACAGACATTGCAAACGGACGAGTCGCCGGCCGCATTGTTTTTGGCGAGAATGAGAGCCTTGTTGCACGTCCTATCGCTGCGAACGGATTGATCTTCGTGCTTACCAATACGGCAGCTTACAGCTACAGCCTAAACGGATGTCCGCAGAACAAATAAAGGCAGCCTCAAGGCCAATAAGCCTGCAGACTGCCTGTTTAAAATAAATTTAGCAGCGAAGTTCGTTCCTTAGTGTGAAACGGCTTGCTGCTCCAGAATCGCGTAGATCTCGTCTTTTATTGCTAATTTTTTTTTCTTAAGAGTAACTTCCTCCAACTGTTCGTCTTCGCTTGGGTATGAAAGATGGGCCAGTTCGTTCAATCTCGCTTCGAAACCCTGATGCTGATGAACAAGATCTCGGAATACTGCATTGCTCTTTATCAGTTCATCTCTCACCGGATCCGCTGTTGACATGTCCATATGGCGTTTGTCCTCACTTTTTCAAAAAATTTGGGCCCGATGGCGTAATTTAACAATTTCGTAACCGGGTTAAGTCCAATTCTAGACCTAATTAATTAAATAATCAAGCGGATTCTTTTTTCAATGTTAGTTTCATTAAAAGGGCGTGTTCCCGAGGGTTTTCATAAAAATACTGACGTGTTTGAACGCGATCGAAACCGTTTTTTTCGTAGAAGGCAATAGCCTGATAATTGGATTCACGAACTTCCAACCATATATTTGCTACTTTCTTTTCACGACAGGCCTCAGTAAACGCATCGATTAATAACTGGCCCAACCCATTTCGTTGTTCACTTTCCGATATTGCAATATTGTATATTTCGGCGTCCGTGACGATCTCAATCACCCCAGCGGGCACAAGACGGCCAACGACGAAGCCGATCGTAGAATTGTTACCGGCTTCGAGACGCAACATTACCGAATCGGGATTCTTCATTTCGTCGAGATAACTCTGCGCCGACCAATGGCTCAGGTTGGTTTCTTCAGCAATGCGGATGAGGTCAGCGATGTGTGAGGTTTCGACGGGGCGGATCCGTAAGATGTCTTGATTATCGGCGACCATTTTTTTGAGTTTCTTAAAAGCTTTTGCTGACAAAAATTGGCTCAGATACGATCCCTTGATATTCACAACAGATCAAGCCAATAGCATAGGCGATATTATCGCCAAAATTTATTATGTGTCCTTGCTGTTCAGTCTTGTAGTAAAGTGCGGAGTGTAAGACGAAAGTTACATTTGTTTCGTTTTGCAGTAATGAGAGAAACGCATCTTCCGGCATCGTATGTGGTTCATCGAGGACATAGATCTTTTTGCCCTGCTTTTGAAATGACTGTAAACAGACCGCCTTACGGCCCATCGGAATTGCGGTAGTCACTTTATTTTTTGTTTGCAAAAACGCCATAGCCTTTAGCGCCGACCGGCTGGACATTGCGATCCCAAGGCCAGCTTTCATGCCCAACGCTGTGGCAATACCAATCCGTATTCCAGTAAAACTTCCCGGTCCGGCTGAAACGGCTATCATATTGATCTCTTGTCGATCGATATCATTTGCCGTGAGCATAGCGTCTATGTTGACGAGCAGGTCTTCGGCTTTTGAGACATCTGACTTCCCTATCCAGTTCGCAACTTCGACGCCATCTCGGAGCAAAGAGATACTGCCGCCGCAAATAGCGGATTCGATGGCAAGAACGATTTGTGATTTAGTCAATTAGGCCTCCTGAAAATCGAACTTGACACACGTTTAAAGGAAGGCACTATTCGTTGGAAAAAACTGCCGAGCTGATAGAACAAGCGGGTTTTTGCATCAAAGCTGCCTTCTAACTGGACAGTTGCCCAGATAGGGTTTGGCCGCAGTCGTCTTGGAATTTGCATTAAGAACATTTTTGGATCGTGAATAACTGTCTCCAACGGCATAAACCGTGTTTCGTTCGCCCATTCTTTTTCCAGCGCTTTGATAAGCCACGAAGGTAGATTTTTCGCTTCGTCTCTGATAGGCGTATCGTCAAGATCGAGTCCAAGATAATGATGTGCAAGCCCGATTGTGCATATGAGCCAACGGCGTCGGCGTTCGCTTACCGTATTCAAGAAACGGTCCCAGTCGAAATCCGGAGAGCGTCCGATGATGCAATAGTAAAAATCCCAAAGCCTCTCTTTGCGTGCTCCGCCGTCGGTCAGCCAATGGACGATTAGAACGCGCATGTGATCTTCCTCTCGCAGAACACGAATGCTGCCGCCCTCAACCTCACGCAATTGCGAATGGGTAAAAAGGTCATTCCACGCAACCGTATCGAGATGACGAAGTTCGCGGTGAAGATCGATGGCAAGTCCGTTAGCAGCGGCAGATCTGGCGATCTTATCTGCAGCTTCAAAATCATCAGATGACACGGCGAGGTCCATATCGATAGAAGCTCGTGAGCCTGCTTCGGGATAAAAGCGAGCTACGGCTAACCCCTTAATAAGGACAGGCTCAATGCCCGCTTCTCGCATCAGCGAAAACGCCTGCACGGCCCGCATCTCCATCGCTTTTTTCTGAAGGATGTACCAGCGGGAAGGATCACGAATCTCTTGTACAGCATCTGTTTGCGTTTCGCTCACAGAAAAAAGAGTAGCAAAGATGTCTGATCTTCACTACTCATAGAAAATTCTCAACCAATCAATCTTAAATTTTTCTCGGAGCATTATTCGGAGCACAAAGACCCAAGCTATTGCAGTTGGTAGTGCTTGGACAATTTTGGTTTGGCGGAAAAGCGCACTGAGAGCTAGAAGTACACACACAGTTAGATATCGAGGCGTACGCACTTGGTGGAGCTACCAGCGATGCGATTATCGGTATGGCGGCCATTGACGCTAAACCAATTGTTTGAATAACCTTTCTACGAGATTGGCCGGAAAATCTTGGCAAAAACTTATTCTTTAAAAGCCCATTTGCACTAAGCTGATCTATTGCAAGCCAAACAAAATCTTCAGTAACTTTTCCGAGCCCTTCTGATTCGAAAAAACGAATAATGTCAGTGATCGAATTTTGACCATCACACATTTTCCAAATAAAAGCGGCCGAATGATTTAAACAGCATGCTCTGTTCGTTTTTAGATCGTAGACCAAAACTTCATTGTTTATTTCCTGAATTACAATACCGCTCTGACGAGCAATCGGATTTTGCAGTCCGTTGGGATTGGTATTCATTTGTAGCCTCCAATGAGAAAAGAGTAGCAAAGACGTTTAATCTTTGCTACTCCCTTAGAAACTCTTAAACAATAAGTCTAGGATTTGCGTTGAGGAGGATTTGGTGCACATAGACCCAAATTGTTGCAGTTGGTCGTGCTCGGACAACCGGCATTCTGCTGCTCACTACACATCTGGTTTGATGTACAGACACAAGTGTTTACTCCCAATGCCTGTTTTGGAGCGACCAACGAAGCGATCACCGGCAGTGCAACCATTGAAGCCAAACCGATGGTCTTGAGGACTGTTCGGCGCGACTGGCCCTGAAATCTTGGAGCAACTTTATTCTCCAACAGGCCGTTCTCGCTCAACTGATCGATGGCGAGCCAGACAAAATCTTCAGTGATTTTTCCGCGGCCATTGGATTCAAACTCTTTTACAATGTCCGTTACGGAATTGCTGCCGTCGCAGGACTTCCAAATCAAAGCCGCCGATTGATTCAAACAATGGGCCTTGTTCGCGTCCATATCGTAAACCAAAACTTCGTCGGGCATTTCCTGAACCACGAGGCCGCTATTGCGAGCCATTGGATTCTGCAGACCATTAGGATTATTCATCGTCTCCTCCAGCAAAATAATATAAACAAAATTAATTACAAGGGTATTCTAACCCAAATTGCACACATGTCAAAGGAAGTAAAACAAACGCATTTATCATAATTCTACCTCAATTAGCGTTATTGTCAACGAAATTGAGGATCAAATCCGCAAATTCCTCAGCGGCTCCTCTACGACTTCTAGCAATTATGGCACTATTTGCAATGGAATTCAAGGCGAGCATGGATAGTTTCGGATCGCGGCGCAATGGCAGGACAAATGGCATCATCTCAAGAGAGCCTTGTCCGGGAGTCAATTTTATTGGATTCCATTCTGCTCCGGCCTCGTAGTTAGTAAAGAGAACCAGTCCAACAGGCAGCAGTTCCGTTGCGGGAACCCCGCCAATAGATTCTACGGGCAGGTCATAATGCCTGAATTCTCCATCACGGGTGCGCATCGTAATGATTCGCGGAAAGGGATGCAAAAGGCCGTCGCGGTCAAAGATAGCAAAATCGTCCGAATAGTAATCCGCACCTCTACGAACCAATTCCGTTACGATCGTGCTCTTTCCCTGATAACTTTGCGCCGGAAATATGATGCCTTTCCCCTTCCATCCGACGGCTCCGGCGTGCATAAATACCCTATCAACGGCATGCTCGCCGATAGTGATCCGCATAATAGCATCAAAAAACTTGAAGAACTTTTTTTTACCTCGGCACGATGCAATGCCTTCGCCATTAACAAAGAGTCTATAGGAGCTTTTAGTGCGCTCAATTTCGAACAACTGCTCTACCTTTTTTCCTTTGGCGGGCTTAATCTGGCCCACCAGAGATCTTATGGCGACACGCTCTCCTTCCTCGACCATATCCTGCACGTTACTAGTGATCTGGGCGACCACGCCATACGACTCAAATTTGAAAGGCCGGACAGATAGCGCAGCAGCAGAATTAATTGATGTCATAAAATTATTTTGAATTTTACATTCTTAAATCAGCGAGATAATTATCTATGCTAACACGCCCCTTTTCGCCAGGAAAACCAGCAACGCTCCTGTCAGAATTATAACTACCGGCAGGATCGCAACCTCGATGTCTTGCCTGAATTCCACCGATAGCAAAATGAACAGGCTGAGAACTGATGCCAGTATCCCGTAAAATATCGTTACGCGGCGGTGCGATAGTCCCGACAATGTGAGCCTTTGAAAGAGATGTTCGCGATGTGCCTGCCAAATTTTTTCACCGCGAACGGCACGCCGCAGAATTGTAACAACCGAATCGAACAGAAAGAACCACACGAACAGCACCGCCGCGATCGGTAGCAGATCAGGGTTTTTACTCGCTTTTACTCTCGCAATAAGCGGCAGTGATGCGAACGTAAATCCGAGAAATGCACTGCCAACGTCACCCATAAATATTTTCGCCGGATTCCAGTTGTGGATCAAAAATCCCCAGCTTGCTGCTGCGATGACTCCGCTAAAAAGAAATATCGAAGGCATCTGTAGGATGTAGCCAAGCACAAGCCAACCGACGCCGGCGATTACCGCTTGTAAACCTGCAAGTCCGTCGATGCCATCCATGAAGTTGTATGAATTCACCATCCACACGATCCATATGAATGTCAGGACGTAGCCAAAATTTCCGAGATTGATATGGCCGAGCATTGATATGCCGTGCCATGTATCGACGTCGAGAATCAATAGGAAAGCAGCTATGCTGTGGACCAAGAGACGCCAAGGAAATGCAATAGAGTAAATATCGTCGAGGAAACTGACCAAAGCGATCATCAAAGCGCCGCAAAAATATCCCCATGAAAATGTGCCGGGGAGATACAGCGAAATAAGAACGTAGGCAATCAGGCTAATTATGACAATTACGAGTCCGCCACCGTGTGGCATTGGTTCGGTGTGAGAGCTGCGTTCGTTGGGAATCGCAAAGACCTCGTTTTTTTCGCTCCAGCGCAGGTAATAACCGACGCCGATATACGACGCGGCAAGCATTACCAAAAACATAACGAGATCGATCATTCTGTCTAAACTAATTCGTTCCTATATTTTGCCACGGCATCGAGCAAAGAGTATTTTGCGACCGCCGCTTTGTGGGCACGCTCACCCATTTCACCGAGCTTGTCGCGGTCCTCAAATATCTGCAAGATGGCGTTCGTCAAATCGTGAGTTTTGCCGGGATCGACATACTTTCCAATTCCCTCTTCGTCGATCACTTGGGCCAACTCTGAACCTTGCTCAGTCAACGCAAGGATCGGCTTGCCCGCAGCCATAATATTATAAGTGCGGCTTGGCATCGCCGTACCCAACATTCCATTTATCAATGCGATCAATCCAACATCGCAGGCGTTTAGGAATACGATCTGTTGGCCACGTGGAAGATAATTGAGAACAGAAACATTCGTTAATGATCTATCGCGAACCTGATCTTCGACCCATTTTTTCTTAACGCCGGCACCAATGAAAAGAAAGTGAATTTCTTGATGATCGCGGAGTTGCTCTGCCGAACTAATGATCGTTTCGACATCGGTCGGATGGCCGATGTTGCCCGCATACAAAAGGACAAATTTATCCGAAATACCAAGATCCTTCAAAAGCTGATTACTTTCTCTTGGCGTCGGGTGAATTGTTTCGAGGTCGGCCCAGTTTGGAATCGTCACAATTGGAATGTCGAGTCCGGCTGTCTTTCGCTCGAAAAGCTCTTTCATGTCACGGCCCATGACAATTATTTTTGCAGCATATTTGTAAACCCAGCGATTGAAGAAATTGATGGTGCTGACGGCCAGCGAATTTTTCCGCAACGCACCGACAGCGATGAGAATTTCCGGATAGCTGTCCTGAACTAAAACCGTGTAACTTGCTCCGCGCAATAGCGAGGCAAACGCGGTCGTTACCGGCATCGTCGGCGGAGCCGTTACAACGAGAATTTGATCGCCTTTTCGAAAGCGTTTCAGCGAATTATAAAACATCGCGACGCCGATCGTGAACATATTGAACAGACGATAGAGCATCACATTTTTGTCTAACGTTGTCGCAGCCGCACGGAAAATTTCGACGCCATTGCGGACTTCTCTTTTTGGTGCTCTCATGCCGCGAGACATGTGCTTCGGCTGTCCGCATAAAACCTTGACATCGAAATTTTCAGCGAGTCCTTCAGCGATCGACGTGAGATAATATCCGGTGGAAATCTCCTCAGGATAATAAACCTCAGTCAAAATCCATAGCCGTCTTAGTTGTGTTTCTTTCTTGCTGCCAATCACGAGAAATGCCGTCGTTGGCTAGTATATCCCAACAGGATCTTGCTTACGGTTTGTGAAACGTTCTCAGCCAGATATTCGCGCGGTGCGGTCCAGGCTGCAGGCTGCGCTATGGCGATCTCGACTGCACGAAGGATAGATTCAACATCTCCTCCGCCTAGAATATTGCTGCCACATTCAATTGTCTCAGGCCGCTCGGTAACATCGCGAAGCGTCACATTTGGAATGCCGAATATCGCACATTCCTCCTGCACCGTGCCGCTGTCGGTTAAAACGGCGAGCGAATTTTTTTCCAGTTTTACGAAATCAAAAAATCTAAGTGCTTTCAAAAGGCGCACTTTTTGCGAATCCGGGCGGATGCCGTACTGCTCAAGTTTTTCGGCCGTTCTCGGATGGACCGAGACCAAAATATTCTTTCCGAATTTTGAAGCGACCTCAGCAAGGCCATTAAAAATTCCCGCCAGCCGCTCAGGGATATCGACATTCTCTGCGCGATGCAAAGTAACAAGGAGGTAATCAAAAGGCTTGACCTTGAGGCTATCCATCACGTCGCTGGACTCGATGTTGTCAGCATAGTTGTCCAAAACCTCTTTGATCGGGTTGCCGGTGATGTAAATGCGGTCGCGCTCAATGCCTTCGCGAACGAGATTTTCTTTGCTTCGTTCGGTGTAAGGCATAAGCACAGTACTGGAATGGTCGATGATACGCCGGTTGATCTCTTCGGGAACGCGGTCGTCAAAGCAGCGGTTGCCCGCCTCCATATGAAATACCGGAATGCGTCGTCTGGATGCAACGATCGCAGAAAGTGCGCTGTTCGTGTCGCCAAGAATAAGGACGCGGTCCGGCTTGTGTTGTTCGAGCAGCTCGTCGCACTTTGTCAGGATCTGTCCGATCTGATCGCCGAATGATTTTGATTTGATGCCGAGATGAACGTCTGGCGTACGAACATCGAGGTCCTGGATGAAAACATCGCTCAGGCTCTCGTCATAATTTTGGCCGGTATGTACGGAGACATGCTCGCAATGTTGGTCGAGCACCTTCATGACGAGGCTGAGCCTGATTATTTCCGGCCGCGTGCCGAAGATCGTCATTATCTTCATAAATTTCAGTTTTCAGCGTATTTTATGCCAGGAACTTAATAGTGTTAAGTATTTCGCCTGTTTGCTTTAAATATTACGTGTTATATGCAATTTTTTTGTGTTATGGCAATTTCTCGCCTGTTATGAGCGATTTTCACCTGTTATGAGTGTTTCTCACTTGTTATGAGCATTTCTCGCCTGTTATGAGCGTTTCTACCGTGTTACGGGCATTTCTTGCCTGTTACGAGCATTTCTTGCCTATTACGAACGACTTTTGTCGTTAATTCATGAATTGCATGATTTCTCCGCTCGAATTCCTCAGTAGGTCACGTAATTCCGGCACGGCAAGATTATTGTCGCGTGAAGAATATTCAGTTTCGAGCGCAGGCATAATATCTTGTTCCGCTCTAAGCTCCGGCAAAACAGGAAGAATGACATAATAATCCCCGCGTTCGACTGTTCTAAAGCACTCTTCTTCCGAAACCATTATTTCGTGAACCTTTTCGCCGGGTCTAATTCCGGTGTAAACCAAAGGCAGGTTTTTCCCACCCATCAGAGCGAGAGCAACGTCCGATATTTTCGCCGACGCTACTTTAGGAACAAAAGTCTCACCACGTCCATCAGATCGGACCGCTTCAAAAACCGTATCGACGGCGTGATCTAGACTCAATAAAAACCGTGTCATTTCGGCAAGTGTGATCGTTATCGGCTGATCATTTTTGATCTGCTCAACAAACAGCGGAATGATCGAACCGCGTGAAGCGATCACGTTTCCGTAACGGACACAATTAAATTTAGTCGAGTCGCAATCACGGTTCGCCTCGATCAACACTCGTTCCTGCAATGCCTTTGTCATACCCATGACATTGATAGGTTTGCACGCCTTGTCAGTCGAAATTCCGATCACTTTTTCAATGTGCAGATCGTTTTCGCGCACAGCGCGGACGATATTTGCCGCACCGTAGATATTTGTCAGGATCGCTTCAAAAGGAAAATACTCGCAGGAAGGCACCTGCTTTAATGCGGCCGCGTTGAAGACAACATCGGCATCGCGCATCGCGGCGACTAACGCCGAATAATCGCGAACATCGCCGATACGGAAATTAAGACGGTCAAGAGAATTTTGATAGATAACGTCGTCGGTCGCCGTCTCGCGATTCATGTACTCGAGACGCATGTAATGCTGCTTGGCCTCATCGCGTGAAAAGACGGTGATCTTTTCAGGCATACCCATTTCACCCGTCAGCAGACGGTTGACAAGCGTTTTCCCAAGCGAGCCTGTGCCGCCGGTTACAAGTATTCGTTTACCTTCTAATTCTTTCATTTTCCAGCGAAACAACAAGTTTAGCTTTATTCTGATAATTACCAAAATACCTGCACCAGATATGCGTTAGGTCGAAACAAGAGCAAAATCGAGAACTTTCCGGTTAGAATTCTCGTGTTCAGGGTCCGAAAGCCAAGCAACGGCGAATCGGCGTGCATTTTCCGACCTTATGCGAAAGTCGTCGTTGTCCATATTCTGACAATTGTTAATTACGGCTAGCCACGAATCGGGATTTTCAAGAGGAATATCCCAGCCGATCACGTCTTTTTCCAAATTTCTCCACGGCGTACGGTCGCTAATAATGAGCGGACAGCCGGCAGCGAGTGCCTCAATAAAAATGTGGCCAAAATTCTCGCCAAGTGTTGGCAGCACAAAAAAATGATATTTGGCGAGCGTACTTGCGACATCTTCATGTAAAACCGGCCCTTTTGCCTCTATTTTGATGTTAGGTGGTAGCTTTTTGATGAGAGCCTGACATTCTCGCCAATAATCAGCGTCCTCTATCGGCCCAAAAATATCAATGCAAAGATCATCCTTAAGCCTCCGAACATGCTCGAGGAGAAAATTGAAGTTCTTTTTCCGCATAAACCGCGACAAAAAAACCATCTTTGCTTGTCCTGGCCTCTTTTCCGGTTTTGCGGCCAGATCAAAATCGCCAAGAGTTATCTGCGGTGGCATATTTGGAGCAATAGAGATCTTGGCTTCGCCGCCGAAAATGGCATGTATGCTTTCCTGCTCGAATTCAGACGCTGCTTTCCATGCAATATTGTCCAATAATTTCAATGATTTAGCCGCCCTCAGGTAAAGTTGTTTCTTAAGAGGTTTGATGGACAAAGCTCCGGGAACAAGCTCGCCTTCTGGGGCAAGGACGATCGGAATAGCGTCAATCGCGTTACATCTACGCAAAATCAACGTAAAGACAGTCAACGGACTAAAAAAACTATTGAGGTATATGGCGTCGGGTTTGATCTCGCGGACAAGCTTTTTGATCGACCCAAGCCGAATACTATCTTTCGAAAGATAATGGACGTCGGTGTTCTCAATTTGATTCCAGTCGTTGATCCTGACATTTGTGTAAGATGCCCTATTTAGAGGGCCGTCGTGATCTCGCGTGACGATCTTAAACTCATAACCATCGCTTAGACGGTCAACCATATTCACGAGTGTCCGCATTGCTCCGCCGCTCTCGAAACCGGGGAGATAATAATCACAGATAATCAGGATGACCGGTTTTACTTTTTCCATTTATCGTAGGGAGTCGGGTCGGCGGCCATCTGTTCGATCATCTTTTCCCAGGAGAGTGGTGAGAAATCGGTCGCCTTCCTAAATGACAGTGAATTGAGGCTTCTGTCTATGACAAAATCTTCAAAAGGTTCGATCACAACATTTGCTTGATAATATTTATTCAAAAGGCCAAGTAACTCGAACTTATTTATCGGATCACTGGAAACGTGATAGACGCCGTTGAGTTCGGGATGTTTAGTGACGATGTCGGATACGATCTTTGCTAGAACAATCGTCGGAAATCCGGAATAGATAGCATTCACATATCCTGTAACGTTTTTGCCGCGATTGCTGAGGAACCATTCGACCACGCTGTGACCCGTTGTCAATTCTCTTCCAATTATTGAAGTGCGGATAGTAAGACAGTTGTCTCCCGTTTGTTCACCGAGAAATTTGCTGATGCCGTAAAGATCATTTGCATCAGGATTATCAGTTTCGACGTAATTTCCCTTTTTGCCGTCAAAGACACAGTCGGTGCTTAACGTGATAAGTCGAAAATGATATTCGCTGGACAAGACCGCCAAGCGTTTAGGACAAACAGAATTGACGCTGAGAGTATTGATGACATCTTCCGATGCCGGAAGTTGCTTAACAACGCCGACGGCATTGATAACAATGTCTGGTTTCGTGTTTTCAATTGCTGAGCGTATGGACTCGATGTCTAGAACATTAATATTCTCAACGATGCTTTTTCTATCAAAGAAACCGAACTTGCTGATCGAATCAAAACCCAATCTGATTGTGGCAAAAACCTCGAAATCGGTACTCAACTGCTGATAAAGTTTGTGGCCAAGCATCCCACTTGCGCCAAATATTAAAACCCGCATTTTAATTCTTAGTGAAATGAAATTAATTGCCCAATACCGATTCGTAAATCTCTAAATACTCTGCCGCCAAGCTCTTTGAACTAAATCTAAGGATATTTCGAGTTCCATTTAAAACTAATTCCTCACGATACTTTGGTTCGTTAATTATCTTAATCAAACCATTTCTAATGGCAATCACATCGTTTGGATCTGCGAGAAACGCGCCGGCTCCCGCCACATCTTTCATTGGCGAACGGTAGCTTGTAATTACCGGCTTTTTCATCGCCTGAGCCTCTATGATAGGCAGCCCAAATCCCTCATAAGTTGAACAAAAGGCTATAATGTCCGCGTTTCTATATTCTTCGATCATGTCTTTTGTCCCTAAGTCAAAAACATTTTCGAACTGAACATCGCTGGTCGCTAAAGCTTCTTTTATATTAGCACTCACTCGCCCTATTATTCGAAGTCTGCAATTTACGCCGTCCAGAGCCCTTATCAAATTGGGGACATTCTTGTTTGCGGATGTGCCGATCTGCAGGATTATCGGACGTTTTTGATCAAATGGCTTGATCGGTTCTGGGGCGAGACCATTGACGAGAGGATTTTCGATGACGCGAATCTTCCCTGGATCACAATGTGTGTATTTGACTATTTCATCCTTCGTCGCTTGTGAAATGGCCGTTATAAATTTGAGCCTTTTTACTGGCAAGTCCAGAAATAGCTTTTTTAGAACATATCGCCTGACACCCGTTCGCCGATGGAGAAACACCAAGTCATGGATCGTCAGAACGGTCTTGTCCGCAGGCAGTCGTAAGGCCATATAATGTATTTGGCCCGTTATGTGATAAATATCTGCCAACTTCGGTCGAAAGAACAACAGATTCAGCAAAATGTCTAACGGACTGTTGCCGTATGGCATCTTTTGAGATTCGATGTCGAATTGGTCGGCCGGAATATCCTTGGAAATTTGGTCAAAAACCCTTTCGATACTGACTGACTCAAACGGCTTTCTATCGACAAAGAGGATCTTGTGATTCATCAAATTTGGCACGTCAAGTCTTCTCAATAGCAGGTTCCAACATTTGGCGTGTGATCGCAGTCGTTCCAACCTGTTCTACGACCAAACCGGCAGCAAGATTTGCGATGCGAGCTGCTTCGACAAAATCCAATCCAGCCCCAAAAGCGACTCCAAGACTCGCAATGACTGTATCTCCCGCACCCGTTACATCATACGTCTCCTTCGCCGCTGTACTCAGATGAAACGGTTCCTTATCTTTTTGAAACAGCGTCATGCCGTCTTCGCCCTGTGTGATCAGAACCATTGCAAGGTCTAACTCATTCAGCAACTGATTGCCGGCGATAGACACAAGGTCGGGCATGTCCTCGTTAAGATTGCAGGCTTCCGCAGCTTCGCGGCGGTTAGGTGTTATGAGCGATGCTCCAGCGTAACGTGAATAGTTTTTGCCCTTAGGATCGACGAGAACGATTTTTCCTTGCGAACGAGCGGAATCGATCAAACGCCACAAAAGACTTGGCAACAACAAGCCTTTGGCATAATCAGAAACTATAATAGCGTCAACGTCAGGTAATACGGCTGCAATATTTTTCCAAATACTTTCATGGTCTTCATCCGAAAAGTCCTCTGTAGTTTCTTGATCTACGCGAACAACCTGTTGGCTGTGAGCGATAACTCGCGTTTTAACGCTAGTAGGACGACCGGCGATGCGTACAAGCGAATCTGATTCGACCCCCTTCCTTTTAAGCAAAGTTACAAGCGTGTCGGCATCATTATCCGCTCCAATCACCCCGACAAGGTGAGCCGTTGCACCGAGTCCGGCGATGTTTGCGGCGACATTGGCGGCACCGCCCGGAGCGAAAGTGCTTTTTTCTAGCTCGACGACGGGTACAGGAGCCTCAGGGGAAATGCGTTTGACGCTGCCCCACCAATAACGGTCGAGCATTATGTCGCCAACCACGAGAATCTTTACATTTGCAAAATTATCTAAAATGCTCATTTGGTATCGGCGAATTTAGTGTCGATGATCTCGCACCAGATGTGAGCGATAGTTATGTGCGCTTCTTGAATACGAGCGGTACGTTTCGACGGAACCATAAAGCAAGCATCGCAGAGCGACGCCAATTTCTTGCCGTTAGCACCTGTCATGCCAAGTATTTTACAGCCTGCACTTCTTGCCGTCATTACGGCGGAAATTATATTCGGTGAATTGCCGCTTGTACTTATCGCGATAAGCAAGTCGCCGTCCGAAGCGAGAGCTTCGACCTGACGGGCAAAGACACGTTCGAAATCGAAATCGTTAGCTATTGCAGTCAGTGCTGATGTGTCGGTCGTCAAGGCTATCGCTGGCAACCCCTTACGTTCGGATTCGTAACGGCAGACGAGCTCAGTTGCAATGTGTTGGGCGTCGGCAGCACTGCCGCCGTTTCCACAAATAAGGACTTTTTTACCCGCTTGAAAAGTTTGAAAAATAAGCTCAGCGCATTCCGCAATGTTCGCTTCATAAGTGGCGTGCAGCATTTTGAAAAGCGCGATGTGCTCATTAAGTGAACTGGCGATCATCGGATCGCTACCTTCATTTTGTTGAACAGTATTCTTTTCCATCCGCTTAATAATATTGCTGGTTGAAAATCCGTCCTTTAAAGGCAGCGAAAACACTTCCCCGCCGTTAGAACGAACAAAATCTGCACCGATGATCTCAGATTCCTGCCAGTCACCGCCTTTTACAAGGACATCAGGCTTGATCTGTTTTATCAAATTCTCTGGTGTCAACTCATAAAAAACCAAAACCTCGTCCACCGACCTCAAACCTAACAGCACTTCAGATCGCTCTTTCTGACTGTTGACCGGCCTTCCATGTCCCTTTATCGACGCCACGGACGCATCGCTGTTAATGCCAACTATCAGTTTTGTTCCAAGAGCTTTTGCCCTCGACAATAGATCGATATGTCCAGGATGCAAAATGTCAAAACAGCCGTTGGTGAAAACTATCTTTTCCATAGATGACTGGAACGATTATAGCCTCTGCCTTATCGTTTTGCCACGAAAGCTCGAATAATCAGGCTTTTCGTGCCTTGACGATTGCCTTGTTGGAATTGAATAGATTTGTTCCTAAAAATGGATACGCGAATGGTGTGATAATTGGTGATAGGGACGACGGAAGTCCAAGTCTTTCGAGCAGGTATATTTCCACGTACTTTCTCACGGGCCATGACAGTTCGTTTTTGATCTCGATCTCGATGTCGGCAAAGCCCGCATTTGTGAGCAGTCTTTTCAATGCTTCCGACGTATAATTCTGAAGATGAAAAACCGACGTTCTGCCGCGTTGCCAAATAATTCCCGCTTTTCGTAAGCCGGGAATTTTCTGGACGAAATGCATTACACGATCAGTTCGCGTTACGACCGGCGTGTGAAAATATACGAATCCGTCCTTTTTTAGGATCCTCGAACACGCACCGATCAAATATGCCGGATCGGGAACATGCTCGACCACGTCCAGCAAAGTCGCCGCATTAAATGCAGCCGACGGAACGGCGCTGTAATCGTAGTCCTGATAAATGTGCGTGGCAATATCAGCGATCCCCGAGAGATCCGAACCTTTTATCTCGTGGGCAGAAACATCGCTATAGCCATTTTCGTGCAACATCTCAACAAACATTCCATTGCCGGTGCCAATGTCGATCACGCTGTCGCTCTTTGAAATAAAACTATCGAGATGGGTAATGGCGGTCGCCATCTTTTCGCGGTTTTCGGCCTCGATATCAGCATAATAACTTGTTGAATCAAGAGTAGAATATGCCTCACCCAATTCTTTGCTGGTGATCTCATTCCCCACAAAAACGCACTCGCATTCTATGCACCTGTAATTGCGAATGACGGTCGTTGAACTATGCTCGTTTTGTGTTTCGCAAAGGAATTCGATAGTACTCGAACCGCATACTCTACAAAGGCCTGATTTTTCCTTTGAAGCTATCATCTATTTGGCGAGGTCGGTAAACTCATTCGGTTTGCCACAATATTCGTTTTTGCAAGCAGAGTAACAAGCAAAACACCAATAACGGCGACGAAACCTACCTTAATAAATGTAGGTATTATTGTTCCATAAAATGCTTCGTAGGAAACCGAAGTAAGGAGCATGAAATACAAAGTTACGCGCCAAATACTCTGCGTTTGAGACTCGACAAGAGTGCGGTAAATGACACGCAAGAATATTCCGATGACAAGCATGCCGATAAATATTCCAACGATTCCGAAATTGCGCAGAAGGTCGCCAATGGGTGTAATGGCAAACGATGTGTCGCTTTGGTTGAAATATAGGTCGCTGTATTTACGGGCGTCTGATGCCGAGGGTTTTTCTTTCCAGATCACTCGCGGGATCAGGAATATTGTCATGTCTTTCCAGATATTATTGTCGAGATCGTAGGCCTCTTCGTATGGAGCGAGTTGTTCGTAATTTGAAACAACAACGGAAAGTGTTGTGAGAATATCAAGCCGTTCGGCGAGGCGATCAACACCGAACTGCAGCGATTCTGCAGAACCGCTTTTACCGATCTGATCAAATGTGCGTCCTATGTCATCTGTATATTTATCAAAACTCTGCTGAGCCTCACCGCCTTTAACGTTTCGGAATGTAGTGCCGTAGATCATTCCACCGATAAGGAGCACTGTCAAAACAATGCCGGAAACGACGGCCTGTCTAAGTTTCAACTCGCGTCCCGACAAAATATATGCGAGTACAATCACTTCAAATAATACAAGAGCGCTGCCGCGATTGCCCGCGAGAAGTGCCTTGCTTATCGCCGTAGATACGAGCAAGACAAAAACGATCACGCTGCTGACCGTTAACTGCTTCTTCCGAAACAGAACATTCCAAAGCAGAAAACTCGCCTGCATCCACAGAAGCGTTGTCAGATAGATCAACCCGTCATACGAACTGATCTCATCGGCCCTTTGATATCCGAAAACGCCGAGTATAAATGCAAGTATCGTATTCAAGATGCCAAGCATCAAAAGTACGATTCCCGGGCCAATATACTTGGGCGGTTCGTAATTAGCCTGCGGCAAAAAACGTTCAAAAAATGCCCCGATCTTTTCCCCTAACGGCAAAAAGTACCCAACGGACAATCCTGTAAATCCGAGAGCGACCAGGCCGACGGTAAGCGGCAAAGTACATGGGATGTCCTGCGTGTAGGCGAGATAGTAAGGCTGCGACCACCCAAACGCGAAAAACAAACCACCCATCACAAACGCCGGAAAGAAATAGGACCACGTCGCAAAGACAATTGGGTCCGCAAAACTAAATTTTCCTTTGTAATAAAGAACAAGCGAAGGCACGGCCATAACGATCGCGAGGCCGATGATCCAGGGAACTAGAAATAGATAAGGAAATGAACGAAACGTATCTGTTGTTGCAAAGAGTGCAAACGCTGCCACGATCGCGGTCAATGCCATTAGAGCGACTCCAACGAGGATCGTCCGGTCGCCGCTTCCACGGCTAAAATTTCGATTGTAGTCAGTAGCGTTCTGCATCGTCCTATTGCGGTTTAATCTGACAATCGACAAACTGCGATCACGCCGTCCGCCCATTGTGGTGCAAAAAAGGTACAAACATCATTCACCGCATTCAGATACCATTTGTTATGTGGCCGGTGCTCGGTACCAATGTCATAAAACAAAAAATCATCGACGCTGAGCGAATATCTTTTCAAAAGCACGGTAAGCGTTGAATAGGAATAATAAGCGACATGGTCGGGATGAACGGGTTCCTGAATGCCTCCTTTCCCGCGCAAACCGTACCACGCAAAACGCATCCCGCAATAGGCGTTGATCGTCGTCAGCAATAGACGCGTGTCAGCGTTCATAAAGCGTTTGATGCCGTCAAGGAACAAACCGGGGTTGTTCAAATGTTCGATCATTTCGCCCGCAACAATTGCATCAAAAGTTTCGTTCAGCGGCACTTCGTTGAGTTTTTCGAGATCTGCTCTGTATAGGTTTTTGGTGCCGTTGGCTACCAAAACATCGATTCCCGGCTGGTCAAAATCAAACCCATACAATTCGCCTGCGATCTTTTGCAGATCAAAATGCAGGAGCATTTCTTTGTCGATCGAGTCCTGTGTGTACGGATAATTGGCGCAGCCAAGATGCAGGACCTTCTTACCGGCACAGTGTTTCTTAATAAAATCGACCCTTTGAACAAGCTTCATAAACTGCCGAAATAGTGACTTTACCACATATTTATATAAGCCCGCACGGTAGGAACGGTCCGAATGGAAACCCAATCGATTTTGTTCATTTCACCCCATTCGCGCAAAAACTTTTTTACAACGATTTAGTGATGTATAACGGCTGGAAAACCACGTCATATTTGGAAAGTTGCGTCGTTTCTAGAAAGTTACGTCATATCTGGAAAGTTGGTATTTCAATTTTCGACGAACCGCGCTAGTGTCTATTTCGTGAGGAATTCTTAGGTGTTAGATCCGCAATCAGCAAAGTGCATAGTGATAACTGCTTTTATGAAGTGTCAGAGGTGAATCAGATGAGGTATGTGAAACGACAATACGCTTTCCTGTCCCCGACCGGGAAAAAGATAATAGCCCAGGGTAAGGCCTTTGGCCGCAACCCTCGGTACAGCGTTACACACAACGCCGACCCGAAGGGGTCGAACAATCGGCGCGTGATGTTGCTCCCCTTCAGGGAGCGGAATTGTTCGAACGAGATCCCTGGGGTTACGTTCGCTCCGCTCACTCACCCCAGGCTATTATCTTTGTCACCTTCGGCGACAGGAAAGGATTTCTTTGTGGCAAAAACATCCTGGGACGCATCACATGCAGGCAAGCTGCTTGTGTTCCGACAAAATCTCAGGGACGCGCATGTCAGAACCGGGAGCGGTCGCGACCGGGTTCTTGAACCGTAACTCTCAGGGACGCAAACACAAGAACATTGACTGATTTTATTTCTTTGTGTTCTCCGTGCCTTTGTGGTGAAAAAAAAACTCTGGGACGCACGCCAGAAAATGTTTTTCGTGTATTATTCAATGATGAAATTTCTTAGACCTGTGTTGATTTTAGCTGTGTTGGTCTTGTCGGTGTTTGGTGTTCGGGCTCAAACAACATCCTTATCAGAGAAGCAAAAATCTATAACAAAGAAGGAATTCGAAAAAGCAGAGAAAAAGGCAAAGGAAATGCTCAAGACTGCGACGTATCGGATGACACAGACATTTGAGTATTTCGAAGAGCCGGACAAGTCGGGGGCGTTAATTGAGCGGTCGATTGAGGAGGTTGTCCATCCAAACAAATGGCGGCGCGTTGACGAAAGCAACTATCCAAGGCCGTCGAGGCATGAATATATTTCGGATGGAAAGTACTTCTTTAAGCGAAAAAACGACGGCGATTGGATAAAGTCTATTGGCGGCTCTACCGAGTTGAGGGAAAGCAGGGAGCCCGATGATCTTACGAATGTTCGTTACCGGTTTCTTGGTAAAGCAAATCTCCATGGAACGAAAGCAGACAAATACGAGGTCGAATCGTTGCGAGTCGCTAACCCGTTCTCGATGACCGACATGCTCACCTACAGTGGCAGTCGCTGCGCGACATATTGGTTCGATGAGTTGGGACGTATCCTTAGGAAAGTCGAGGTCAACGGTATCGACGGCAGTAAGGTAACTTGGGTAGAAACTTTTTGACTACGTTTACGATCCCAAAGACCTCAAACTCGAGGCGCCGATAAAATAACATATGAATTGGCTTGAGAACGAAGAATTTGGGACGAGCTCAAAGTGTGACTGGCCTTTAATTTTCTCTTTGCTCTCTGTGTTTTCTGTGGCAAAAAAATCTCAGGGACGCGCAATCGCAGAAGACTTTAGTCGCCGAGCAAGCTGACAATTTAGTTTTGGGAGGCATTACACGCAGGCAGGCAGGCTGCGTTCCGACAGGATCTTAGGGAAGCGCGAAATAGATTTCTTAGATGACATTAGACAATACACAGCCGGGATTTATTCACAAACTCGTCCGGCTTTACACACTTAATTCGCCGTTAAAGAGAGGCAGGCACAGGTTGTCGAATTTGGCATTTAGCCTTTCTCCGACGATGCCGCGAGAGATCGTTGTAAAAACAATTGACGGCCGCGAGCTGTTTATTGATACGAAAAACAACTCCTACAAATATGTTTATTTCCTGGGCGAATACGAGTCGGTGATCTCTAACATTTTCAGACGACTGATAAATCCCGACAACATCTGTTTGGATATTGGTGCGAACATTGGCTGGTACACGACTTTGTTTCAGAAATTGGTTGGCCCCGCTGGGCAGGTTCATGGTTTTGAGCCTGTTCCGCATATTTTCACGCTTCTGGGACGCAACGTAAAACTAAATGTTCCGCCTGATAATGTCATGATAAATAACCTCGCATTAGGCAACGAGGAAAAGGACGTTGAGTTGCATGTTTTTGCCGATATGCCTGACGGACACTCATCTATTTCGACATTTGGCCATGCAGACTATGAGACTTTTACAAGCAAGATGACAACGCTTGATTCTTATCTTAGTGAACACGAGATCGACAATGTGAGCATAGTCAAAATGGATGTGGAAGGTGCAGAGTTAATGGCTCTGCAGGGAGCGTCAAAGTTATTCGAACAGGAAAGGCTGCCTATCTTTGAAATCGAAATGGCTCTGGCTACTTCAAAAGGGTTTGGTTATATCCCGAACGATCTGATCGAATTTATTCGCTCAAAAGCTAGCTACGATTTCTATGCGATCGACGAGACGCATTTCACTCTTCAAAAAATAGATGGCTTTGAACCGGATGACATAGGTGCAAATGTTCTGTGCCTTCCGCAGAATTTTGATAAAAGAAAAGTGTCAGATCTTTTCGTTTAGCCAGTCATTTTAATGCTAACTATTGAATATTCTTTTGACTAAGAGTTTGTCATCTTCCGTTACAAAGTTTAGCAGCCACAAGATCAGACAATAAACCAAACCGCCGACGAAAATTGCAAGAATAAGAGACGGCCAATTTGATGGTAGTGAAGATGAGATCGAGTATTCGACCGCAGCGGCAGTGATCGCAGCTAAAGCAAGGTTGCCTGTCAAAGCAAGCCAAAATCGGAACTGCATCTTTTTGAAAAACATTTTCTCTACGACAAAAATAGAGAAGAACATAACGATAAAGGCAATAAGCCGAGCGAGCGCAACGCCAAAATTTCCGAGGCCGTTTGAAAGCAGGATCATCAGCGATATTCCAATCGTTGTGCAAACCGCGGTAGCTATGGCGTTGAATTGGGGGCGGCCTAATCCTTCTGTCATTTGCCAGGCAACGGATACTATTGCGATAAGCCCAAAACAGGTGATATGCAGAACAAGCAAACTCGCTGAATTGACGGCAAAGGCTTCGCCCATCCAAAGGCGTAAAAACAAAGAACTTTCAACGGACACGCTCACAACGACGAAAACGACAAGCAGGCAAATTACTTTTGTGGCCTTTGAATACAGTCTGAGCAGCTTTTCCGGTTCGTTCTTGAGTTCGCTGGCGAGCGGAAACACTACCTGTACGAGACTTGCGACAAATCCGTGTAAATATAAGCCTAGTGACATCGGAACAACATAGTAAGTCAGACTTTCAGGACCGAGTCGGTGGGTTATAAATCCGCGTTCAAACAGGAGTAGGAGATTGGCGAGTAACTGAGTTGCGACGATCGCTGAGCTGTATCGAAGTACGAGTTTTAGCGTTTCGGAGTTGAACTTAAATGTGATCCCAAATTCCGGTAGGAGCCTTCTTGCGGCGTAGCCGAAGACTATAAAAAACGCGGATAGTACGACTATATTCCAAGTAAGCAGCGAGAGCAGGCCATAACCGAAATATGCCAAAGCCAGATTGCCCAGAGTTAAAACAAAACTATTGGCGGTGAATATCTTGGAATAGACATCGAATCTTTGAATTCCCTGCAGCACGGATGTAAAAACCTGACTGAGCATCCAGAGAAAAATAATTCCCGAGGCTATATAGATCGCCGTAATTGTTTTGTGCTGTGCTTCCGGTTCGATGTTAAATACAGTGCGAACGAGCCAGCCTGCCGACAGACACATCACGAAAACACCGATGAGTCCGATCACGATATTGAGAAAAAAACTGGCTGAAACTACATCGCGAATTTTTTCGGATTCTCCGGTTACGCGATATTCGGCAATGTATTTTGTGATAGCTCGTCCAAAATTAAATGTGAACGAATAGCTGATAAAGCCCAAGACAAGCGCGTAAATTCCGTAGTCACTGTTGCCAAGCGAGCGGACAATGATCGGTGTCGCGACAAACCCTAGTCCGATCGGCAAGATCCAGGTCAGTGAACCGTACACGACGTTGCGGAAGATGCTCTTGCTCGTCTGATTGTTGATCGCCTGATTCATCGGTCGGCTGAAGTTGTAATTTCGTGTTTCATTTTGCGAATGGTTTCTTTCAAGCGGGAAAAATCGTCAGGTTCGCTCAAAATGCCAGGTCCGGGACGCCAGTTTAGTATTTCCGCAGCCAATGAAATGTCAGCCTCTGTATCGAATACATCGTCGCCTGATTTTTCGCGTGCGCCTATGTCCAAAAGATCATCGTCTGCACTACAGATCTCCCAAACCTTTCGGGCAACATCCCGCAAAGCAACGCCTTGCCCGCCGGCGATATTTATAATGCGTCCAATGGCGTTTTCGGCTGTAATTGACTGCACTATTGCGGCCGCGACATCCTCAACAAATATAAAATCTCGCTTTTGAAGACCGTCGGACATCTTAAAGTGCTTGTTGAGTAATCCGCATGTAACTAACTGTGGAAAAAACATCTTATGCGGCTGACCAAGACCATATGCTGTGAACACTCGAAGTATCGTAACCGGAAAACCGTTCGCGGCGTGCAGGTCAAGAGCGAACTGATTGGCCTTTGCTTTCGAGACCGCGTAATGAGAAATTGGCTTTCCCGGCATGTCTTCGCAAAAAGGCGTTGGCTGATCGCCATATTCAGCGGCCGTGCCGAGCAGTATGACTCGTGTAACCCCTGTTTTTTCAATAGCTTTCAGGAGATTGACGGTGCCCTTAAAGTTTACTTCATCGTATATGCTGCCAGTCGGGTCGGCATTTCCTGTAACGCCGGCGAGATGTAGGACAATTTTCGGCTTATAACTCTGGACAAGGTCATTTACCTGCTCGACATGCGTCAGATCAACGTTAACTGCATTTGGGGTGGTCTCATTAAATGTTGTGACTAATGGATCAAGTCCATCCGACGAAAGCAGATCGACAACATAACGCCCGATAAATCCGGTGCCTCCAGTTACGAGTATTCGCGTGTTAGCCGGATTCGACATTTGTTTTTATGATTTTTGAGCGAAAAAGCGCTGATACCAGCCGATCGTGAGTTTCAGCCCGTCGTCGAGAGTAAATTCAGGTTTCCACCCTAGAATTTTACGGGCCTTTTCGGCGTTCAGGTATTGATGCTGTATCTCATTTCCAGCCTGGTTTAGTATTGTCGGCTTCAGATCATCGCGGCCCATCAAGTTCAGTATCTGATGCGTTAGATCAAGCACATTTATTTGTATCTCGTTGCTGAAGTTGAACGCCTCGCCGCAAATATCAGGATTTTCCTCCATTTTTTCCGCCAGCATCATATATGCAAGTGCAGCGTCCTCGACATAAAAATAATCGCGGATGTAAGTGCCGTCACTGCGAATGATTGGTGATTCATTACGAACTGCCGACCGTATCGTGCCCGGAATTAATCTGTTCCAATTGAGATCGCCGCCGCCAAAAAGATTTCCGCATCGCGTGATGCATACGGGCAGATCGAATGTGTGAGCGTAACTTTGCGAGATCAGGTCTGCACAGGATTTGCTGACGTCGTAAGGATGTTTCCCTTGCAGTGGAGCGTCCTCGCGATATGGAAGCTCGTCATGTGAGCCATAGGCTTTGTCGGATGATGCGACAATGACTTGTTTAATTAACTCCGATCGGCGAGCAGCTTCGAGAAGGCACCAAGTTCCGCGGATGTTCGATTCAAACGTCGAGATCGGACTTCGATTTGCCGTGCCGACAATAGTCTGAGCGGCGGCGTGGAAAACAGTTTCGATCTCGTATTCATTGAAAATG
Source organism: Chloracidobacterium sp. (assembly GCA_016711345.1). Taxonomy (NCBI): domain Bacteria; kingdom Pseudomonadati; phylum Acidobacteriota; class Blastocatellia; order Chloracidobacteriales; family Chloracidobacteriaceae; genus Chloracidobacterium; species Chloracidobacterium sp. The sequence continues at coordinate 3,569,212 of JADJTD010000001.1, forward strand.
CGTTCTAAAAGTTCCTGGTCAGTAAGGTCACCGCGTATCACGGTCGCGCCGGACACAGCGTTATTTTGAAACAGCTCAGATTCAGGAACCCAATCGCGTATCAACACCACAACATCGGCGCCGACAGACACCAGTTTAGCCGTCAACCAACTTCCCAAAAGGCCCGTCGCTCCTGTCACAAAGACGCGACGGTCAAGCCAGAATTTCGGATTCAGATCCATAACTTAATCCCACATTTTCCACTCGGCGGTGCCGTTATCCCACATCTCCTCGAGCATTTTCCATTCGCGGTAGGTATCCATCGGCTGCCAAAAACCTGTATGAGCGAACATCATCAGTTCACCATCGAGAGCTGCCTGCTGTAACGGTTCACGTTCGAGCGTGAGGTTGTCATCGTCCGACAAATAACGGTCGATGAATTCCGGCTCCATTACAAAAAAGCCGCCGTTGATAAAGCTCTCTGTGACCTGTGGCTTTTCTGCAAACGTTACAACTTTATCGCCGTCGAGCATCAGTTCGCCAAACCTGCTTGGAGGCCGCACGCCGGTGACAGTCGCAAGTTTGCCATGAGTTTTGTGAAACTCTAGTAGTGTGGCAATGTCGATACTTCCTAGTCCGTCGCCGTAAGTCAAACAAAAGGCTTCGTTTCCCAATTGTTCCCGAACGCGAAAAACACGGGCGCCGGTCATCGCATTTTCTCCGGTTTCAATCAGCGAAACTTCCCATTCACTATTACCATGCCGGCTAAAGTGATCTTTGATGACCTCGCCCTTATAACCTAGACACAAGACAAATTGATTCAAGCCAAAATGGGCATAGGTCTTCATTATATGCCAAATGATCGGCTTGCCGCCGATCTCGACCATCGGCTTTGGAATTGTTTCTGTCTGCTCACGCAGACGAGTTCCCTGTCCGCCGCATAGAATGACAACCTTCATAAAATGAATACTAATGCACGATTTTACATTGCTAGCGGTTTGTTTGCCACACGTCGTCGTACAGTTTCAGCGTTCGCTCGGCTGTAGTTTGAGCATTGAATTTATCAAATGCAGTTTTTTTCGCTGCTGCACCGAGACTATCCCTATGCAGTGGATCGTCTAGCAGTGAGGCGATTGCTTTGCTTAGTTGAATCGAATCGCGCGGAGGAACTAACACGCCCGTTTGGCCGTCAAGGATTGCTTCGGGTATGGCGTTGACGTTTGTGGTGATGCATGGCAGTCCTAGTGCCATTGCCTCGATCAGGGCGATTGGCAATCCTTCTTGCAAACTCGCAAGAATGAAAATGTCCGCACTGCTCAGCAGTGTCAACATGTCTTCGCGTGTTTGGCCGATCTCTTCCGAGTCAATTAATCGAAATGAGCTGCCGAGTCCGTAAGACTCTACCTTCTTCAAAGTCTCGGCGTCAGGAAGCGTTGTCGACAGCCACACAAAAACAAATTCTCTCCCGGCGTCTTTGAGTTGTTTTAGACTTTCCAGTAAAACCCAGCAGCCCTTACGTTCGATGAACTGTCCTACCGTCATTAGTATCGTTTTATTTTCAGGCAGTCCGTATCGTTTCAATATCTCAGTTTTTGCAGGAAGAATGTTTATAACGTTGGTTATCTCAACAGGATCAATGCCGGAATAAGTGACGTCAACCTGCGCGAATTTTTGCGAACCGATGTACGGTTGTAAACTACCTTTTGCCTCTTGATTTGAAGCAAGCAGATGAAAGCTTGAGAACCGGCTAATGACTTTTCCTTTTATCTGCCAACGCAATTTTCGCCAGCCCGTGTAAAGCGGCAGGCCGGTATGAATCGTCATAAAGACATTGGTCTTCCGGCACAACCTGAAAAGCGAAAAGAAAGACTGCCAAAAGCCGAGATCAATATGAAATATCGCATCTGCAATGTTTGGACGAGCCAGAATGTTGCGGACCATTTGGCTTTCCGAGCGGTGAATAGTGATGCGATTTGCCAATCTACCCAACAGACCGTACTTACTATCAGGCAAGGAGGAATTTTGCAGAAATTCGATGGAGATCTGCAACGAATTGAGATATTGCAAGATCTTCGGTTCGGAGTTCGCAGGGATTAGAGCGGTCACATGATACGACTTTTTTGCCTGTTTCATCAGAGACAAAAAATATATCTGTGCACCACCCCATTCGCGATAATTCCAAACGTAGATGATCTGACGCATTTAACTAATTTTTATTCATCGATCACAGCCGCCGCAAACGTTTTTGATAGCGGTTCTTCGTGTTGTTGAAGTGCCCAAGCTCCCTCAGTATTTTTCCCGATGAGCAAACGCAAATAGTAGATCGGAATTGCCAACAAACCTTCAACTAGATTTGGCGCGCCTCCCATGCTCCCATAAAATTTGCGCCGGAAACTATATGGGCCTGTAGAGTCAAAAAAGAAACGGCTGAGTTTCTTCGCTAGAGACAATTTCCGAAATCCTGTTGCTGGATCGTTTGGCTTGCAAAAGGTTCGGGCACGCGGCTCGATGAGCAGTCGCCAGCCTCGTCGGCGCATTCGTGGTGTGTATTCTGCGTCACCATATTGGACGAGGTGCTTTTCGTCCATTAAACCGTTATCCCTTACCGCTTTGGCAGGATACAGAACACAGTTGCCAACGATCAACTCGACTTCCCAGGGGCGTTCCGGAACGGTCCATATCGTTTGTTGAAACCAATGGCGATAACCGCCTCGCAACAATTCCCAACGCGGTGCGACCTGAAAGATCCTATGCGGTGTTGACCAATCCAGAAGAAGCGAGCCGATGATTGACCGTGGATATTTTTCGGCACATTTGACCATGCTCAGGATGCACTTTTCATCGAAGATCGAATCGTTATTTATCGCAAGAATATAATCGGGATCGTGACGAAGAGCGGCTTCTAATCCGCGATTCGTTCCGGCCGTGTACCAAAGGTTGCCGTCGCCCTTAATGATCTCAACATCCGGAAAATCGGCTGCAATAGCCTCCGCAGTCCCGTCTGTTGAACCGTCATCGACGACGATGATGTGAACCTGCAAGCCTGTTTTGTCGATCCGCGCGAGACTTCTCAAACATTGGAGCGTCTCTTCGCGGCGATTATGAACCGGCGTGATGATCTCAATTTTTCGTGTTTTCATTCGAAAAGGTTAGAAATCGGCCGGGGAATTTTTAACGGATTCTACGTCGGCATCGATCATGATCTTGATAAGTTCGTCGAAGCGCGTTTTCGCTTTCCAGCCGAGAATCTTTTCCGCTTTGGACGCGTCGCCGATCAACGAGTCAACTTCAGTCGGTCGATAGTATGTCGGGGTTATTTCAACTACAACATCGTTGACACTAACAAATCGTTCTACCGAACCGATCTTCTCTCCAAAGACCATTTCGTCAATACTGTTGATTACGCCTTTTTCATCGACGCCTTTTCCTGTCCAATCGATCTCGATCCCAAGATTGGAAAATGCGGTTTCAACGAACTCGCGAACCGAGTGCGATTCTCCGGTTGCGAGTACAAAATCGTCAGCTTCGTGGTGTTGGAGGATTCGCCACATACCTTCGCAAAATTCCGGTGCATAACCCCAATCCCTTTTGGCGTCAAGATTTCCTAAAATCAGCTTTCCGCCTTTTCCGTGGACAAGACGAGCGATCTCGCGAGTGATCTTTTTGGTTACGAAGGTATTTCCACGCCGCGGTGATTCGTGATTGAACAGAATTCCATTGCTCGCAAAAATATCGTATGCCTCGCGATAATTGACGATCATCCAATATCCAAAAAGCTTAGAAACTCCGTACGGGGAACGCGGATAAAAAGGCGTGGTTTCAGTCTGCGGCGTTTCTTGCACTTTTCCAAATAATTCTGAGGTTGATGCCTGATAAAATTTTACTCTTCTGAGTCCAGTTTCGCGGATGGCGTCTAAAAATCTCAATGTGCCGAGAGCGTCAACTTGGGCTGTGTAATCAGGAATATCAAATGAGACCTTTACGTGGCTTTGCGCGGCCAGGTTGTATATTTCCTCAGGTTCTATCTTGTCCAGTAAACGATTAAGACTGCTAGGATCAATCAGGTCTCCGTAATGCAGAAATAGGGTCTTGTTCAGTATCTCAGGATCACGATAAAGGTGATCGATACGTCCCGTATTAAAGGAGCTGGATTTTCGAATGATCCCATGCACTTCGTAATTTTTTGCAAGCAGGATCTCGGTCAGGTAACTGCCGTCTTGTCCTGTAATTCCGGTGATGAGCGCCTTTTTCATTTGTGATCCAATGCGTGCTTTGAATTTTCGAAAACTCCTGATCTAAGAAACCAATCGTAGGTCAGTTTCAATCCATCTTCAAGTGAGATTTTTGGCTGCCAGCCGATTTTTGACAGGCGAGAGCTGTCCAAAAATTTTCGTGGTGTGCCGTCCGGCTTTTCAGTATCAAAACGAATACTTCCTTCGAACCCCACAATTTTCTTGATTAACTCGACGAGATCCCGTATCTCGATCTCGATCCCTGAGCCTATGTTGATATGTGAAATGCCGTAAGCATAAGCTTCGCGGGCCTCAAGATTTTCCAGCAAAAATACAACGGCATCGGCGAGGTCTTCGACATATAAAAATTCTCGAAGCGGCGTACCGCTTCCCCAAACAATTACCTCATCGGACGCAGCTGTTTTAGCGATGTGAAGCCTGTGGATCAATCCAGGAATAACGTGAGATGACTGCAGATCGAAGTTGTCATTCGGGCCGTATAGATTTGTTGGCATTACGGAAAAGAAATCGCTCTGGTACTGCCGGAAATAATTTTCGCAAAGTTTGATGCCCGCGATCTTTGCGATCGCATAGGGCTCATTCGTCGATTCCAGAGGCCCTGTAAGCAAAGATTCTTCCTTGATAGGCTGTGATGCAAGTCTTGGGTAAATGCACGAACTGCCCAAAAAAATAAGTTTTTCGACCTGATGTTTATAAGCGGAATGGATCACATTCGCCTCGATCATCAGGTTGTCGTAGAGGAACTCAGCCCGGTACGTATCATTCGCTAGAATGCCGCCAACTTTGGCGGCGGCGACGATAACGACTTCCGGCTTTTCTACGGAAAAGAAACGATCGACCTTAGTCTGATCGGTCAGATCAAGTTCTATGGATGTTCGGACAATCGGATCTCGGTAGCCGCTTTTTTCAAAATTGTTGCGAATTGCTTTCCCGACCATACCGCCGGAACCCGCAATATAGATCCGCTTTTCTTTGTAGTTCATACAAGAGCCGTCGATCTAGCCGTTTTGTTGATCGTCGCTGCGGTAATTGTCACTATGATAGTAGCTCTGGTAGTGGTAGTAATTATCCTGAGAGTTAAGATTGACGTTATTCAAAACCACTCCGAAGACCTTTGCTCCAATCTCATTCAACAGTTGCCGTGAACGGCGAACAACCTGTTTCGAGCTTTTGCCTGAATGAACCACCAATATTACACCATCGACCATTGATGCGATAAGAACTCCGTCGGTAAACGACGCTATCGGAGGCGAATCTACCACTATGTGAGTAAATCGATTTTGCAGCATTCTCAGCAACGTTGCCATTTGCTCGGAACCGATCAGCTCGGCGGGATTTGGCGGTATCGGACCTGAAGTGAGCAAATACAATTTAGACTTTTCGTCCTGTCTGATCGCATCGTCGATCTCGGCATCGCTCAATTCACTTGCCAGCAGCGTACTAAGTCCCGCGCGATTATCAATGTCAAAAATGGAGTGCAGCCGAGGCCGACGCATATCGGCGTCAATGATGAGAACCTTTGCTCCCGTTTGGGCGAGACTGATCGCGGTGTTTGTTGCCGTTGTGGTCTTGCCTTCTGACGGCAAACTCGATGTGATCAAAAGCGACTTAGGAGCGTGGCCGGCGGTCGATAGCAATATTGAAGTTCGCAGATGACGATAGGCCTCTGCCAAAGACGAGCGCGGATCGGCATGGATAAGCAGCTCCGACGCCAAATAGTCCACGCCGGTCTCGTTGTCAGATCCGACAAGTAAAAGTTTCCGTTTCTGTAACTGATCGATACGCGGTATCGCCGCAAGTGCCGGAAGCTGCAGAAATTGTTCTATCTCTTCCGTAGAACGAATAGAGTCATCGAGATACTCCAAGACCAATGCGAGTCCCATTCCGAAGAGCGTCGATAAAAACAACGCAGCAAAAACCGTCATAAGTCGGCGTGGCCCAATTGGCAATTCCGGCGGTATCGCGATCTCGATGACACTGATGTTGTTATCGGAGCCTTGAGCGGCGATGTCGTTTCCGCTCACTTGCTTTCGCAGGTTATCTAAGAAGCCTCTATTGGTCTCAATATTTTGCTCAAGCAATCTTATATTAACTGCACCCTGATTTTGCCCTTGGGCTTCGTTATATTGTTTATTAAAATCCGCGCGGATCTTATCTTCTTTCGACTTAGCCTGTAGATATTTTGTCCGCAGATTTTCAAGCAGTTCCTTTGCCGCCCTTTCGCGATACGTCTCCCGATATGTATTAAATTTCGCAACGGCTTTGTCTATGGATTCCTCGTAGCTTTTTATCTGGTCATCGATCTCGCGAATAACATCTGTGCCTTCCTGAAATTCCTGCAGCTTTTGTGCCCGGTCCTTACGGAGTTCGGCTATCTTTTTGAGTAGATCGGCCTGCAGAGTACGAGTGATATTGTCTTGCTGGGTTATAAACGAAGCCATTTTCTCCTCGGCAAGGGCCTTGACCTTGTCGGGCGAATTGCTAACCGTCATAAAATCCGCTTCGGCATTCTTTCGCTCGTTCTCAGCGACCAAAAGATCTTTGTTTAGACCGCTGAGCCGATCAATCACAATCGTTTGATCGGTGCCGGTTTTGAGGATGCCTTCGCTCCGCGTCAGATCGGCAAGTTTTTGTTCGTCGTTCTGAATATCTGTCTGAAGAGTGGCGATCCTCTCCTGCAAAAAATCGTTAGTCTTGCGGCTCGTGCCCGAACGCTTTTCCTGATTTACGGTAGTAAATGTTTCTGCAATGCTGTTTACGATGAATGCCGCGAGTTCTGGATTTGTATTAGAAAATGCGAGGTCTATGAGACGCGTATCTTTGACGGTCGCCCTTGATTCGCGACGAGGCTCAATTTCGAGGTTACGGCGGATCAATTCGACAAACGGTGTCAACCTGACTGCTTCGGCGATCTCGTCGGAACTTGCAAGCCCAGACTCTTCAAGGCGAACCGTTCCCGCCTTGTCATTTTTATCAGCCGTCGCTAAGCCAATAGATTTCAGTATCGATCTCCAGGCGGAGGAACCAGTTTCTGCTTTAGCTTGCAGCAGTTCTTTATTTGTGTCGAGATCGTGTTCCTTGACGGCACGTCGCAAAAGACTTTCGCTCCAAAGGAGTTGAAGCTGCGTATTAAAATATGACGGATCAGGATTTGAGATTGGCCGCTGACGGTCTGTAGTGACGAGGTCGGGATTGTTTTGCTCGTTATCAACTTGAACTACGGCCTGTGCCCGATAGACGTTTGGCTTGCGGGCCATGTAGATCGCGGCCAGCGTGGTCATTAAAACAGCAATGCCGAGCACAAGCCAGAGACGCTTGCGGATGGCACGCCAATAGTCCGCCAACTGAAACCCTTCGCGCTGATTGATATCGCGATATGCAGGGTATCGTCCGACTGGAGCAAAAGGAGTTTCAAAATTGCTCTCAAGCTCAGTAGTCTCCGTCAAAGGGCTTTTAATTATTCCACGGGTCTCTTTCATTTTATACAACGCGGTAAACGTTCTTTATCCTCAGAAACGGTAAGCCGCAGACGGAACAGTATTCTTGATCGTGTTTGTGATTCCTCGCAAGATCGCCTTTGCTTTATCCTCAGAAACGGCAACGATATCGTTCGGTTCAAGGTACGGGTCCTTCATTTTTCCTTTGTCGATAAGGCCAAGATCATAAATGATCTCTTCACGATCAGCCTTTCCCTGAGTCTGTCGTAAGACTCGAATCTTGCTCGTCTTCGCAGCCGGTTTTAATCCTTCAGCAGAAGCAATTGCCTGCGTCAGAGTGATCGGCTCGCGGATCTTTAACGAGCCTTGTTTATTTACATTTCCATAAACATAAACAATGTCGGCATCCAAAACCGACACCACATCTCCCGCCTTCATCCAGAGCGTTTGTTTACCTTCCTGGACGTCGCGAAGTTTAAAGTCCATTACCTCGATTCCTTCGTCATCACCTGCCGAAGCTGAGTTCTCTTTACAGTTCGAATTGCTCCCGGCTCTAGCGACCAAAACCCGCGTTCCCGATTCCTTATTTGGCCCACCCGCGAAAGCCAGCAATTCAAGCAGGTGCACCCTTCGCGAAATGAAATAATTTCCGGGTTTTTCGACCGCACCGATAACAGCAAATGAGCGTGATTTTTGCTCAAGCACCATTACCTGGATGTCGGGATCTCTCAGGTACTTTTCCTTGTAAGCGATTTCTATATCATTCGCGAGTTCCCTTGCGGTCTTGCAAACTGCCGTTACAGGCTTTTCAAGCTTAAAAAGGGCAATTGTGCCAAGCGGGCCGACAGCGATCCTCTGATTTAATTCGGGATGCTTAAATACCTGAACATCAAGTATATCCTGTGTTCCGATCTTGTATTGGTCCTCTTCCGGCGTCTGTGTGGAAATGACTTTGATGAGTGATTCTGGTGGCGTTGGTTTTGCTGCTGTTTGCGGGGCAACGGCTTGCCCAAAGGCATTCACGACACAAAAAAGGGTCAGAAAATAAAACGTAAAACAAATTCCTAACTTTTTCATACTAAATTCCAGCAAATCAACAACTAATTCCCTTGGAGATCATTTCTCATGGCTCCAACCATCCCGAACGCGGTAGTTAAGGAACTACTCAAAAACGCACCTCAAGATACATGCAAACAATTATAGTAACAAAGGTTGCGGCCATTGAAAACACTGATTTTGAAACTTTGACGGCTTTCGCTAAACTCTGATTCATACCCTTTGAACGATGGAAAATGCAACGCCGATGCTTCGGCAATATCTCGAGATCAAAAAACTGTACCCCGGAACGATCCTTTTCTTCCGGCTGGGCGACTTTTATGAGATGTTCAACGAGGACGCTCTAGTTGGCTCTCGTGAACTTGAGATTACATTAACCGCTCGCCACAAGGACACGCCAAATCCGATCCCAATGTGCGGCATTCCGCATCATGCAGCTTCAAACTACATCGCCCGCTTGGTCCGAAAAGGCTATCGCGTCGCCATCTGTGAACAGACCGAAACGCCTACCAAAGGAACAAAGCTCGTAAAACGCGAGGTCGTCCGGGTCATTACGCCCGGCACCGCGATTGACCCGCAACTTGTCGAATCAAAGGAGTCTGTTTACCTAGCAGCGATATACGGAAGCGGCGAAACTTTCGGAGCAGCTTTCCTTGAAACATCATCCGGTCAATTTTTAGCAACCGAGATCGTCGGAGCGGATTCACTTCAAAAGGTCTGCGGCGAGATCGAGTCTTACGCACCTCGCGAGCTTTTGTATCCACGATCGCTGGAAAAAGCAGTTAGGCAAGTATTTGGAGCGTCAAAAAATGACGTGGCACAGTCTCTTTTTGAAGACAACGGTTCGCCGAGATCGTCCGATGCATCATTGACGCTTACGCCGCTCGATGACGCAGAATTCGATCTTCGGGATGCGGAAAGCCTTCTCAAACGCCAGATGGAAGTGAGCGAAATTTCGGGATTTGGTCTCGGCGGGAAAAGTGCCGCGACAAGTGCCGCTGGAGCCTGTCTAAAATACGCGCAGGAAACGCAGCGTGCGACAGCTGGCCATATTTCCGAGATAAAATATTTCGAGTCCAACGATTTTCTCGTCCTCGATGCGGTGACGCTGCGGAATCTTGAGATATTTGAATCTCGCGGCGAAAAGAGTAAGAACACGCTTTTTGGCGTTATCGACGAGTGTATTACCGGAATGGGATCGCGGCTCTTAAAGCAATGGCTAACAAGGCCGTCGATCAAGCGCAGTGAAATTCAAACCCGACTTTCGGCGGTGACCGAACTTTCCGATCTGATTCTACGCGACAAGCTACGTTTCCTGATGAAGAACGTGAGCGATCTCGAACGTCTCATCGGCCGCTTAAACTACGGAACGGCAAGCCCTCGCGATCTGATCGCGTTGCGTCGCTCGATCGGCCAGGCTCCACTTGTAAATGAGACGCTGTCGGACGCGACTTCCCTGCTGCTTCAAGTATTGTCCGAGAACATTTTCGAATTGCCTGAGACACGCGATCTTATCGACCGTGCCATTAGTGATGAACCTCCCGTCAATGTAACCGACGGAGGTGTGATCCGCGATGGTTACGATGCCGAACTCGACGAGCTTCGCGGCATCTCGACTTCCGCGAAACAGACCATCGCTGCGTTTGAAGAAAAAGAGCGAACACGCACCGGAATTTCAAATCTAAAGATCCGTTTCAACAACGTCTTCGGCTACTACATCGAGATATCGAAAGGAGCTGTTTCACGTGTTCCCGACGATTACGAACGCCGCCAGACGCTCGCCAACGCCGAACGCTATTCGACGCCGCAGCTAAAAGAATGGGAGCAGAAAATACTCGGTGCCGAAGACCGCATCGCCCAGATCGAGACTACGTTATTCAAACAAGTTAGAGATAAAGTCTGCGAAGAAACGCGCAAACTACAGTCCACCGCAAGAGCATTTGCTACGTTAGACTCACTCTGCTCTTTGGCTGAGGTCGCAGCAAAAAGAAATTACGTTTGCCCTGTTTTGCATGATGGCGATGAGATCGAGATCAAGAGCGGCCGTCATCCCGTTGTCGAAGCCTCGCTTGGCACATCGTTCATTCCTAACGACCTTGTGATGAACAACTCGACCGACCGTCTGCTGGTCATCACCGGCGCAAACATGGGCGGCAAATCGACCGTCCTGCGTCAAGTCGCGATCATTCAGATCCTCGGACAGATCGGTTCGTTCGTCCCGGCCTCGTCGGCCAAACTTCCGGTCCTCGACCGGATCTGGACGCGTGTCGGAGCGTCGGACGATCTTGCATCGGGCCGCTCGACCTTCATGGTCGAGATGACCGAGACTGCCGCCATCCTCCACAACGCCACGCCGCGAAGCCTCGTCCTGCTCGATGAGATCGGACGCGGCACTTCGACCTTTGACGGATTATCTATCGCCTGGTCCGTCGCCGAGTATCTTCATAATTCACAGGAGCACTCTGCAAAGACCTTATTCGCCACGCACTATCACGAATTGACCGAGCTTGCCGAAAACCTACCCGGAGCAAAAAATTATCAGATAACGGCTGCCGAAAAGGACGGTAATGTTGTGTTCCTCCACAAACTCCAACCCGGCAAAGCCTCAAAATCTTACGGCATCGCCGTCGCCAAACTCGCCGGTCTGCCGCAAACAGTAATCGAACGTGCCAAAGGCGTCCTCGAGAAGCTCGAAAAATACGAACTCGCCGTCTTTGCCGACGAAAAGAAAACCGGCCTAGCCAAAGCCGCTGCGGGCCACGCCGCCTCGCAATATTCCCTCTTCGCCGTAACAAACGAAACCGCCATAGACGAACTACGCAACACCGAAATCACCACCCTCTCCGCCGAAGAATCCAAACAGCTTCTTACAAAGATCAAAGACAAGATCGTTTAATTACACTACGCAATTCTACCTTTGTAATCTTTACAATTCGCCCGTTTGTCGTCTATTATTTTGACGCACAAAATAAAATTTAAGAGGACAACCACATGTCGAGACCGCAACACGAATACGAAATGCCGGAGGACTACAAAAAGAACCTCGTGCATCTGACTGAGTTTCTTGAAGCTCGCGAAGGATATCGGGCGCAGATCAAGGAAGGTGTGGCGCGGGGCGTGCACGTTTCTCCCGCCGACAAGGCGACGGTTGATGAACAGCTACGCGAATTTGACCGGATCATCGACGGGTTGGAAAAAGGGCTGGCGGAGGAATACGACCGCTATAAAGCCGAAAAGGCGAGAGAAGCGGAGATGTCGGCATCGGTCGACCGGGCTTGGGAAGCCTCAAAGCGGCTCTACATAAGCATCAAACACCAAAAGCCGCATCTGCTCGAAAAGTTTACCGAAACCGTATTAGGCCCGATGCCCATCGAGACGCGCGAAGAATTCCTCGACAGCGTTGCCATCCTCGAAGCAACAAAACTCGACGCGATCCTAAAAGGCGAGGACGACTAGAGGTGACAACATGATCAACTATCAAAAAGTTTGGGCTGGTCTGGCTCACGAAGAGAAGTTAGCGTTTCGCGACCGTGCCATCAAGGCGGTTCAGGAGATCTATCCTCAGTACATTGTCCGTCCGCTTGAGCCGGGAGATGCAGATCGTTTTTTTGTGGGCAACAAACAGGACAATGTTCGTATCAATGTCCCGCTGCGCGACCTTTATGCACGGTACTCGATATCTGGCAAAACGCACGAAGATCTAAAAGACGCGATCTTTAATGAATATGCCGGAATGCTGAACATGGCAGAGGACGTATCTGTCGCGACAGAGGTTCCGGATTTCACTTGGGGCGATGTGAAGGACCTTGTGCGGCTCCAACACGTCCGGCTTAATGAGATCCCCGAGGGCAAACTCCATTATCCTTTTGGCGACGAGGTGGTGACAGCATTAGTGATCGACCGTCCTCAGCAAACGATAATGTACTGGATCACACAGGAAATGCTCGACTCGTGGGGAAAAACTATGGACGAGCTTTTTAAGCAGGCGATGGAAAACCTCGCCGATCTTTCCGAAGGCATCGAAATTGTCGGGACCAACACGCCGCGTAACGAACTGTGGCCGGAAAAGGGGCAGCAGTTTGTCACGACTTGTCTGCTTATTTCCCAGTTTCGCTATCTCATAGCACAGACCATAGGCTCGCCTTTTCGTTTTGGCATCCCGAGCCGTCATCGCTTTTACGCATGGATAGATATCGAAGACGAGAACTATCAGATCGAGATGAAGGCAAAGATGGAGCGCGAAATGGAACGTTATCCATCACCGTTGACCTCAAAAATATACGAGGTAGATGAACAGGGACAGATAAAGCTGGTAAAACCGCAACCCGAGATACCGCCCGTGCCCTTCACGATTAACAACTAACATCCTTGCGATTTTGATGGGATAACGTGATAGATGGCGACGACATTCTTGGCAAAAAGGGAAGCTAACGTGAAAGCCGAGTTTAACGGCGTCGAGATCAACGCCCTCTCTGCCGAACGGCTTCTCAAAAAGATCATAAGCAATAGAGCGGATTTTCCATTATGTGAGTTGACTGCGCTATTTTCAATCGGGTAATGACACAAGATAATGAAAAGAGTTGGCGATTTGTTATTGGTAAATCATTAAGGCAAAGTTGATGACTTCTTATCCCAGCAGTTGTCAAATTCTTCGCTAAAATGTTCAATTAATATTCGTTGCGGATCTTGAACAATGAACATTCCATATAGGTCCATTTTACCGTCTTCCTCAACTTGGTTAATCTGCCACAATAGTACTTTCTTATCTATAATGACGTAAGTTGTTGGGCGACGACGACTCATCAAACCAATTGAGCATGGGTGACCGCCTTTCTCCATGTTTCTGATTTTTTCAATGTGTGACTTATAGGGAGATTCGTTGCTAAAATCTGTCCATAGATCTTCAACAGTTTTAGCTTGAACAATTCGACGGTACTTAAAATCCTTATTTGGGGGAGGATTTTCAACAAGATTTTCTAAACTCTTAAAATATTCTTTCCTAGCATTTTCTACACCATTGTCATCGCAATTAGCTTCGGAAAGATAGGAAGTAAAAATGTCTATAGAATGCTCGCATTTTTTGATTTCATCGATAGCTTTTTCATAAATTTGGGTCTTTTCCTGATTTGCTTGGTCAATTAGCTCATGGACTTTCATGTATTCAATCTTTAGAATAGCCCCGTCGAGTTTGCCAACAGATTGGTTAATTGCATCTAATGACTTACTCGCATCTTGTAAAGAATCGCCGAATTTCTTAGTAGTGCCTTCAAGTTGAGAGCGCATATTACTAATAAAGATGTTCTGTTCATGTCGAGCGAAAAAAAAATGATAAATAAGATGAACCCCGACTACTAACGCTAAAAATTCACCGAGGTGTGAGATTACATAACTAATTGTGTCGATGGCAATAGATTCTCCAAAAACCATCAATAAAACGTTCTTAAGCCAAAAATTCAAACTAAACGCAAAACAGAAAAACACGATTAAAACAAAAGAATACCATGTGGTCCAAAGATTGTTTTCATCAGAACTTTTTGGGCTGTTTTGATCTATATTGGTATTTTTACCTATCATCAATTGATCGTTATCTTCCATATTATTTATGCTATAAGCTGATTAAAGTTAGCATTTAAAATTCACCCTCGTTGAGAGTACAAATTTCAAAATTTTGAGATGACTTGGTTGAATTAATCTCTTATAACATATAGGGTTCATATGTGCAATCAAAAGTTCAGCGTTCTGTTATGGATTGTTTTGTATAGTTCGCGACCAATCTTTGGCGACAAACCGCAACACCGAGATCAACACTCTGTCGAAGAATTCGAAACAGCTTTTCACACAAGGTCAAAGACGAGATCGTTTAATTGCGGATTCCGCATGCATAGTCTTTACATTTCGCCCGTTTGTCGTCTATTATTTTGACGCACCAATAAGGTCCAAGGACAACCACATGTCTAAACCAAAGAAATACAACGAAGGCTATCAGTTTGACGTGGGCGACAGGAAAACAACTATCGAAGGACTGTGAGTTTTAATCATTATAATGTGCGTCGAAGCAATTGAAGAAGAATCTCAAATTTTGTACACGAAGGGCGTGGAATTTAAAGAGATTGCCCGTAAGGAAGTGCATCATTTGGACAATTATATCCAAGCTGCTACACGCTTCTCCGAAGCGGCAACCAAACTGGAGTATTTAACAAATACGAACCAGCCGATAGATTTTGAAACACAATACTTCGTATATTCAAACTATTACCGTTTCGAAGAAAACGACTGTTTGGCCGCCTATTTCTATGAAAAACGTGATACAGATAAAACTGAGGAATTCAGGAATAAGGCTAACGAGCATTTAAAAAAATGTCTTTGCAAATTGGAGAATCTTCCTCAAGGTCTCTCTACCGAAGTTAGAGATACTTTGGGAGCACATATTCCTAAGTGGAAGTATTTCCTGCGATCTAGCGAAATTTCCGATTTCGCAAATAAGGCTAGGAAAAGCTTTGATAACTACTCGTTTGTCGAAGCTTTAGATTGTTATCGCGAAATGATTAGACTGGAGGAAATAAATTTAGAGCTTATCGACGGCCTATTCGATCCACAACATGGTAGGATCGCGAGAGGAAGGGCATTAGGATCCCATTCAAACGCTTCCGCTGCCATTGCTCTAATAATGATTAAGCGTCTTCAAGCAAACGGAGACTACGGCGCTCTAAATTTACCTTTTAATTCGTTGGTAGAAGTCCTACAGCACGAAAAAAATGCATTTCTTTTCGGTATGGAAGCCTTTCGACAAAATCCCGAATGGCAACAATACTATGATATATCGCAAGGTCGTTTAGAAAATATCAAAGAGGCTTTGAGGTCGAATGCATCTGATTGGAACAAATTGTATTTGGCCTTTGAGAATGATCCTGACTTATTAGGAATTATGAAACAGACAGATTTAGAACTTTACAAAAAAGCAGAAGCAAATCGAGTGTTTAAGGAAAACAAATACTTTAAATTGTGGGCTGTTGGCAGTTTTTGGTTATTTGTACTAGTAGTCGTTGTCGGTCTAGTTTTATTGATTCAAAATTTTAGTTCATCTTGGGGGTATTTCCTCGTTACTCTTGTCGGGGTGGAGGTGTTCTTTTTGCTGATTGGAGCATTCATCTTAAGAAGTGTTGGAGACCTTTCCGAAGCAAAGTTCTTAGAACTCGTTAAAATGGCTCTACAGTTTCAATTCAATATTTTCAGTGCTTCTAAAGACGATAAGGCGAAACTTGACGAATAAATCAATGCAACGGGGACGGTCTCCCGCTTGACACCAAACCCAACATATTTTATATTTCCTAAGTCCAAAAAAGCAGTACAAATACAAGGGGTATTTGGATAGGCGTTGAAGTAGTTTAGACAGTCTCTAGAAAGCCGGGTTTGTTGATAAGACGCGGTGAGATCGGGATGTTTTAGATAAAGCTGATCAGTTTGCATCCCGTTTGATCCGCGACCTTTCCACGTTTTAGGCGACATACCGCACTATCGAAATCTCCGACTTTTTTCTGGCTCTCAAGTTGGAACGCCCACGAACCATTCCCACACATCTAGCCGAGAATGTCATACGTCTGGTCTTGTTGTTGCATAGATAATAACGCGAACAATCTGTATGATTTTTCGTATTATGGGCCGTGTAGTGTGTTATTTGATAACTAATGCGGAGTGTTGAGTCTGATGTCTTTAGTCTTGAGCGTATCTACCGTTCCAGCGATGATCGCAAGGTTTTGGAGCGGTGAAATGCTGTAACGATACTATTTACAACATTTATGAATTTCGCAAGACGCAAACTTATTTTTTTCAAAAACCGTGGAATACGGGCATTTTGGGGGACTTAACTCATTTAATTGCCAAGTTTAGACCGTTCCACTTGATAGTGGAACGATCTGGAACGGTAATAGCGACAATGGTTGAAAAAACGATGGGACAGTTCGATGAAAACTTTTTTGTAAAATTTACCGGACAAGTCATTTTCTGGGCTGTAAACTATTGTGAATAAACAGTTTGCGTTGTCCGGTGGTGTCACCGGACAACACCGGACAAACGGACAAAAAAACCGTGGGACAGTGGGACACTTTGTGCACCGCTAAAGTAACGATGTGCTAGACACTTAAGAATCGGCTAATATATCATTATCCAATGAAGAATAATTACACAGCGGTCGTGAAACAGGACGGCGATTGGTGGATCGGATGGATCGAAGAAGTTTCGGGTGTCAATTGCCAGGAGGCTACGAAACCTGAGCTGTTGGAAAGTTTGAGAATTACTTTGGACGAGGCCCTGGAATTTAATCGTGCCGACGCTCGCAGGGTGTAATTATCTTGGCATTCCTTGACCCCAAAAGTGAGGTTATGATCGAACACCTCAATTCCCTTTCACTAGAACAAAAGATCGGCCAGCTATTTTTTATCGGCATCGCCGGACCGGAGGTTGATGAGGCGACCCAAGAGCTGCTCGACGAGGTCTCGCCGGGCGGTGTGTGTTTGTTTGCACGCAATATTAAAGAAGCACAGCAGACGAGAAACTTGCTTGACGAACTGCGTTCAACATTGCCTGTAGTTCCCTTTTTGAGTATCGATCAGGAAGGCGGCCTTGTTGACCGTCTCAGACGCATAATGACGCCGATGCCCGCCGCGAGCAAGATCGCTAATGCTCAAGACGCCGCTGAATTAGCCAGGATCATCGCCGAAACTCTTCGCATTCTCGGCTTCAACATGGATTTTGCTCCGGTCGTCGATGCAATGGACGAAGAGCGTTCAAAACATACCAATGGCCTTTTTTCGCGAACGTTTGGAAATTCAAAAGAAGAAGTTACCGCTTTCGCTGGTGAATTTTTACAAACGTTGCAGACAAACGGAGTTATTGGATGTCTAAAACATTTTCCCGGCTTGGGTGCTTCACAGGTTGATTCGCATGAAGAGTTACCTGTTGTAGATGTCGATGAATATTTGCTGTCGCATGTCGATCTATTTCCGTATCGCGAACTTATCGCTACTGGCAATGTTCGCGTCGTGATGGCTGCTCACGCGGCGTTTCCGCAGCATCCCTTGCAGGAACAGGACGAAAATGGCAAACTTTTACCATCTTCATTGAGTTACAACTTTGTAACCACCCTGCTTCGCGGCGAACTTCGGTTTGACGGCCTCTGTATAACGGACGATCTTGAAATGGGAGCAATTGTAAAAAATTACGGCATCGGCGAAGCCTGTAAAATGGCAGTCGCAGCCGGCAACGATATGTTGGCAATATGTGCGGATCCAAATGCTGTTCGCGAAGGCTATGAAGCAGTCTTGAAAGCAGTTGAGTCGCAAGAAATTAGCATGAATCGCATTGATGAATCGCTAGCACGCATTGCAGCATTGAAATCGAAACTATCACCGCCGCTTCCATTCGACACAGCCCAAATCGCCCAGCTCTCCGACGATGTCGCCGCTCTCAATGACCGCCTCAGCCGCTAAAGGAAAATCGAACTTATGCGTAAATTGATCCTTATCGTAATTGTCTTGTCGTTTTTTGCTATGGCGTCAAACTGCCGCCGCCGAGGCGGTGATGCGGTGACTGTAGCAATGCCTGAACAGTTTACGACTCTTGACACCTTGACGACAGTAAAATCCGATGCCGCCGCAGAACGGGTCAGAACTTTGATATTCAATTCGTTGGTTAGGAAGGATGCAAATTTCGATTATGTCGGCGAACTGGCAAGCGACATTAAAACCACGGAAGATGGAAAAACGATCACTTTTACTCTTCGCGAGGGTGTAAAATTTCACAATGGCACAGTCTTAACCTCAGCCGATGTGAAATACACCCTTGACCAACTGCTCCAATCCAACGGCTACAAGGCGGGCGGCTTTTTTGATACGGCGCCGGATACTTCGATAAATGTAGATTCAAACGCTCCGAAGACGGAACCAAAAAACGCAAATGCGAGCGTAGGAGCTGTTGTTAAGGTAAAGACAAAAAAGGTGCCCTATATGGACGGCGCGGTCGAGACGCCAGATCCCAAGACCGTCGTTATCAAAGTAGTCAGGCCATCATTCAGGAACAAGATCTTGTCGAATTTGGTCGCAATACCGATCATTCCTGAAGGGACAATCGGTCAACAAAAAGAAACGCCGCTGGGCTCTGGACCATTTAAGTTTGTCAACCTTGACACATCTCAAAATATCCTAGAATTATCCGGAAACGCCGAATATTGGGATTCGGCTCCTAAAGTGCAAAAAATGCGGCTAAAGGTTCTTCCCGATGCTTCATCATTGCAAGCTGAACTCCAAGCCGGGACAGTTGATCTCGCTCCTAATCCGTCAAATCTGCCACCGGATATGATCAATTCGATGGGACAATCGGTCAACCTTAAGGTCGATAAGTTTGACGGTTCTAATATTCAGTACCTTCTTTTCAATACTAAGGAGGGGCCGCTTGCAAATGTGCAGATTCGTCAGGCGATAGGTTATGCAATAGATCGAAAGAAAATAGTTTCGGACTTATTGCTGAATCAGGTTCGAATTGCAGATGCCGTTCTGCCTCCTGAGTCGTGGGCATTTTCGCCTGGTACGCAGTACACTTACGATCCAGCAAAGGCACAGCAGCTACTTCAAGAGGCTGGTTATAATAATGAACCCATTGTTTTCAAATACCGCGCTGGTGGAGCAGCTACCAGTCAATATTCTCAAGTAATACAAAGTTCTCTTGCGGAAATCGGAATGAATATTCAGATTGAAACATTGGATGGACCCACCCTTACCCAGCAGTTGGGATTGGGTCAATTTCAGATGTATACAGGTATTTGGGTAGGCGGCAACACTGACACGATCTTTTTGCGCGATCTTTTCAGCTCAGCGAAAATTCCGATTCCGGAACTTGTGTCTTGCTGTAATCGTGGCCGTTATGTTAATTCAGAGGTCGATAAACTAATCGATGATGCTGAAAATACGACAGACAAAGCCACAGCGAAAGCCCTATACACAAAAACCTGGAATATGATCAGCAACGACCTGCCCATGTTGCCATTATGGTATCCTGCAAATATCGTCGTTTCCAACAAACGCATCGGCAATATAAAAATGAGCGGCAGTGGCGATTGGGTCTTTTTGAAAGACATCACCGCTCAATAGTTAAACTATTGCAGGGTGTATAACTTGACAATTTCGGAGCAGTCGGTAAAATTATTGTTTGCCAAGCGGGAGTAGCTCAGTGGTAGAGCGCGACCTTGCCAAGGTCGAAGTCGCGAGTTCAAATCTCGTCTCCCGCTCCAGTTTTGAAAGGAGAAAGGCGAAAGGATAAAGGAGAAAGTGATTCGCTTGCTCAATCTTTATCCTTTCGCCTTCATCCTTTAACCTTCGGTTCGGCGGCGTAGCCAAGTGGTAAGGCAGAGGTCTGCAAAACCTTTATTCATCGGTTCGATTCCGATCGCCGCCTCCAATTAGATTCAACGACTCAAAGCGGCCAAGATGGCTGCTTTTTCTTTTGATGTATCGGTAGATCTTATACGTTTCACCTAAACTTTTTAGATCGAACATCGTACTATAAGCTTGAACAAGCGAAAAATGAATTACCGACCCAACTTGATACAGAAGATATATTTTCATGTCATGATCGCCGTGATGGCACTAGCTTGCGTTTTCGTCATACCTGTCAACGGTCAGAGTGACACAAAACAAGTGCCCATTGTGGTTCGACCCGGCGCTCCTGGGCAGCCAACCAAAACTCTGCCGCCTTCAACACGAGCCCAGTTGCCGCCGACTTCTAAGAAAGATGTTGAGTTTATGCAGGGTATGATCATGCATCACGCTCAGGCAGTTGAGATGGTGGAACTAATGGATTCGCGTGTTGATAGTAAAGAACTTCGTCTTCTCGGAGCACGTATTAGTCATTCGCAAGCGGAAGAGATGAGGTTTATGGAACGCTGGCTTGCGGTTCGAGGCGAATCCGCGTCAATGCAGATGGCCGGAGATATGCATCATCATATGCCAGGAATGGACATGTCGAGTCATAACATGCTTATGCCCGGAATGCTCACGCCAAAACAGATGGACGCTCTCAAAAATGCAAAGGGCAAGGAGTTTGATAGGCTGTTTTTGGCGGGAATGATACAGCATCACGAGGGTGCATTAGTGATGGTAAAAGAGCTTGTTGAAAAGCCAGGAACGGCGCAAGATTCTGAAGTTTTCAATTTCATTACAGATGTGGACAGCGGCCAACGTGCCGAGATCAGGATCATGCAGAAAATGTTAGGTAAAAATCGCTAGTGGAGAAAACTATGAATCGCACAAACAACATTCGTCTTATATTCGGGTCGGTACTTTTGCTTTTATTTTTTGTGGTTGGTGCTACGGCACAAAACGAAAACCCATTCGCACCACAGCCCGCTCCGCCATTGCCGGCGGGAATGACGGGCTCTAACCCTAACGATCCCCGTACCAAACTTTCGCCAGGGCTTTATGACGCAGGTGAAGCGGCCTTTGGCATTAGACATCTGGCGCTATTAAAAAAGCCAGGTGCTTTTGATCTCGGTGTCGATCCAAACAGCCCGAAAGTTGGCACCGCTTTGGGTGCGATGGGGATTGGCGATGCGTCCATGGTTCCCGCTCAAATGCGGATGGCTATCGCCGGTCTCGCATTCGCAAACTCCGACCTCGCGTTTCAAGGTAACCACCTGTTTCTTGGCAATTTTTATGGGATGAATATCTACGACATTTCCGATCCCGCGAAGACACAATTAGTGACTTCTATGCTTTGTCCGGGAGGACAGGGAGATGTCTCGGTTTACAAAAATCTGATGTTCATGTCGGTCGAGATGCCAAACGGCCGGCTCGATTGCGGTTCGCAAGGATTTTCGCCTGATCCTCCACCCGCAGCTGGACAGCAGCCTGGATTGCCTTCCGCCCAAAAAGATCGCTTTCGCGGAGTGAGAATATTCGACATTAGCGACATCAAAAATCCGAGACAGGTCGGCGCAGTGCAAACCTGTCGCGGTTCGCACACGCATACGTTAGTTGTTCCTCAGAATGATAAAGACCACGTTTACATTTACGTGTCGGGAACATCGTTCGTTCGTCAGAACGAAGAGCTCGCCGGATGTTCGGATGGCGATCCGGCCAAAGATAAGGAATCCGCTCGTTTTCGTATCGACATCATCAAAGTGCCGCTAAATGCACCAAAGGACGCGAAGATAGTTTCGACGCCGCGCATTTTCGGTGACGAAAAGACCGGCGCGATCAACGCCCTAACCGACGGCGGTTCGCACGACAATAAAGGTCGTCCCGTAGAAACCGATCAATGCCACGATATAACGGTATATTCACAACTCGGACTCGCGGCCGGTGCCTGCTCAGGTAACGGCATATTGCTTGACATCAAAGATCCCGCAAACCCGAAACGCCTGGATGCCGTGAACGACAAGAATTACGCATATTGGCATTCGGCCGCGTTTTCAAATGATGGCAAGAAAGTCGTTTTTACCGACGAATGGGGTGGCGGAATGGGAGCTCGCTGTCGCGAGAGCGATCCTAATGTCTGGGGGGCCGACTCGATCTTTCATCTGGAGAATAACAAGCTGAAGTTTGCTAGCTACTATAAGCTGCCAGCCGCTCAGAGCGACAGCGAGAACTGTGTAGCTCACAACGGTTCGCTCGTTCCTGTTCCCGGCCGAGATATTAAAATACAGGCTTGGTACCAAGGCGGCATCTCGTTAGTTGACTTCACCGATGCCGATCACCCTATCGAGATCGGATATCATGATCGCGGCCCGATCTACAAAGACATGCTTGTGCTTGGCGGTTCGTGGTCGTCATACTGGTACAACGGAAAGATATATTCGTCTGAGATCGCACGCGGACTCGATATATTTGAACTGACCCCGACAAAATTCCTGACCCAGAATGAGATCGATGCCGCTAACTCAAGAAATTTTTCCAGACTCAATGTTCAGAGCCAATCAAAACTTGAGTGGCCTCGTAGATTGGTTGTAGCAAAAGCATATGTCGATCAACTGGAGCGTTCAAAATCGATGACGGCGGATAAGATCGCTACCTTGAGGTCTGCTATTCAGAAGGCTGAGAGCGAGAAAAAACCAGGAAAACTCAGCGGTTTCGCGAAATCGCTCGAAAAAAGGGCCATTGGGACGAAGAGTTCGATAGATGCATCCAGAATGCGTGCATTGGCCGATATCCTTAAGCGGCCGGTATTTTAAGGAGAATAAAATGTTCGTTTCCCGACGTGATTTTATAAAAACTGCAGGTTTGAGCCTCGGCGTTGCTGCTCTGCCGGCGTGGGCGTACGAGGCCCAAACCGTTGCATACTTGGGCCTTGACAAAAATGCACTTGCCGACGCGGCCCTTGCCACGGCAAAGAAACTTGGTGCGAGTTATGCGGACATCCGCATAAACCGCTATCGAGTCGAGGCTGTTAGTACTCGTGAGCGACAGGTGCAGAATGTTTCGAGCGGCCAGAATTTTGGCTTTGGCGTACGAGTCTTAATAAATGGAACGTGGGGCTTCGCCAGCAGTCCGATCGTCACGCTCGATGAGGTCAAACGTGTGACAACTGAAGCCGCCGCCATCGCTAAGGCTAACTCCGTGATAACCGGTAAGAAGGTCGAACTTGTGCCAACGCCAAGAGTTGTCACGGGTTGGAAAAGTTCCTTTGAAAAAGATCCGTTCGATGTTCCGGTTGATGAAAAAACAGCGATCCTTTTGAAAATTAACGAGGCTGCCCTTGGCGTCAAAGGAATCAGTTTTGTGAGTTCGTCAATTGCGTCGGTGAATGAACAGAAGTATCTCGCAACGTCCGACGGTTCGCGGATCGAACAGTACATAATTCGCACAAATCCCAGTTTTACAGCGACGGCAACAAACCGTGCGACCGGTGATTTTCAATCTGTGGATTCGTTGCGCGAACCGCAGCAGATCGGCTTTGAGTACATGACGAAGCACGATTGGACAGCCGAGGCCAAAACTGCCGCCGAGCACGCTGTTATGAAGCTCTCTGCTCCGACGGTGGCTCCTGGCAAATACGATCTCGTGCTGCATCCGTCGCATTTATGGCTGACGATCCACGAAAGCGTCGGCCACCCTACAGAGCTTGATCGCGCATTACTGTGGGAAGCAAACTATGCGGGTACGAGTTTCTTGACACCCGACAAAACGGGCAAGTTGCAATTTGGCTCGAAGATGGTTAATTTTGTTGCCGACCGCACACAGCCGTTGGGAATGGCGACCGTCGGTTATGATGACGAAGCTGTTCCGGGCCAAAGTTGGCACCTCGTAAAGGACGGCGTTTTTGTCGATTGGCAAACTACACGCGACACGGCAAAACTCGTGGGCAAATCGAGATCGTATGGCTGTCTGCACGCCGATAGTTGGGGCAGCGTTCCCTTTCCGCGTATGCCGAATGTATCGCTCACTCCGTCAAAAGAAAACGTCTCTCAAGACGATCTGATCGCCGGTGTTGAAAAAGGGATTTTGATCTACGGCAACGGCAGCTATTCGATCGACCAGCAGCGTTATAATTTTCAATTTGGCGGCCAGACGTTTTGGGAGATCAAGAACGGCAAAGTCACAGGAATGCTCCGCGACGTGGCGTATCAATCGCGAACAACGGATTTCTGGGGCTCGCTCGATGGTTTGGGTGGACAGAGCACATACGAAATACCCGGTTCGGCAAATGATGGCAAGGGTCAGCCAAGCCAGTCAAACGCGGTCTCGCACGGCTGCCCAGCGGCGAGATTCAGGAATATCAATGTGCTGAATACCGCATCGGGTACGAACGCGGATGCAGCGGAGGATCACGAATAATGTTGTTAACCGAAACTGAAGTAAGGTCATTGACTGAAAAGATCCTCTCTATGGTCAAAGCTGACGATGCGTCGGCGAATGTCGGCAGTAGTAAGCAGTCGCACCTGAGGTTTGCTGCAAACAATGTTCTCACTAGCGGGACACGCATAAGCCGCACGGCCAGCATAGCGGTATGGATCGGCGGTAAACGCGGGTCTGCATCGACAAATGATCTCGATGACGCCAGCCTTCGCGCAATGGTCGACCAGGCGGAAAAGATCGCCCGCACTGCACCGACCGACCGCGAATACGTTCCCACGCTGGGACGTCAGACATACAAACCGGTCAACAGCTACTTTGAAGCAACGGCAACTCTTTCGCTCACAGATCGTGCAAAACAGGTCGGTGCGATCCTCGCCGAGTTTGAAAAAAACAAAGTGATGGGAGCAGGTTTTCACAACGCCAATTCTCAGGCCGGCGGCAGCGCGACGAAGAACGGCAACTTTGAATTTGAGCGTTCGACCGGCGTCGGACTGTCGATTACTGCAAGAACGCCGGACGGCCAAAGCTCAGGCTATTTTCTCCGCAGTCATAACGACATTGCAAAGCTCGACACGATGCGCATCGCCCGCGAATCTATCCGCAAAGCACTCGAAGGTAAAAATCCCCGGGCGATCGATCCCGGTGTTTATACGGTCATTCTCGAGCCGCAGGCGGTTGCCGATCTGCTTGGAGGCTTTGGCTTCGGATTTAACGCAAGGACGGCCGAGGAAGGCCGCAGCGCATTTTCGGCGCCGGGCGGAAAGACAAAGCTTGGTGAAAAGATATTTGACGAAAAGGTGACTATCTATAGTGACCCGTGGCATCCTGAACTTCCCGGCTCGCAATCAGCTCAAGGCGGTATTCCCGCTCAGCGTATTGAAATGGTGAAAGACGGTGTCCTGAAAAATTTGCAATACAATCGTTTCTGGGCCAAGCAGAAAAACGTAGAGCCAACGCCCGGACCCGTAAATACGATCATGGAAACGAACGGCCCAAGCAGCACACTCGAACAAATGATAGCTTCAACCGAACGCGGCATCCTCGTCAGCCGGCTTTGGTATATCCGTCAAACCGATCCGCGCACTGCGAGCAGCACCGGATTAACGCGAGACGGTGTTTGGTGGATCGAGAATGGCAAGATCGCGTATCCGCTCAAGAATTTCAGATTCAATCAATCTACCATCAAGATGCTCGCGCCAGGCAACGTGCTGATGGTCGGCAAATCCGAGCGCGTTGGCTCAAGCGAAGGCGGCGGAGGCTCATTACTACCTGCGCTAAAGCTAAAGGAATTTAACTTCACTTCGCAATCTGAGGCTGTCTAAAATACAATTTAGCCACGAATGACAAGACTAGCACGAATAAAATAAATAATTCGTGCCATTTGTGACATTCGTGGCTAAAAAGTTTTACTAACGAAGTGAGGAGTTAAGTTTAAACAGTGCATCCGAGCCTGGACATAAAATTTCTTTACTGAGTTTATTCAAAGGCTGTTCGCTCGTCGCGAGCATATCGTGCAGGTCGTTGCAATCGTCATCAATATAGAGCAGGCCGGTTAATATCTCCCCTTTTTGCTTTGCCCGCTGCATCGCATTGATCGCAGAGAATTGATTCATCGGATCCCAATCTTTTTGCAGTTTGTGCAGCCGTATCTCCGACCCGTCGTGCATTGTTATGTCTGATATGTCGCCAGCTTCGTAACTCGCTGTGATCTCACGCATCAGCGGCACAAAATCCATGGTCGATGTTGCCTCGACGTGTTCGCGAACGTAATCGTACGATTTTGTTGAGCCAGTATTGTTGTTGAATGTCACGCAAGGCGAGATAACATTCAAAAAAGCAAACCCTTTATGCTTCATCGCGGCTTTGAGCAAGGGCGTGAGCTGTTCTTTGTCGCCGGAGAAGCTCTGACCGACAAATGTCGCTCCAAGTTCAATTGCGAGGCTTGCAAGGTCTATCGCCTCGAATAAATTGACGCTTCCAGCTTTGCTTTTCGATCCTGCGTCTGCGGTCGCGGAATCCTGGCCTTTTGTCAGGCCATAGCAGCCGTTGTTCATCACGAGGTAAACCATATTCAGGTTTCGCCTCACGACATGCACGAACTGCCCCATCCCGATCGAAGCCGTGTCGCCGTCACCCGAGACGCCAAAATAGATCAGGTCGCGGTTCGCGAGATTCGCTCCAGTTGCAACGCTGGGCATACGCCCATGCACCGAATTAAACCCGTGAGAGTTCGACAAAAAGTATGCCGGCGATTTCGAAGAACAGCCGATGCCCGATAGCTTAGCCACCTTGTGCGGCTCGATGTTCATCTCCCAACACGCCTGAACAATAGCCGCGTTAATAGAATCATGCCCGCACCCCGCACAAAGCGTCGAAAGCGAACCCTCATAATAATCGACCGTGTACCCAAGGTCGTTCTTCGGTAGTGCCGGATGTCGAAATGTTGATCGTAAGTAGGTCATACTGTTGTCGCTAGGTTGCTAACTCTATAATTTCCTTTGTGGCCTTTTGCCGAAAGCGGCTGTTATTCCATATGTATCGCGTTCGCGTAAATCGTTTCTGTTGCCCATCGGCTTCGTCCTTTTTCTGTGGTCCGAATAACTCGACTATGAGACTTCCTTTTTCGGAATACACTTCACGTAGACCTCCATCAGCCCGATCACCTGTCGAAAAAGACCACAACGGCGATGGACGTTCCGAACGAAGAGAATAAACATAAACTACGCCAGGAATTGCCGACCCTCCAGTTTGAATGCTCATACTCACGATCGCTTCTTCGATTCCGTCTCCCGTAACGTCACCATATGTTACGCGACTCAGCGTGACGCCCATTTGATCCTTAGTGCATTTAAATTCACCGTTCGTCAAGGTAAATTTTCGCTTCGGTTGAACGGGGTCAATCATGTCCGGTGGCCAAGGATATGTGAAGTTAGCAAAATCTACAGAGCGTATGGATTGTAGCTGTCCAGTAGAAGACAACACGAGACCCGCGAATAACAATAAAACAAAAACGAAAATTCGACCGATGGTCACGAAACAACTCCTTTAATCTGCCCGTAAATATTATCCGCCGTGATCGGCATACCATCGTAGTTCAAAACAGAGATCAATTTCGATGCATCGACGCCTAAATCGATCATCATCAGGCTTTTGAATTGTGCATCGCGGTTTTGCTCGATGACAAAGATGCGTTCGTGGGTGTCAACAAAATCTTGGAAAGATTTGCTAAACGGGAATGCACGGGCACGCATAGCGTCGAGGTGAATTCCCTCTTCCGCGAGAAACTCTAACGCCTCCTCGGCGGCGTACGTGGATGTGCCGAAATAAATCACTCCGTCACTCAACCCAGTCGCTGCTGCTCCAGGTTCTGACTTAATGTCGTCGCGTCTCTGCGGTGAATAAAACTCCGGTTGCGGGACGAGTTCCTTCGCGGTGTCCCATTTACGCATCAAGCGTTCCATGTTGCGTCGATAAACGTCGCCGTCCTCGGTATAGACGGCGTATTCGTCGCGGGATGAGCCGCGGGTGACAAAGGCTCCGTAGGTGGTGTGAGTGCCGGCGATTGTGCGGTACGGGATACCGTCGTCGTCTATGTCAAGATAGCGACCGAACTTGCCCTTGAACTGCTCAAGCGGCTGGCCTGCGGTCTCTTCACTGCCGTCATTGCCGGGAAGGTCGGCGTGATGGCCATTTCCGTTACCCTCGATGGCTGCGGCTCTGGTTTCTGAGATGCGATCAAGCTGTTCGGTGGTCAAAACCTTTCCACGATCAAACGCACGCGTATCGTTCCAGACAAGTGAATCGGTGACATGATCGTTCATGCCGAGGTCGAGGTCGGTCATGATGATGACAGGTGTTTGGAGGCGTTCCGTCAGGTCAAAGGCGTCAGCTGTCATCTCAAAGCACTCTTTTGGAGAGGCTGGAAAAAGTAAAGGATGTTTAGTGTCGCCGTGCGATGCGTAGGCGGCAAGTAGAATATCAGATTGCTGCGTTCGCGTCGGCATACCGGTCGAAGGTCCTGTCCGTTGGACGTCTATCAGAACGGTCGGCACCTCGGCGAAGTAGCCCAACCCGAGGAATTCGTTCATCAGCGAAACTCCCGGGCCGCTTGTGGCGGTGAATGCTCGGGCTCCATTCCAGCACGCTCCCATCACCATACCGATCGCGGCGAGTTCGTCCTCGGCTTGGACGATGGCGTAATTGTTCTTGCCCGTTTCGGGATCGACGCGGTATTTCGCGGCGTATTTCGCAAACGCATCGACGACCGATGTCGAAGGCGTGATCGGGTACCACGCGGCTACGGTCGCACCGGCGTATATTGCCCCGAGCCCACATGCCGAGTTGCCGCTGAAAAGTATCTTGTCACCGAGCAGGTCACGAGTTTCGAGTTTCAGGTCGAATGGCTTGTCAAAATTGTCACGCACCCAGTCGATGCCGAGCTGCAGAGCTTTGTAATTAGGTTCGATCAACTTTTCTTTGCCTTTGAACTGGTCCTGAATAAGCCCTTCGAGCACCTTGAAGTCCATCCCAAAGAGCACAGACAGAGCTCCAATGTAAACAATGTTCTTAAATAGCATCCGCTGACGAGGGTCACTGAACGCGGCATTAACAAGGTTCATCAGTGGAATGCCAATGAGCGTGATATCGGTACGCTCATATGAAGGCGGCAAAGGCTTCGACGAGTCATAAAGAAAGTATCCGCCCGCGTGTACGTCCGCATAATCTCGCTTCATTGACTGCGGATTGACCGCGATCATCAGATCGATGCCCTCTCGTCTCCCCAAATAACCTTTCTCCGAGACACGCACCTCGTACCAAGTCGGCAAACCCTGAATATTCGAAGGGAAAATGTTCTTCGGCGTCACCGGCACGCCCATCCGAAACACCGCCTTCGTAAACAAAGCATTAGCCGACGCCGAACCCGTGCCATTGACGTTCGCAAATCTAACTACGAAATCGTTTATCTTACTCTCATTCATTCGCTTTCTATTATATCGCTATTCTGGTCCCGCCGTAATTAGCACTCATTCACTTAGTCTAAGTCACCGCAAACGAATTTATAGCCTGTGACCCTTGCGACGTACTTTTGTCCCGGATGTTCTTCGCCAGCCGTCGTCACGCGGAGTTTGTTGCCGTAGGCATCCTCGAATAAGAATGCGCAAGGATCCAGGCCGGTTCCAGCACACTCCTCTATTTCCCAATAGCCCTTTTTCCAAAAGATTTTGGCACTACCGTAAGAAATTCTTGGATTTGTAATGTCATTGTGATGAATCGTTGGGTACGGTTGCCATCCTGCTCGCAGAAGCCTTGGTCTCGCCTTGTGATAGGTCAGGTCTAGAACAAACGGAAGTTTGGCGTGTTTTTGAGGAGCACATGGAGTTTGTCCAAATATCAGACCTGGAACTGTCGCCAGTATCAGCACCGAGCTAAAAAATCGCCTTGCTATTCGCATGTTGTTCCTCCCTTATTGATAAACATTACTACGCCGTTCTCAGTATCTTCTCCATCTTTTTGCCTTTCGCGAGTTCGTCGCTCAGTTTGTCGAGCTGGCGGATCTTTTACGTTAGAGCGTCTTCGATGTTTTCGACGCGCATCACCGCTTTCTTCGTAGCCAGAATTCCCGTTGACAGCAATAGAACGAGCATGATCACAAAGCTACCGCTAAAGGTCATGATTTCATTGAATGAGCCCACGAAGGCGGTTGATGGATTCATAAGCTCGTAGCTTTCGAGAACTGCACCGACCAGGATACTAGATGCCGGCATTATACCGGTAACCAGCAGTGGCCAATTGTTCCTCCGATCTTTTAGGAAAAAGAGGATTCCGATAATAAGGCGAATAACGAGACCCGTTATCGCGGCATATGCGAATCGGTAAAAGGTTTCCGGGCCTTCGATCTTGAACTGAGGAACAAACGCGAGAAGCAGGAAAAACAGAGCGACCCCCGTGAATGCCAGCACCGTGCTCAGGAGAAACGCTCCATGCAATGCCCTTCTTTTCCTAACAACAAAAGCAAGCAGGATCAAGACCGCCACTTCAAACGTGCCCATCACGTTTTGCACAAACAAAGGGTCGCCTTTACCCGAGATCACGCCCTTGTTCGCAGAATGAATTGTCATCACCGCCGTAGTCGCTACGAACAAAGGCCCAAAGAAAAGAATCAAGAGCCCGATACTCTTATGGTTCAGGAAGCCCTTCTTTCCGATGAGGTTGAGTTGCAGGAGCAGCAAGATCAACCAGACAAAGACCGTGATGACGTGGAAAAAGTGGTACGCACTAGGCTTCGCCTCGGGACCTAAAAAGATATTCCAGAAGCCGCCAGCACTCGCAACCATCGCACCAATCACGAGCACGTACTCGAATCTGTATTTCTTAAGATTCGTCATTTAGTGGATACGCCCGCTTCGAACTAGATCGCTCCATTCCGTTCTATCTGCACGAAGTTACCGTACTTCACTTCGCCGGCTTTGGTGACGTTGTACCAGAATTTTTGCATGTCCCAGGCGGCGGTGGGGCAGCGTTCTGCGCAGAGGCCGCAGTGGAGGCAGACGTCTTCGTCTTTGACCATGACGCGGCCGGTCTTGAGGCCGTCGGCGACGTAGATGTCTTGGGTTAAATTTAGTGCCGGAACCTTCAGACGCGGACGCAGTTCAGGCTCTTCGCCGTCCGTCGTGAACGTGATGCAAGCCGTCGGGCAGATATCGACGCACGCGTCGCACTCGATGCACTTCGGAGCGTCAAAGACGGTCTGCACATCGCAGTTGAGGCAACGCTCGGCCTCTTT
The DNA here is from genome assembly GCA_016711345.1 of Chloracidobacterium sp. Lineage (NCBI taxonomy): Bacteria > Pseudomonadati > Acidobacteriota > Blastocatellia > Chloracidobacteriales > Chloracidobacteriaceae > Chloracidobacterium > Chloracidobacterium sp. The sequence goes on from JADJTD010000001.1 coordinate 3,600,563, forward strand.
GTAACCGGCGAGCGGATCAAAGCCCATCTCGACCTCTTGCTTGCGGCTCGCGAGCGTAATTGCCTTCGGCGCTTGCGGCACGACGAGGCGGTCGTATTCGTCGATCTCGCTGTCATACGCCCATTCGTGGATGCCCATCTTTTGCGAGACAAGATTCACCATCGGGTGAAGCCGTTCGTTAACGAGATCTTTACCGCTGCACAGCAAGTCGATAGAAACAGCCGCCTGATGCCCGTGAGCAACCGCCGTGATGACGTTCTCCGGACCAAATGCCGCATCGCCGCCGAAGAAGACTTTGGGATTGGTCGATTGGAACGTCGTCTTATCAACAACCGGCATTTCCCACTTGTCGAACTCCAGCCCGGCGTCACGCTCGATCCACGGAAACGAGTTTTCCTGGCCGACAGCAATAAGAACATCGTCTGCGGGATAAAACACATCATCTTCGCCCGTTGGAACGAGACTGCGTTTGCCATTCTCATCAAAAACAGCTTCGACCTTTTCAAACGTCATCCCGACAAGCTTGCCGTCTTCGATAACAAAAGATTTTGGAACGTGGTTGTCGATAATGGGAATATCTTCGTGCTGAGCGTCTTCCTTTTCCCAAGGCGAAGCTTTCATCGAAGCAAACGGCGAACGCACAATTACCTTCACGTCTTCTCCACCTAAGCGCCGTGCCGTGCGGCAGCAATCCATCGCAGTGTTTCCACCGCCGAGAACGATCACGCGTTTGCCGATCTTTTCCGTATGTTCAAATGCCACGCTGCCGAGCCAGTTGATGCCGATGTGAATATTCGCCGCACCTTCCTGTCGTCCCGGCAGATCGGGCAGGTCGCGGCCTCGAGGAGCTCCGGTTCCGACAAACACCGCGTCGTAATCCTGCTCAAGCACCCCTTTCAGCGAATCAACATAATGTTTGAAATGCGTATGAATTCCGAGATCGAGAATGTAATCAACCTCTTCCTCAAGCACGCGTTCAGGCAGACGAAACGCCGGTATCTGCGACCGCATAAAACCGCCGCCTTTGATCTGCTCGTCAAACAGATGTATCTCGTAACCAAGCGGAGCAAGATCTCTCGCAACGGTCAAAGAAGCCGGTCCCGCACCGATCAAAGCGATCTTCTTGCCGTTCGGTTTAAAAGGCGCCTGCGGCATCAGGTGTTTTACTTCGTCTTTATTGTCAGCCGCAACGCGTTTCAATCTGCAAATAGCAACTGGTTCTTCGTCGATGCGTCCGCGTCGGCAAGCCGGTTCGCATGGACGATCGCATGTGCGTCCCAAAATGCCGGGAAACACGTTCGAATCCCAGTTGATCATGTACGCTTCAGTATATTTACCTTCGGCGATCAGGCGGATGTATTCCGGTACAGGCGTGTGCGCGGGACATGCGTACTGGCAATCCACCACTTTGTGAAAATATTCCGGATCTTTTATGTCGGTTGGCTTCAAATCGTTTAGTTCCTTTGTATCAGGTGTTTACATCAAAATAATAAATGATGTTCGAAATCTTTGCTAGCCGAAGCTCGAAAGAATTATCCACGAAACTCACGAAAGCCACGAAAAAATCAAATTATTTCTGTTTCGTGCATTTCGTGTGTTTCGTGGGTAAAATAAGTGTCAATTTCAACCATATGAGAAAACTAATCGAATGTGTTCCAAATTTCAGCGAAGGCCGTGATATGGCGGTTATCAAACAGATCACCGACGAAGTCGAAAAGATCGATGGCGTTAAGCTGCTTGATGTCGATCCCGGTTACTCGACCAATCGAACGGTCGTGACATTCGTCGGAACGCCCGACGAGATCGTCGAAGCCGCGTTTCAAGCCGTCAAAAAGGCGCAGGAACTTATCGACATGCGTCATCACAAAGGCGATCATCCGCGTTTTGGAGCGACGGATGTTTGTCCGCTCGTTCCTATCTCAGGCGTTACGATGGAAGAGGTCGCGGAGTTTGCACGTAAACTTGGAAAACGCATCGGCGACGAACTCAACATTCCCGTCTATCTTTACGAGAACGCCGCGACCGAAGAAAAACGCCGCAACCTCGCCAATTGCCGTGAAGGCGAGTACGAAGGATTGAAAGATAAGATCGGTTCGTCAGATTGGAAGCCCGACTTCGGTCCGGCAGAATTCAATGAAAGTGTCGCGCGTTCGGGAGCCGTAGCGGTCGGTGCGAGAGATTTTTTGATCGCGGTAAATTTTAATCTCAATACGACCTCGACGCGGCGAGCGAACGCGATCGCATTTGACGTTCGCGAAAAAGGCCGAGCAAAGCGTGAAGGCAATCCGATCACCGGCAAGGTCGTGCTGGACGAGAATGGCGAGCAAGTGATGATCCCTGGCACCCTCAAAGGCACAAAAGCCATCGGCTGGTTCATCGCGGAATACGGCATTGCACAGGTTTCGATGAATATCACCAACCTTTCCCAGACGCCGCTGCATATTGCCTTTGACGAGGTCAGCGAAAAAGCGGCGAAGCGTGGCCTGCGTGTCACGGGGCTTGAGATCGTCGGCCTTGTCCCTAAAAAAGCGATCATTGACGCCGGAAAATATTATCTGACAAAACAAGGCCGCTCGCTCGGCGTTACCGAGGCTGAGATTATCAAGATCGCCATCAAGTCGATGGGGCTCGATGATCTAAAACCTTTCGATCCGAACGAGAAGATCATCGAATACGTTCTAGCCGCAGGAGAACAAATGAAAAAGCTCATCGATATGACCTGTGCGGAATTTGCCGACGAGACCGCTTCCGAATCGCCCGCTCCCGGCGGCGGCTCGATCTCGGCTTACATGGGTGCTCTCGGAGCCGCGCTCGCGACAATGGTCGCCAATCTCTCCTCGCACAAAGCCGGCTGGGACGACCGTTGGGAAGAGTTTTCCGACTGGGCAGTCAAGGGCCAGCAGATCAAGGACGACCTGCTCGCTTTGGTCGATGAGGACACTAACGCCTTCAACAAAGTAATGGACGCCTTCGGCCTGCCCAAAACGACCGACGAAGAAAAAGAGGCCCGAACATCTGCCATTCAGGAAGCAACAAAATACGCCACCGAGATCCCTTTCCGCACAATGCAGCGCACCTTCGACGCATTCGAAATAATAAAAGCGATGGTGGAGTCAGGAAACCCCAACTCAGTCACCGACGCCGGAGTAGGAGCCCTCTGCGCCCGCTCCGCCATTATGGGAGCCTACCTCAACGTAAAAATAAACGCCGCGGGATTAAAGGACAAAGCCTTCGCCGACGATCTCGTAAAACGCGGGGCCGAGATCGAACAGCAAGCGATCCAACAGGAATCCGAGATCATGGCCCTTGTGAACAGCAAGATCGGTTCATGACATAAGGATCACTTCGCAATTCGCTGGGTTTCGTTGATAATACCGACGTTTGGTGTATTATCAATCGCGTTGGTGTTAATCAATAGTTGGGCTTCTTCCGGTGATTAACGTACAAAGAAATGGAGAGAATATGGTGAGATCAAAATTAGCCACGCTTGCAGTGCTCATGATGGTTTTCATGATGCTACTGTTATGCGCCTTGCAAACAATTGCTCAGGATAAGTCGAAACAGGCAACTTACGATAAAGGTGTAAAGTTGATTAAAGAGGAAAAGTACGACACTGCTATCGAAATCTTTAAGGGAATCATTAAAGTTGACCCGAAGAACGCGAATGCGCTGGTGCAACTTGCCAATGCATATCGTGGCGCAGGACGCTTTCCAGATGCGCTAGAATCCTACAAGCAAGCACTTCAGCTTAAGCCGAATTTTGCTGATGCGCTTTATGGCCTGGGTGTGACTCATGGTATGGCAGGCTCGCCCAAAGATGCCGTTACTTTCCTGAAAGAATCCATCAAGCGCAATCCCAAATATGATAAGGCCTATTACAATCTTGGTGTAGCCTACTCCGATCTGGGGCAATTTGCAGAAGCCGCTGAAGCGTTCAAAGAAGCCACGAGGCTCAATGATAAAGATGCGGATTACTTCTTTAATTTGGGGGTGACATATCGGCAACTCAATAAATTGAAGGAAGCGGAAGAGGCTTTAGCTCAGACCGTGTTGTTGAAACCACAAGACAATGAAGCTCGCTATCAACTTGCATTGGTGTATCTGGCGCAGGGCAATCGAGGTTTTGCGACGATTCATTATCTATATTTGGAGAAGTCGAGTCCTGAACATGCAGAAAAGCTCAAAGAATTACTCTTCAACAAGTAAGGCTAGATGCGAAGAGGCGTAGCCCAACAAGTCCTTCGACGTGACGTGAAGTTAGCATGTCTTTCATCGCTAGACTTGTCCGTTTCGGCGGTTCGTGCGCACCGGTCAATTCCATCATTAGCCGTCACTCCGATTGCAACAACTGCTCCCGTGACGACCTTCGCTAACAACAATGTAAGTTCAAGCCCGAAATGTTCCAGCCATTTGATAAATTGCAGATAGTAAACCGTCCAGCAGATCCTCGACGGCGTACGAATGAACCTTCCGCTAGTCGAAGAAGTCACCAAGAAAGCCCAAAAAGCCAAAAAAAGATGCCCAGCCACGCTTTTCTCGGAATGTTTCTTTCAGCCTCGTTGACGAGGCTTTCCCGCAGGGCAAATAGCCTCGTTGCTTTAGCACGTGGTTAGTTTCAACAATGGTCTAGAGGCGGTTTACCGTCCTTTGTTTAGAGTTACGGCTTTAGCCGCGATGCTTTTCACGCCTGAAGGCGTAACTCTGAACCGTAAGCCCTTTGAAACAGGATGGATCGTATATCAAATTCATACCACGCCGTACACAACGTGGCTATGTGCCGCGAGACGCGGAAAGGCCGTGTTGTTGCACAAATAAAACTATTGACTGAATATGCAAGTCATGCTACCCTCATAGCTAGAGCCAAATAGATATTTGACAACTGAAAATGACGAATAGTGAACGGTGTGTGACCGTTCCACCGAAGATCGAGTCGTTCCAATGATGTGAAATAGCTTAAACTATGCAAACACTAGGTTTATGGATTTCACATCGTATTGAATAATTTTTTTTCAAAAATCATGGAATAGATGCCAAAAAACGCCGTAACTCCAATAAAAATGGTGAGTTGCGCGTTCCACAGCGAAGTGGAACGGTGTGGAACGGAATGATTGTCTTCCCTTTTTTTGGCAAAGGGATTATTATCATTTTGGGCGGTTCTCGTCCGATAAGTCCTTGGATTCTTCTGATAGACCGGCCACCGCTTACGCTGGTTCTGACAATATTCATGCAAACAATACTCTTAGCGTCATTCGAGCAGCTTACTGGCTTGCCGGAATTTATTGCGTATATCTTTGTGTTCCTGTTCGGGGCGTGTATCGGCAGCTTTTTGAATGTCGTCATCTATCGCGTGCCGAATGAGAAGTCGTTAATGGGCAGCTCGAAATGTCCGAAATGCGACACGGCGATCAAGCCGTATCACAACATACCGATCTTCGGTTGGCTGATGCTCGGCGGTAAATGCAGCAACTGCAAAGAGCCGATCTCGATGCGATATCCGGCGATCGAACTTTTGACGGCGTTGGTGTTTTGTCTGGTGTATTGGCAGATCGGAATGACGGCATATTTGCCGGTCGCGTTGGCGTTTACTTCGGCGATGCTCGCGCTTATTTTTATCGACGCCGAGCATATGATCTTGCCGAACGTGATCACTTATCCGATGTTCGCGATCGCGTTGGTCATTCGTGCAGTTTATCCGATCGTTTTTCCCGAGGTTGTTTTTTCGGACACGGCTTTCGCACCGATCTCTTATCTGCAAGGTTATCCGATGTGGGCCGTATCGCTCGCAGGAGCGTTATTCGGAGCTCTGATCGGCGGCGGCTCCTTGTGGTTGGTCGGAGCGATCTGGAAGGCACTTCGCGGAGTTGATGCGATGGGTTTGGGCGATGTGAAATTGCTCCTCGGGATCGGAGCACTTTTCGGATGGCGTTTGACGATCTTAACGATCTTTATAGGTGCATTTACCGGTGCTTTAGCGGGCGTGATTATGCTTTCAAGACAAAAGGACAAAGATCTTCAGATGCAGATACCGTTTGGTATATTCCTTGGGATCGGTTCAATTGTCGCGATGCTATTCGGTGACAGAATGATCGAGTGGTATTTAGGTAGATTTGTGTAGCGGGGGGAAACGCGAGTGTGAACGAGCGTGCCAACGGCGACAATGCACGCTCGTTTACACTCGCGTTTCAGCCCGATGTTCCGAGCAGAGATATAAATCGCCGACTTTTCTGGCTTTGTTCTGCGGCACCCAAACACCGCATTTTGTGCAATTGACAAGTGGAACACTTTTTTCAGCCGTGCCTCGTAAGTTGTTTGAACCCTGAGCAATGTTTTGTTTAGCTTCCTTCAGGATCCTGGCAAAACCGATCATCCCGGCGATTTGTTTGCGATATTTCACTGCGGTCAGCGCTGCCAAAACTAGAACGACAAGAAGTATGATAAACGCTTCTTTCATTATTGGCCGCCGCCACGAGCCGCTGATAATTCAGATGTGAGTTCAGGTATGACGTTGTAGTTAGGATCGATGGATCTTAATTTTTCGAGGGCTTTCTCGGCTTCCGGCAGTTTGTTTTGCTTGATGAGAACGCGAACAATAAATTGCAGTGACCGCGTATGTTTTGGATTGGCGTCAATGACCTTTTGCAGTTGGGCAGCGGCTTTGTCATACGAAGGCGGCTCTTGGAGAAAGTAGGTTAAGCCTAGGTCGGTTGAAATGTCAGCATCGCCGGGTTTTATTTCGAGAGCGTCTGTGTATATCTCGCGAGCTTTTTGATATTCGGCAGCATCTTTTTTTGCAAAGCCAATATCAAAATGAGCGTGGCCAAGAGCTGTAAGGACGTCGAGATCTTTGGATTTGAGTGAGTTGGCCCGATTCAATATTCGAGCCGCTTCTGTAAGCAAATTAAAGTCCTGCTTCATTGCGGAGTAGTGATACAGTGCTGTGCCGAGTTCTTTTTGAAAGCCGAAATTTCCGGCGTTCTTATCCGCTTCTGCGATCTTCGCGTTGATCTCTTCATCAGTTAGATCAAGTTCGCCTTTGATCTGCGGACTGTTGGCATTTGACGCGGCGCTAGATGTTTGAGGAGCGGCTGTATTGATCGCGGAACGATTTAGAGAATTGGCTAGCCAGAATCCGCCGACGAAACCAGCGAATAGCGCGAGTATTATGAATAACAACGTGTTCTTATGCATCTGCAACGATGTTACCAGACCAAGCTAATACAAAAAAAGCGTTGCCGAAAACAAATTCAGCAACGCAGCATAGATATTTGAAAACTCAAACTATTTCTTTTTTCCTTCCGGAGCGATATATGGAAGATCTTCGGCCCTGCGGCGGATCGGCGGATCGGTCGCACGGCGACGCGGGACGATCGCATTGCCGCGGCGGTCAACACTCCCAGCAGGTAAGCCTTTACCGTGAACTGCTTCGACAAGTATGCGTGTTATTTCCTGCGAGAGTGTACGATGTTCACCGGCCGCTCTTCTGCGAAGCGACTCTTTCAATTCATTCGGGACATACGCACCGATAAATACACCTTTCCTGTTTGCCATAAAAAAGAAATTTCTCCTGTTATTCTAAAGACGCTTGATAAAACCAAGAAGTGAAGCGCGTCTATAAGCCGAATCTTGTTCCCGTTTTCACGGGTGATGATCATTCATCTAGGCCATGCGTTGCCACATGGCTCGAGCGGCCTACCCGGAAACGCCGCCGAATTACTTCGGCACTGAGCGAGCAGCTCAATCACGTTTCCCTATTTGGCCTTGCACCGCGAGGAGTTTACCTGGCCGCGACTGTTACCAGCCACGCCGGTGAGCTCTTACCTCACCGTTTCACCCATCACCTCTTTCGAGGCTGGTTTATTCTCTGTTGCACTTGTCGTCGTTTGATTGCTCAAACTCCCGGTCGTTATCCGGCTCGCTGCCCTATGGTGTTCGGACTTTCCTCTTTCACTTGCGTCAAAGCGATCACCCAACACGCTTCACTGTCAAGGCTCGAAAATTATAGCAAAAAATGTTGAACATTCAAATCCATTTTATATCAATGCTATTTTCGGATCTCGATAACATCGCCTGATTCCAAGACCGGATCAGCAGCCTTGCCATCTTTTATTGACCGAAGATTGTATTCGGTGCTTGAGAATAAACCCTTGTCGTCTTTACGCCCGATCATTGCCTTTTTCGGATTGCCTTTGGCTCCGCCCGCTGCTATCACCGCTTGATACAGAGTTAGGCCGGAAGAGTAGTCCTTTTGCCCCGTAGAATTCACTTCGCCTGTGATGTAGTAAGATTTGGAACGATTATCGGAAATAAACTCAACCGAATTGCCTGGATAGATAAGTACGTTATCCGTTTCCGCGTTTTCCAGATCGTAAGATTCTAGCTTTACAAGCGGAGCTCGTCTTATAAGGGCTTTCGTAGCTTTTGGGCTCACCACCGCTTCGGAGCGTATAGCATACAGCGGCATGGCTTCGCGTTGAAGATTTTTCTCGCCTGGATTTTCAACTAACCCTGAGATTGTGATCTTGTGACTTCCGAATTCGCGTACCCTTACTTCGATCTGCGGGTCGGGAAACAACGTAATGCCGCTGGCAAGCATTTCCTCGATCACCTCGACAGTTTGTCCCGCAGCGATAAGGCCTTCACCGGCAAGCGGAAAATTTATCGTGCCGTCGGAGCGAACGGTGCAATAGCGGGAACCTTGAGGCGAATTCTTAAGATTGATCAATAACACGTCACCGATTCCAACCTTGTAAATTTCGGTTGGCGTGCGAGAATTCGATTCGATCCTTTTGGCAAACTTGACTGTCGTTTGGGCGATATTCGGACGCTCTTCCAAAATGGGACTATTTTGGCTTTGCATGATAAAAACTGCCTCAACCGGGTCAATTTTTGCCGAAACCACAGCTACTTGTTTTTCATCGTTTCTTCCAGCTGGGCTCGGCGAATAAGGATTATTTCGTTTACTGCTGCCGGAAATTTGAGCGAAGCCCGCCATGCTGGTGAACAGCATTGACGCCGCCGCAATTATCATCAACCGTTTGTTTGGTACTTTCATATTTGGCACTTCAACACTCGTATAACTACTAGAGTTCAATCAAATAAAATGCCAAAACAAACAAATTTCTATTTTTTGAGGGATATTAACGAAAACGAGAGTTAAGAAAATCCAGCGGAAATAGGGCGGACCAATTTTTGAGATAATATTCGCGTAGGCAGCCCTCAATCTCTTCTGCCGTGAGCAGGCTTTGTATATTTGTAACCAAAGCAATTGAATCTGGAAGAGAAATACCGGTAAGTAATTGAAGGACCTGCGGGATCGAGGTTGTGTTCATGCTAAATTCGCGTGCTCCGAGTCCTAATAAAACCGGAACATAAAAAGGTGAACCAGCCATCTCACCGCAGACAGAAACGGGGATATCAGCTTTCTGTGCCGCATCAAATACACTAGCGATCGCACGGATCACGGCCGGATGAAGTGTTTGATACCAGTCGGCAACCGCATCGTTATCACGATCGACCGCGAGCAGATATTGAACCAGATCGTTTGTTCCGAGACACAAAAAGTCCACCTGCGTTGCGATGTCAAATGCTGTGAGGACAGCAGACGGGGTTTCGATCATCGCACCTAATTTTGGTTTGCCAATGTCGATGCCTGACTTGATGAGATCGAATCGTTCTTCCTCAATGATCGCTTTCGAACGAGTTATTTCACCCACGCCGGATATCATTGGAAGAACGATGTCGATATTTCTGCCGAAAGCTGCCCGTAACAGTGAACGGATCTGTATCCGAAAATGTGTAGGATCAGCAAGGCTGAGGCGGATAGCCCGAAGACCAAGCGAAGGATTTCGCTCTACCCAATGTGCATCGCTGCCAAATCGCTCAACACCGACATCAAAGGTGCGGATCTTAACACCATGTTCGCCGACGGCATCCGCAATTTGGCAATAGGCCTCAAATTGCTGGTCTTCCGTTGGAATTGGTCCTGATTGACGCAATAATGACTCGGATCTATATAGCCCGATTCCTTGAGCGCCCATGTTTTTTGCTGTCTCATAAGATTCCGGCTTGTCAATATTGGCACGGATCAAAAAGTGAGTTGCGTCGTTCGTTTTGGCGGCTTCATTGTTATGAGAAATATGTATGCCCGAATGTTTGTCAGGTTTACCGAGAGCTTCGAATTCTGCAACAGTTTTGTCGCTCGGATTTAATATGATCTCGCCATTAACACCGTCAACAATGACACAATCACCGGCAGAGACGAACTGTTCGAGATTTCTAACACCAGAGACCATCGGCAGATCAAATTCACGAGCAAGAATAGAAGAGTGCGATGTCCAACCGCCCAATTCGGTGATGATCGCGACCGGTTTCTTCTTAGCGATCTCTATTATTGTGGAAGGGCTTAGATCGCGTGCGACGATCACTGATCCCGAGACCGTCGGATCAGCGGCGTGTGAGCCGTTAAGCTCCTTTAAAAGATGGTTTGCGACGTCTTTTATATCAAGGTATTTATCCCTAAAACTAATGTCAGACACACTTTCTTGCTGTTTTATGTAGTGATCCGAGATCATCCGTATCGCCCACTCGGCATTTACGCGTTCTTCGTGAATAAACGTCTGGATCTTTTCTGCGAATGAGGATTCGAGTATAAGGAGATGCACACCGAAGATGCCTGAAACGGGTTCGTTGGGATCATCGTTCGAGGCAATCTCATGAAGCCGCAATATAGATTTGTCGAGAGCCGCTTTGAATCGTAACAGTTCGGCTTCGGTTTCTTCTGAGTTAAGATCAAACCTAACGGAGCGTATATTTTCACCGCGTAAAAAAACGATCTGTCCGATCCCGATGCCACGAGATACGGCAAGAGCCGGAATCCGTTGTTCGCGGTTCACTCGAATAATATCCGATGCTTGTTTCGTTTCAGTCAAAGCGCTTATACAAATACGCGATAGCCAAGGAAACGTTCCATTAGTTTCCAAAGCTAAAACCGCTTCCGCCGCCTTGTGACGGGAAGAACGGTTTTAATAAACCAGCAAACGCCGCCAAATTCCTTGTTTGTATAAGTATCTCGCCTGGGCCGACAAACTCAGCAACCATGCCTTCACCGCTCAGCAAACTTCGTAGATAGCCACTCTTTGCTGCTTTTCGAAGGTTGTATTGCATATGGCCTTCCCATGCGACTAGATGTCCTGTATCGACAACGTATTGTTCGCCGGGCCTGAGCGTTCGCCTGTGTATCGCGCCGAATGAAGAGACTAGCAACAGACCCGTTCCAGAAATCTGCAAAACAAAAAGCCCTTCGCCGCCGAAGAAGGATTTTGCTCCGCCAAACTTAGTATCTACGGTCAATGACGTATCACCGGCAAGATATGAGCTCGACTGTACCATGAACGCCTGATTCTGCATCTCAAGCCCGGCCACATCACCGGGGGTTCCCGGAGCAAACGTGACTTCGCCTGGTCCGCCTTTCGCCGTAAAAGTCGAAACAAATGCCGACTCACCGCCGACGGCGCGTTTCAGTGCTCCGAAAACACCACCTTTCAACTCAGAGTGAAGGTCAATATTTGCAGACATTGAAACCATTGCTCCGGCCTCTGCACATATTGTTTGTTCGGCTTGTAGATTGACGACGGCGAGTGCGAACGCTCCTTGATGCTCGATCGCCCAAGTGTAGCCCCGGCCTTGTCCTCTCCCGTCGGTGTCAAAGTGAAAGGCTCCGCCCGAAGGATACGACGGTGTTGGTGTAGATGTCGGCGCAGCTTGGGGAATGGGATCGGATTGCAATACCATGCCGCACGAGCCGCAGAATTTTGCCCCGTCCATTAATTCTGCGTTGCATTTCGGGCAGTTCATATTTTGACTCCTTTAGATTTTTTTATAATTATTTCGGCTGCGGCCTCAGCGCTTGTAACAAGATCCAGCAAATTTACATCGGCATCACTTACGGCAAGATTTGTTCTCCATGCTTCGATCACAGGCTTCCAGCAATCGCCGACCAATACTAGAGGACACTTTTTGATTACGCCGGTTTGGAGTTTATTCCAAACGAGGGATATCTCAGTAACGGTTCCCATTCCGCCGCGGAAAGCCACAAACCCCACGCTTCGCGTGATAAGGTTTTGAAGCCGCTCATAGAAATGGTTCGTCGCTACTTTATCGGTCAAATACCTATTCGGCTCATTCTTGAATTGATTCAGGACAATTCCGAATACGCGGCCGCCTTTTTCGTGAGCTCCGCGCGAGGCCGCTTCCATAATGCCTAAATAGCCGCCAGTGCAAATGGTAAAACCCGCCTCGGCCAAACGGCCTCCAAGCTCCATAGCTTCATGGTACTCAGCCGAACTCTTTGCACATTTCGAACCGCCAAAGATGGTTACAATTTTTTCGTTTGATTTAGTGATCACGATAGTAGATTCCAGTTGTAATAATTATAGCGATTGCCGATTCCATTTCCAATCGATCATTTGCCTGTTACCTCTTCGGGAGTCAGGTTTCCTGCTGCGTGTATAGCTTTGGTAGTGTTGGTGATCAATAGAATAATCATTCCCGCAACGAAGAATACGATCAAGGCCAAAATCGCCTGCCGATACGAGCCCGTCGTGCCGACAACTACTGCGAACACCAGATTTCCGATCCACGAAGTACCTTTTTCAGATATCTCGTATAGGCCGAAGAATGCCGACTCGCGTGATTTTGGGATCATTTGCGAGAATAGCGAACGCGATAGAGCTTGCGTTGGCCCTAAAACCAAGCCAATAAACGCCGCCATTATCTGAGCCTGAAATGTCGATTGTAGAAATCCGTATGCAAAGATCACTATTCCCGACCAGATAGCCAGACAAGCGATGATCGTTCTTTTTGTGCCGATCACACGCGACAGCCGTTCGAAAGCAAGTGCTCCGATCAAAGCACACACTTGTGCAATCACGAATATCATCAATAGAAAAGTTGGATCGCTCTCTAGTCCCTTTGAAATAAATAGTTCCTGAGAAAGAAATATCGAGGAATTAAGAATAACGGTCTGAACGCCGTCGTTATACAGTAGATATCCGGCGAGAAAAAGCAAAGTGTATTTCAGGCCGGCGAGTTCACGAAGTGTTCTCAACAGCTCTATAAAACCAACGGTGACAAGGCTCCTGCCTTTTGCATCCTGTTCGGGATGCCTCGATTTTACGAGTGTGAAAGTGAGCGCAGCAAAAACTCCCCACCAGATCGACGCAACAAGCATTGAGACTCGAACGGCCGTTCCTTTATCCACCCCAAAAGACGGAGCAAAGTTGATCATCGCCAGGTTCACGAAAAGCATTACCAAGCCGCCCAGATAACCCGACGCATATCCGTAACTGCTGATCTTGTCTCGTTTATCTTCAGTCGTTAGGTCGACGAGGAACGAATTGTAAAAAACATTCGACGCGGCAAAGCAGATATTTGAAATAAGCAGGAAAAGACAGCCCCAGAGATAATTTGTCCCGGAGACAAAGAACAATAACGAGCTTGCTAGCACACCGATATAGCAAAAAAATGCCATCATCTTTTTTTTGTACGGCGTGAAATCGGCGATCGATCCGAGCATCGGCAACAGAAAGATCTGGAGGAATATCGATGCTCCGAGGGTCGAAGTAAAAAGATTGTCCGAGGTTATCGAACCAAACGGCCCAAGTTGAAGAACCACTCCCGCCTTCCCGACATCATCTTGAGCAAGAGCGGTCAGATACGGGCCGGCAAGAACAGTGACAACGGTCGTGTAGAAGGCCGAATTTGCCCAGTCATAAGTGAGCCAGCCAAAGATCTCCCTTCGATCATTTTTCCCCGTTACAGATGAATCCATTGTATTTGCTTATCGTTCCTACCCGTTCACAATAAAGCAGAGCACCCGAATTGTCTATCGCTATCGATGCGACTGTAATATGTTTTTAGGTCACCGATTGTAAAACGATTCCGTGTTCCCGTATCATCTAGTTTCGGAACTCTCGACGATATGAAGGCCATGATCCTAGCCGCCGGCTTTGGCACGCGGCTCTTTCCATTAACGATAGACCGCACCAAGCCGGCGATTCCTTTTCTGGGGAAGCCGCTTGTCGGCTATGTTGCCGAGTACGTCGCGGGATATGGTATCAAGGATTTCGTTGTCAATCTGCATCATCAGCCTGACTCCGTTATCGACGCACTGGGTGACGGCAGCGACTTTGGAGTTCACATAGATTATACTCGCGAGGAACCCAACATTCTGGGAACCGCAGGAGCTCTCGACAACGCCCGCCAATTTCTCGAAGATGGTACTTTCCTGATCATAAATGGCAAGATAATCACTGACATCGATATCGGAGCAGCCGTTGAAACCCATAAACGATCGGGTGCGATCGCGACCATGGTGTTGAAGCCAAACCTTAAACGGGAGAAATTTACCATTGTCGAAGAGCTCGATGGCTACGTTACAGGTTTTGGCGATGATGCTCCGCCGTTGACTGAAGACGAGATACGCGATCCAAAATGGACAGCACGAAATCTGTTGATGTTTACAGGAATCCATATTCTTGAACCGCGCGTTTTTGACTATATTCCTCGAGGCATTTACTCCGATATCGTGCCGACTTTTTACAATCCGGCTTTGCGAAAAGGTGAGAAGATCGCTGCTCATATCACCGATGCTCACTGGTTCGAACTTTCAACGATTCCACGGTATCTCGATATTTCACTTGCGATGATGAACGGCAGCGACGTGCATGTTGGCAGACATTGTCAATTGTCGGGTTCAGCGAACATTAAGAATTCTGTGATTTGGGATGACGTAACGGTAGGTGACGGAGCAGTTCTTTATCGAACTATTATTGCTGACGGTGTCACGATCAGTGCGGGTGAGCATTTTGAAAACGCTGCGATCGTCCGGGCAGATAGTGTCCGCAGCTGCAAAGATATTCCAAAAAAGGCCTTGAGGGGATATATTCAGGGTGAAAACTATATCGTTCCATTAAACTGAACTTGATTTTTACACTCATAAATGTCGGACCATCTAACAAGGCTTCAACAATTCCTAGTCTCACGAAATTTGCCAACGGAAGTTACGGTGCTAACTGCCGATGCATCAACCCGTGATTATTTTCGTACTGAATGGAAGGGCAAGAGTGCAATAGCGTGTGTTTACCCCGAGCCTTTTGAAGAAGCTGCTCGAACATATCTCGACGTCACCACGCTTTTTCTCGCGGGCGGGTTGCCGGTCGCTGAGATACTCGATTTCGACGGCAAACAAGGCATTATTATTCAGGAGGATCTCGGCGACATCATTTTGCGCGATGTTATCAGTACGGCAGATGCGGAAAGACGAAAACGTCTTCGTAACGAAGCGATCTCTCTTATCGCCAGAGTTCAATTGCTAACTCCAAAAGCCTTTCAAATCAATTCAGTCGCATCACGACTCAAATTTGATACGGAAAAGCTCGAATGGGAATTGAATTATTTCAAAACGCATTATTTTGAAACGTTCCTGAATAAGCCCCTTTCCGCCGAAGATGATGCGAGCCTGTCGGCTGAGTTTCATGAACTTGCGGTCGAGCTTGAATCGTATGCGTCGGTCCTTTGCCACCGCGATTTTCATCTGGCAAATCTGATGATCGACAAGGAAGACCGAATGCGGATCATCGACCATCAAGACGCGCGAATCGGTTCACCGGCATACGATCTGGTGTCGCTTTTGCTTGATAGGATAACGGAGCTTCCTTCGCCAGAATGGCTCGCGGATAAACGGGCATATTTCCTCGACGTGCGGCGGCGTCTCGGATTGCCAAAGATCGATGAGGACGAATTTGCCTACGAATTCCGCTTGCAAACCATACAACGATGCCTCAAGGCCGCCGGCACTTTTTCCTATCAATCCGCCGTACGCGGCAAGAAGCATTTCATTCCATTTATCAAGCCGATGTTTGGCATCTCTATTCGCGGAGCGATCAACATCGGACGTTTTCCAGTATTAAAAGAAATACTTATGGAGCAGATCGATGAGAAATAAATTATCTGGATTAGTCCTAGTGTTATTAGTTTTTACCGGGCTTTCGGCTGTGATATTCGGCCAACAAGTGAAAATATCGGCGTTTTCGGTCCGGAAATCAACGGTTATTGACCAAATAATGGCGTTGAAGACAGCTAATCCAAAGTTAACCTCACAAGAGTTTGCAGAAGCGGCTAACAGGCTGCTTGAGAAAAACGGAATCGGTTTTGTGATCTCATTCGATGCTGCCACTTGCGAAAAGATAAAAAATCTAAAAGACCAACAAAAGGATCCAAACGTTCCCATCAAGCTCGGAGCTACTTTGAAATCTGTCGATGCGGAGGGAGCCTCACTTGTCCTGCCGGAACCGCATATTACTGCTGCGGAATGTGGCGGTTGCTATATTGAATTGCCAATATTGGAGATCACTGACAAGGCTTTTGTTACGGTCGTCGAGGGGAGAAATATTAAGTTTCAATTACCATCCAATTTTTACTCAAATGAGGCCGTATTGCTTGATTCTAAAGATAAAACGACAATAAAAAGAAAATGGCGAATTCCTTTTCGATCGATTCCTATAGGTGTTTCGTATGACGAAAATGTACTTTATTTGGGATTCGACGATTCAGAACTGTCGCAGCTTTCGCTTTCAGTCTTTGGCGAGGGAGTCCTTCAAATCACCACTCGTGAGGAAGCCGAAAACGGCGGCAAAGGTAAAATTATTGAGGCACCCAGTTCGAGTGCTACTACTTCACCAAATCAAGTGATCAGATTCGACAGATGGAAAAATATTTACCTCGTTAGTATTAAGAAACCATGTCCGCGTTAGACACGGAAATTGTCGCCGCGCCAATTCTTGATCGCCTGCTTGATCTCTTTCGGTTTTGCAAATTCACCGTTCAGCGTACGTTCGACCAAACCGGACAACTCTTCATCTGAAGCAAACCTAAGTGCGATGATCTGACCAGCTCGAAGATCGTTAGCGCGTTTCGCCAACTCCGGCGAAAGCACATCCCGATATCGCATCCTTTCCTCAAGCCGGATGACCCGATCTTGAGCTTTCAAGGCTTGTAGACGCGATACAAAAGCCATAAGGATAAGAGCGATGCCGAGGATGGTCCAGAATGCCAGGCCCCAACTCGGAGTCATAAAAAAACGAAAAAGATGCGAAAGAAAATTGAGCGTGAGCAGGGGCATCACGACAAAATGGAACAGTGGATACCAGCGTGTGTGATTTGAGTAATTTTGATCTGTCATTAGGTAAAGTCTCCTGTAATTCTACGGGTAGAAACGCGAGTGTAAACGAGTGTGCGGACCTGCAATGGGCACCCTCGTTCACACTCGCGTTTCCGCCCGCTATAGTTTTGTCTGTGCCAATGCCTCCGGCGGTTTGCCGGTAAAATCTTCGCCGGGATTGACGAATAGATTCTGCTCAAAACGATACTGCTTATCGTAAAGCTGTTTGTAACGGCCGTCGAGAGCGATGAGTTCATCATGACTGCCGCGTTCGAGTATCTCACCCGCTTCGACGACAAGGATCTGATCGGCACTGCGAATTGTTGAAAGCCGATGGGCGATGACGAATGTCGTCCGCCCTTGTCTCAAACGGAGCAAGCCTTCCTGGATCAGTGCCTCGGATTCGCTGTCGAGGCTTGATGTCGCTTCGTCGAGGATCAGGATGCGCGGATTTGCAAGCAAAGCCCTGGCGATGGCAATCCTCTGCCGCTGGCCGCCGGAAAGTTTTACGCCGCGTTCGCCGACGATGGTGTCGTAGCCATTAGGGAATTTCTCGATAAATTCATCCGCGTTAGCGATCTTACAAACGTCTTTGATCGTATCGAAATTGGCCTCAGGATTTGAAAAACGGATATTCTCAAGGATCGTTCCGTCGAACAGAAAGTTATCCTGAAGCACAACGCCGAGATGCCTTCGATAATCTCGTAATTTGACTTTCTGGAGATCTTTACCATCGATCTTAATAACACCTGTAGTTGGCTGAATAAAATTTAAAACCAAACTAAGGATCGTTGATTTTCCCGAACCGCTGGAACCAACCAAAGCCGTCGTCGCACCGGCTTTCGCATGAAATGCAACTCCTTTTAGCACCGGCACGCCTTCGTCGTACTCGAAATGAACGTCCTCAAAATCGATCGTGCCCTTGATATCGGGCAGAGCTTCTTTACCCGAGTCAGCGTCGTCCTCGGTCGTCATCGACATTACTTCGCGAATGCGGTCGAGTCCGGCGAGAGCTTCGGTGATCTGTGTGCCGATCGAGGTTAGTTCGATCACCGGCATCGCAAGCAGAAACGTAAACGAAATATACATCAGAAAATCGCCAAGCGTCATCGTATTTCCTTGTACGGCGTTGCCTCCGATGACAATCATCACTACGGCGATGGCACCTATGATGACAGATGAGAATGACGATATCGCTGATACGCCCGTTACAGTTTTTGCGACGTTGCGAAACAACTTGTGAGCACCGCGTGCGAATGACAATTCCTCACGCTTCTCGGCAGTGTATGCTTTAACAATGCGGATGCCGCCGAGAGATTCGCCAAGCCGGCCGGTAACTTCTCCGTTGATAACATTTCGCTCGCGAAACACAGGACGCAGAACGCTAAACGCATACATCAACGCTCCGCCAAAGATGAGAAGCACAACGAGCGTCGCCGTCGTCAACTGCCAATTAATGTAAAACAACACGCCGATCGCGATCGTCGCCGTGACAAGGCTGCCAAGAATTTGGCCGAGACCTGTGCCGACGAGATTACGAATGCCTTCGGCATCGTTCATGATCCGCGAGATCAATTGCCCGCTCTGCGTCGAATCAAAATACGAGATCGGTAAACGCTCAATATGCCGTTGAACGCGCATCCGCATATTGGTGATCGCAAGCTGCGCCGCAACGCCCAATATCTGCGACAGAGCGAACGACGTGACGCCTTGGATAAGCGTCGATACACCGATAGCAAGCGCGATCCATTTGATTAGATCATAGCGTTCATTTGTGAAAACCTCGTCGCCAATGAATTTGGTCGAGGCGGGCAAAACCATTCCGGCAAGCCGCGAAATCAGCATCAAAACGCTTCCTAAAAGCAGCCGCCAGCGAGCATTCCATATCAGCTTTCTCGCCTCGGCCCATGCGCTCGAATAATCGATTTTCTTTTTCTTTACTTCTTCCGCCATAGTCTTTTTCTAAGTCTGATGACCGCAGCAACATATGTCAACCTACATTAAAGGTGTTGCACATATAAGACATATTGCGAACCACGCAATTTTATGATACGGTCATCAAAGGCAAATTTTGCTAATGCGATAGCTCCGCAAAAAACGCATTGAAAAAAGACTGGGACACTGGGACAGTGGGACAAAACTGCTAAAACACGTATTTACAATAGCTTGGCTGTCCCAAGCCTATCCCACGGTATGAACAAGTATGAATAAGTATGAATAAGTATGAAAAAGGAGAAAAATATGATCTCAAGATTAACAATTTCGGTACCTAAAACGCTCGAAGATTTTGCCCGCTGGCGGGTTCGGAATGGCGGTTTTTCGTCGGTCAGCGACTACTTTAGGGAGTTGGCACGCGCCGATCGGCGGCTACTGATCGCAAAGCAAGAGCAGCGTGAAACAACTCGGCCGGTTCGCGAGCCGCTTGCTTCTGCCACAAGGCGGGGTCCGTTCGGTCATAGGTAGTTTGAGGTTGCTTTTGTTTGTTTAGCGGCTTTCATTTAGAATTTCCTTTTATCTAATATGAAGCAAACATACATTAATCAATTGAAGGGCCACATTGGCGAATCGGTCACGCTTAAAGGGTGGCTCTATAACAAACGTTCGAGCGGCAAGCTCGTTTTTTTGCAGCTTCGCGACGGCACGGGCATTGTTCAGTGTGTCGTGTTTAAGCCTAACGACGAGGCGTTGTATGATGTTGCCGATTCGCTTGGGCAGGAAAGCTCGATCATCGTTACCGGTATGGTTAAAGAAGACACGCGTTCGTCGCTGGGCGTCGAGCTTGACGTGACCGCTCTCGAGGTCCTGCAAAACGTCCACGATTACCCGATCACTCCAAAAGAGCACGGCACCGAGTTCCTGATGGACAATCGACATCTGTGGATACGCTCGAAAAAGCAGCACGCGGTTTTGAAAATTCGTCATACGGTCATCAAGGCAGTTCGTGATTTCTTTGACAACAGAGGGTTTACGCTCGCTGATACGCCGATCTTTACACCGGCCGCGTGCGAAGGCACGACGACGCTGTTTGAGGTTGATTATTTTGACGACGCGAAGGCATATTTGACGCAATCGGGTCAGCTTTATAACGAAGCCACGGCGGCGGCTTTTGGTAAGTCTTATGCTTTTGGGCCGACGTTTCGTGCGGAAAAATCGAAGACGCGTCGTCACCTGACAGAGTTCTGGATGGTCGAGCCTGAGGTCGCGTACGCCGGTTACGAAGACATGATGGATCTCGGCGAAGAGATGATCCTCTCTATCGTCGAACGAGTTTTAACTGATCGTCAGGAAGAGCTGAAAACGCTCGAACGTGATACGACAGTCCTCGAAGCCATCAATTCGCCGTTCCCGCGTCTGCATTACGATGACGCCGTCAAGATGCTCCAGGAAGGCCACGCAAAAGGCGAGTTGGAGAACAATTTCGAATGGGGCGGCGATTTTGGATCGCCGGACGAGACATATCTATCGACGCAGCACGGCAAGCCGGTTTTTGTCCATCACTTCCCTGCCGCGATCAAAGGATTTTACTTTGAGGTGGACAAAGATCGCCCCGAATGTGCCCTCGGCATCGACCTGCTCGCTCCCGAAGGCTACGGCGAGATCATCGGCGGCGGCGAACGTGCCTCGAACCTCGATTACTTGATCGAGCAGCTTAAACATCATGGGCTCGACCAGGCAACCTTCGAATGGTATCTCGACCTCCGCCGCTACGGCAGCGTCCCGCACGCCGGCTTCGGAATGGGCATCGAACGCTGCACCGCCTGGATGGCCGGCATCGAACACGTCCGCGAGACAATTCCGTTTCCAAGGATGTTGTATCGATTGAAACCCTAAGGAGAAAATATGAAAACTAGATTGCAATTGTTCACGACTGTCATAATTGCCCTTTTCTGTATATCTGTTTCCGCCCAAACTGAGCCGGTATCTCCTTCAGAAAAGAATCCTAAGGCGGTTGAACTGATCAAGCAGGCTATAAAGCTTGAAGATGCGATGATGCTTGTTAGCGCGATCGATAAATACAAGGAAATTTTAAAGCTTGAACCGAAAGATTTCGCGGCAATGAATACGATTGCGGGGATATATGGGAAACAAGGAGATGCTGAACAAGAAGCTATCTGGGCGCAAAAGGCGATTGATACAAGCCCGAGATATTGGAAGGCGTATATAAATCTAGGCAACGGTCTTGCAATGCAGGACAAATTTGATGCAGCAATAAAGGCTTTTCAGAAAGCGGCGGACATCGCTCCTAAAGACCCACTACCGATTTATAGTTTAGGTGTTGTCGCTGAGAACCAACGTGACTTTAAGAAGGCATTGGACTTGTATAAAAAATCTTTTGAACTAGATCCGAAATTTGAGAATGGAATTTTTAGTGCGGCCGCAATGCATGCGAATTTGAAACAGTTTTCCGAGGCTAAGGCGTTATTAAAGAAATTGCTCGCGATCAATCCGAAGGACGCTGATGCCCAGCAAATGCTGCAACAAATTGAGCGTGAGAAGCCGTAGCGAAAGGTAAGTGGAATCATGTCAACATACACAGTTAAGATTTCGTGGAAAACTGACTCGCCGGAAACGTTTTCGAAGAATCATTACACGCGGGGTCACGAGTGGTCGTTTGATGGCGGAGTGACTGTGCCGGCGAGTTCGTCGCCTCATGCGGTGCGGGTTCCGTTTTCGGTTGAGGCGGCGGTTGATCCGGAAGAAGCTTTAGTTGCGTCGGCCTCGTCGTGTCATATGCTTACCTTTCTGTGGCTCGCGGCAAAGGCTGGATTTAACATCGAATCATACACCGACAATGCAGTTGGTGAGATGGCTGCGACGGAAAGCGGAAGTCAATGGGTCTCAAAGATCACGCTCAACCCGCAGATCGTTTGGATCGGCGACGAGCCTTCGGCGGAACAGCTCACCGATCTTCATCGACACGCCCACGAGCAGTGTTACATTGCTAACTCGATCAAATCTGACGTGATCGTCAAAAACTGATAATAAGAAGGTTTTTATGTTGAGAGCACCTACTACATTCAGAATGCTTCTTGTAGCAGCTATTTTTGCAGTAGCTTTTACGTTTGTTTCAGGCCAATCATTAGTTTCGTCGTCGCTAAACGGCACGATGTTGGCTGCTGAATTGAACGAGCGAATGGAAAAGGCCTTTGGCAGTTATTCTGTTCCGACGACTTTGACCGATGTTGAGCTGCATAAGGTGACCTATACTTCGCTAAACGTAAGCAATAAGAAAGTAAATCTCACCGGGCTTGTCGCGTGGCCGGTTGGCGGTGCGCCGAAAGGTTTAGTTGTATATTGTCACGGGACAACTGTCGACCGCGATCGTTCGCCGTCAAAGTTCAAAGGAAAAGGTGAGGCGCCTGAAACGATCGAGGCGATCACCGGCTTTGCGACAGGTGGTTACGCGGTGATCTTGCCAGATTATCTCGGGCTCGGAGATCACAAAGCCGCTCATCCATATCCGCTCAGCCGTGTAAATGCACGGTCAGGAATTGATATGATATCGGCGGCTCGATCATTTGCGGTTCAGAAGAACTACAGGATAGGTAAGGAACTTTACATCACCGGCTATAGCGAAGGCGGTGGTGTTGCAATGGCGCTTACGCAACAATTGCAGTCATATACGAATGACGAGTTTAGGGTAACGCGAAGTGCTCCCGCCAGTGGGCCGTACGATCTTTCTGGAACAACACGTGAGTTCATGCTGCAGGAAACCGGTGAGCAAACCGGTTTCGTTCTCAGGCTTTATTTAATGTCCTATGCCACAAATTATTTAAATAAGGAGAAAGGTGTGAAACTCAACACCTTCTACAAACAAGCCCTTGCGAACGCTCTCGGTGTCAACTATCGTCTTAGCCCGACCGACGAAGGCGTAATCAAGAATATAGGTATTACGACGGCTCTAATGCGGTCGAAGAATCGATTGTCGAATGTTCTACAGCCGGCATTCCTTAAAGATATGAAAGAAAACCGCAAGACCAATCCATTTGTGAGAATGCTCCAAGAAAACGATGTTTATGATTGGAAGCCTGAGAGTGAGATGCTGATGATCTATGTTGATAAAGACTTTGTTGTCAGTCCTGAGAATACTGAGAAAGCCTATTCATCAATGCGGCGGCGGGGAGTCTCGGAGCGTACCATGCGGAAGGTAATGATCCCTTCGACCTTCAATCATTTAACCGGCATCGCTCCTGCGATCTCAAAAGCGCGAGCGTTCTTTGATGGGGGCTTTGACCGAGTCGGCGACACACGCTAAATCGAAAATTTGTTACAGAAGTTAATATATGAACACATTCGGAGCTATACGTTTTCTTTTGATGTTCCTCTTGCTGGTTGCGGGCAATGCTACTTCGAACGTCGCACAGCAGACGATCAAAGATCTCAAATCAACGGTTATCCTTATATCACTTGACGGGTTTCGTTACGATTATCTGGACAAATATCAACCTCCGACGCTCAACGCTCTTGCAAAAAATGGTGTGCGAGCGAAATGGATGATCCCATCGTTCCCAACCAAAACATTTCCAAATCATTACACGATCGCAACCGGACTCTATCCTGAGCATCATGGCATCGTCGAGAACAACGTTTATGACTTCGGCGAAGTATTTATGATCCACGACCGCGACAAGGTGCAGGAGCAGCGTTGGTGGTGGGGCGAACCGATATGGGTGACGGCGCGAAAACAGGGACAGATCGCGGCGTCGTATTTTTATGTCGGATCAGAGGCTCCTGTGATGAACATGCATCCCGATTACTGGCGTGCATACAACGGTAAAGTGCCGCCGGAAATGCGTGTTGATAAAGTGCTTGAGTGGCTCGATCTTCCGGCTGACAAACGTCCGACGATGATCACAATGTATTTCAGCGATACGGACGACGCAGGGCATGAATTTAGTCCTGATTCCGAAGAATTGAAATATGCTGTGCTTAATGATGACCGTTATATATCGCGTCTCATGGCAGGATTAAAATCTCGCGGTGTCGATAAAAAGGTAAATGTCATCATCGTTTCCGATCATGGAATGGCTGCGGTCGATATTAGAAAAGCATCTTTTCTCGATGATTATTTTAGTATCGAAGATGATGCGGAAAAGGTGCTTTACACGCACGAGATCAACCAGATATTCCCGAAGCCCGGTAGGCTCGATTACATCTACTCCCGACTCAAAGCCATGCCGCATGCTACGTGTTGGAAAAAAGAGGAAATTCCGGCAAGGCTTCACTACAACGAAGGCCGCCGAATCGCTCCGATAGTTTGCTCTACTGATCCAGGTTATATTGTCACAACGCACGAGCGGTATGATGATTATGTGAAGGATAAAGGCGACCCCGAACGGCCGCGCGGCGGGCATGGACATGATAATCGCTATCAGGAAATGCAGGCAACATTCATTGCCCACGGCCCAGCTTTTAAGAAAGGTTATCTCTCGGAGCCGTTTGAAAATATCGAGGTTTATAACGTGATGTGTAAGCTTTTAAAGCTTAAGCCTGCAAAAAATGACGGAGATTTAGATAGAGTTAAAGCGATACTGCGATAGCTCGTTTTGCTACTTGAAAATTTATTCTGATCTGATGGTGAGCGAAACTATTTCAGGCGGGACCATAAATCTAAATGGCAGCACGCTTGAGCCGATGCCGCTTGTTACGAACATATCTACGCCTTTATCGAGTACGTGACCGTAAGCGTATTTCTGACCAAAGCCTGAAGGCACGACCATTCTTCCTAAGATAGGAAACCAAACTTGTCCGCCATGAGTATGAGCGGCGAGGATGAGCCGCAGATCAGGTGAGACCGAGTATTCGCCCGCGATAACTGGCAAAATGTCAGGGCTGTGTTGAAGAACGATCATATCGCCTGAACCTGTCGTGCTTAAATATTTTTTTGAGTCGGCTGAAATTCGCAGCCATCCGCCGGCCAATTTCAAATGGTCTTTCATTCCAAAGATGCGTATTCGCTGTCCATTTTTTTCAATGGGTGCAACTTCGTTTTGAAGGACTTTGTAACCGTTGCCACTTAAGGCCGCGGCTACTCGATCATCATCATAGTCGCCATCATGATTGCCGAGCACTGCAAATACGCCGTAAGTTGCGTTTATGCCGGCCAAATTTGCGGCAATAGTTTCTACCGGCATTTTTAGACTACCGTCGCTCCATTCCGAAACATAATCGCCGAGCATAACGACAACGTCAGGGTCTTGCTCATTAATCTTTAAGACAATCGCGCGAATCTTTTCCTCAGTAACGCCATGCGAGCCGCCATGAAGGTCTCCCAACATGACTATCTTTAAGCCGTCGAAAGCAGGATTCCAGTTCTTGATCTTCAAAGTTTCAGAAGTGACGACAAGACGGTTGGGTTCGATGAAATATGAATATGCTAGACACCACAGAGAGACAAAGCTGATTATCACAAAACCGTAAAGGATCTTATTTTTCATTTCTTTGTGTCCTTTGTGACTTTGTGGTGAAATCTAACAAAAATAATCACCCCACCGTGAATCTACCAACTCAACGATATCCTCGCGAGCCTCGACCTCTTTGGGATACCACGGTTTCATTCGAGCATCTATGACTATCGGTGAAGTATAGCCAATGTGATTATTCCTGGTCGTTATTTCTTTTGCAAAGATGTCGGTTGCCGGATTAAACCGTGTCCAGGTTGCCCATAGAAATTGTTCCGTCGATCTCGCATAGTTAGCATCATCGTGAACGACCACGACCTGCCAATCGTCGAAGTTACCTGATCTTGCAATATGGTCGGCAAGATCTTTGTCGTTTTCGTATGTTTCACCTTCGACGACGAGACAGCCGCCGCAGAATGGTTTGACATGCTTAATGCCAGATGGAAGTTCGCTGTGAAATTCACGCTTCAATTCTCTTTTTGCCTTTCCTAAACCCATCAAGATGGCCTTACTGCCGTGATTGATCTTGCCGCTTGCGTAATCTAATGTGTCGAACGCTGTTTGGCTGAAGATAAACAGATCGCGCTGCCAATCAGCTCGGGCAAGGATGTGTTCAAAGAGCGATCTGAAGTCACGAAGGTCTAGCGGCGTATCGGTCAGCAGCAGAAACTTGGTTAGTGTCAACTGGCCTTCGCCAAGGATGCGGAAACCCGCGGATAAGGCTTCACGTGCATAACGTTCTCTTACAACAGCAGCCGCAAGCGAATGAAAACCGGTCTCGCCGTAACTCCACAGGTCGCGAACCGCAGGCATCACCAGCGGAAACAGCGGCGAAAGCAGATCTTGCAAATAATCGCCGATAAAAAAATCCTCCTGACGAGGCTTACCTACAACCGTCGCGGGAAAGATCGCGTCTTTGCGATGAAATACGGCGTCGGCGTGAAAGACTGGATAATCGTGTACTAGCGAATAATAACCATAATGATCGCCGAAAGGGCCTTCTGGACGACGTTCGTGAGGTTGGACGTGACCGCAGATCGCGAATTCGGCTTCAGCAATTAAACGATGCCGATCAGCACCTAGAGGATTTGCAGAAGTTTCAATCTTGCCGTCTGCTAGCAGCGAAGCAAGCATTAATTCTGGCAGACCTTCGGGCAATGGAGCGACCGCCGCAAGGATCATCGCCGGAGCTCCGCCGAGAAAGACCGTGACTGGCAAGGTTTTATTTTGCTTCTCAGCCTCAAAATAATGAAAGCCGCCGCCCTTGCCGATCTGCCAATGCATACCGGTCGAAGTCGCGTCGTAACGCTGCATCCGGTACATCCCAAGATTGTGCTTACTGTCAGTCGGACTCTCGGTATAAACAAGCGGAAGCGTGTTGAAATGTCCACCGTCTTCGTGCCAGAGCTGTAAAAAAGGCAATTTCTCGAGATTGACGGCTGATTGTCTGTTTTCGAGTACCGGAGCGTTTTGCGTGGCTTTTGTGCCGAACTTAAGAGCAGAAAATGCTAGGTCACGATATTCCCAGAGCTTGTTCAGTTTCGGTGGTAATAGATTTTCGGCTGCTTCCACCGCTCGACGGACAAACTCCAACGGTTTTTTACCAAATGCCAGATCGATGCGTTTGTTCGTCCCGAATAGGTTTGTAACAACAGGAAATGCAGATCCTTTTACATTGTTAAAAAGCAAAGCCCTACCCTGACTATCGATCACGCGGCGATGGATCTCGGATATCTCAAGATACGGGTCAACTTCAGCCGTGATTTCAACAATCTCGTCCTCATTTCTCAGAGACTCAATAAATGTACGAAGGTTTCGATGCATCCCTTAATGACCAGAAAAAGTACGCCACAGAGACGCGGAGGTCACAGAGGTAAAATACCTATTTTCTCTGTTCTCTGTGTCCTCTGTGGCAAAAAACTAATTGTAATCGTAAAATCCTTTGCCGCTCTTGCGTCCGAGCCATCCGGCATCAACGTACTTTTTGAGTAGCGGACTTGGACGGTATTTGGGGTCGCCAAGGCCTTCATGTAATACATTAAGTATTGCAAGGCAAACGTCTAAACCAATGAAGTCTGCGAGTGTCAATGGACCCATTGGATGATTCATACCGAGCTTCATTATCTCGTCTATCGATTCTTTGGTCGCGACGCCTTCGTGCAGGGCGAAAATGGCTTCGTTTATCATCGGCATTAGCACGCGGTTTGACACAAAACCCGGGTAATCATTGCATTCGACAGGAACTTTGCCGAGTTTTTCCGACAGCCCCTTCATTTTGGCATAAGTTTCATCCGAAGTAGCAATTCCGCGGATGACTTCAACCAATTTCATAAGCGGTACCGGATTAAAGAAATGCATCCCGATAACTTTGTCGGGGCGTTTTGTAGTAGCCGCGATCTTTGTGATCGAAATAGACGACGTGTTTGACGACAGGATCGCATCCGGCGAAGTAATTTGATCCAGCTTTTCAAATATCGCCTTTTTAATCTCGAAATTCTCCGAGGCGGCTTCGACGATCAGCGAACAGTTTTTCACATCATCGAGATTCGTCGTAGTCGTTATTCGACCGAGAATATCTGATTTTTGAGCCTCAGTCATTGTTTCTTTCTTAACAAAACGATCAAGGCTCTTGCGGATATTCGCCAATCCACGCTCGACGAATTCTGTGTTTACATCGCAAATCACGACGTCAAAACCTGCGCTTGCAGCTGTTTGAGCAATACCGTTGCCCATCGTTCCCGCACCTATAACACCGATCAATTCATTCATTTATAAATTCCTCAAATTAAAGTTTAAAAGCAAAATAAGAATCTATCGAAAAGTCGGCACCAAGACAAACGAGCGGTCGGAATTAACTTCCGGCCGCCCTTAATCCCAGTCGCTATTTGCTGATGATCTGGAGCACTATTACTGCCAGCTATTTGGCGGCAGCGGTGCAACATTGCTTCCGGCCAACTGGTCTCTGTATGCGGCGTCCTCAAAATATCGCTTGCCGTCATCACTAAAAAGAAAGATCAGGCCGAAAACGCCAATAGCAGTTCCAAATGGAAATGAAAGGCAGCACATGATCGAGGCGATGATCGTCCATGTTCGGGCCCATGGTTTATTTTTTCGAAGCCCGTATCCCGCAACAACCTTTGGCACAGAGAAAAGAACTGTAAAGATCAGAACAAAAATAAAAACCGCCATGATAATGCCCATTATCAATTCTGGCGGCGGATCACCTGCTTTTTGTGGAGTCGCAGTAAAAATAAACCCGAACAACGCAATATAAATGATCGCAATAATTCCGACCACCAGAACATTAAACGCTGTAAACAACCAAAAGAATAGCCCGAGTAATCGAGCTTTGTCATGAGCATTCATAGGAGTTAGCCCTCACCAGAATAGCTACGAAAACACTTCCATTTTGTTCGTAAAATCGAACTAATCGCGTTCAACAGCCATGGCAACCGAATTGCCGCCGCCTAAGCAAAGAGCCGCGACGCCGCGTTTTACACCGCGTCGTTTCATCTCGTAAAGAAGCGTGGTCAAAACACGTCCACCAGAGTTGCCGATAGCGTGGCCGAGAGCGACAGCTCCGCCGTTGACGTTGACCTTTTCCATATCGAGGCCGAGTTCTTTCATTACTCCAAGTGCCTGCACGGAGAACGCTTCGTTCAGCTCAAAAAGATCGACGTCCTTCATATCCCATCCGGCTTTCGCGAGCACATTCTGAACGCCTTTGACCGGCGCCATCATTATGAGTTTCGGTTCGATGCCTGAAGTAGCTGATGCTACCACGCGACCGAGCGGTTCAATGCCCAAACTCGCTGCATTTTCTGCTGATGTTACGACCAGGGCCGAGGCACCATCGTTGACGCCTGGAGCATTACCGGCCGTAACCGTGCCGCCGTCTTTCTTAAAAGCCGGACGCAATTTGGCGAGACTCTCAACCGTGGTCTCGGGCCGCACCGGTTCGTCGTAATCCAAAACAATAGGGTCGCCTTTCTTTTGCGGAATTTCGATAGCAGCCAATTCATCTTTGAACCGACCTTCCTGCTGTGCTTCGTGAGCTTTTTTATGCGAGTTAAAAGCAAAATCGTCCTGCTCTTCACGCGAGATCTGATATTTTTCGGCGACGAGTTCACCTGTGTTGCCCATGTGCCAATTCTCAAACGGACACCACAAACCGTCGTGGATCATCAGATCGGTGACAGTCTGATTGCCCATTTTATAACCGTCACGAGCACCCGGCAACGCATAAGGAATATTCGACATCGATTCCATCCCGCCCGCGACGACGTATTCGGCATCGCCAAGCTGAACTGCCTGCGACGCCAAGGAAACCGCACGCAAACCCGAGCCGCAAACCATATTGATCGTCAATGCCGAAACTTCCGGCGGCAGATCAGCCTTCAAAGCCGCCTGCCTCGCCGGAGCCTGACCGATTCCGGCCTGAACAACGCAACCCATAATAACCTCGTCAACCTTGTCGCCCGTAATGCCGGCTCGCTTGACGGCTTCCCTGATAGCGATTGCTCCCAGATCTGGGGCTGAAAAGCCCTTTAATAGTCCCTGAAATCTTCCTGTCGGCGTCCTTGCCGCGCTTATAATTACTGCTTGTTTATTATTAGACATAAATGTTGTTTCCCATTGAAATTAAATAAAATAATAGTCTATCACTGACAGTCGTCAAACAAAATTCAATTCGATTTGAACCGGTCAAATGCCGCTATTTCCAGAGCCTCTCTATGGTCGGGATGGGCGATGCGGATCAGTTCTGTCGCGCGTTGGCGGAGATTTTTGCCGTAAAGATTGGCAACGCCATATTCCGTGACAATGTAGTGGATGTGTGCCCTAGTCGAGACAACACCCGCTCCCTCTTTCAAAAAAGGCACGATCTTGCTATCGCCGCGTTTGGTGGTAGAGGGCAATGCGATGATCGGCTTGCCTCCCTCGGACAATGAAGCACCGCGAATAAAATCCATTTGGCCGCCGACGCCTGAATACTGGTATGTTCCGATCGAATCAGCACAGACTTGTCCTGTCAGATCAACCTCGATAGCGCTGTTTATAGCGGTCACTTTTGGATTGCGGCGAATAACTGCGCTGTCGTTGACGTAGGCGATATCAAGCATTAGGACCTGAGGATTGTCGTCAATAAAATCATAGACATGCCGTGTTCCCATTACGAATCCGGCAACGATCTTGCCGGGATGCTTTTTTTTCTTTTCACCAGTGACGACCCCGCGTTCAACGAGATCGATCAGGCCGTCAGAAAACATTTCGGTATGGATCCCGAGATGCTGGTGATC
Organism: Chloracidobacterium sp.; assembly: GCA_016711345.1. NCBI lineage: Bacteria > Pseudomonadati > Acidobacteriota > Blastocatellia > Chloracidobacteriales > Chloracidobacteriaceae > Chloracidobacterium > Chloracidobacterium sp. The sequence goes on from JADJTD010000001.1 coordinate 3,631,480, forward strand.
CGTGATCGCCGAAAGCACGGCATTGGGAATTGATCCTATACCCATTTGCAGGGTCGCACCGTCATCGATCATGCCTGAAATATGTTGTCCGATAGCGCTGTCGATATCTGTCAATTTGGGAGCCGGGGCTTCGGGGAGAGGTTCATCGACTTCTACAAGAGCATCGATGTCGCAGGGGCGAACTAGGGCGTCACCGATAGTCCTAGGCATCTGAGGATTTACTTGGGCGATGACGTATTTAGCACATTCAACGGCAGCACGGGCAATGTCAACCGAAACACCGAGCGAGTAAAAACCATGTTTGTCCGGCGGCGAAACATGGATCAAAGCTACATCCAGCGGCAGCACGTTTTTGCGAAAAAGTGCCGGTATTTCCGACAGAAAAACAGGAATGTAATCGCCGCGTCCTTCCTGCACAGCCTTTCGAACATTTGCACCGACAAAAAAAGCATTTACGTGAAAACTTTCGGTGTAGCGCGGTTCCGAATACGGAGCAGTACCCTCAGTGTGCAAATGAACGATCTCGACATTGCGGAGTTCATCGGCACGATCGGTCATTGCCTGTATTAAAGTTGCCGGTGCAGCCGCTACCCCATGGATGAATACACGGTCGCCTGACTTGATAGCTTTTACGGCTTCGTCCGCTGAGATTGTCTTTGGCATGGTTTTAAAGAGCTATTTGTTTAGAGTTTAAGTTTATTCTTTTCCAATATCCTCATTCCAGATCTCGGGGTGTTCAGCAATAAATCCGCCGAGCAGTTCCTTACACTCCGTAGAATCAATTTCAATTACTTCTACGCCATTCTCGCGAAGCCATTCGATACCGCCCCGAAAAGTCACCGATTCACCGACAATAACGGTACCGATGCCGAATTGCCTCACAAGGCCGCTGCAATACCAACACGGGGCAAGCGTTGTGACCATAATCGTATTTTTGTAGCTGCGCTGGCGGCCCGCTTTCCGAAATGCGTCGGTTTCGCCGTGGATCGACGGGTCGCTTTCCTGCACGCGCCGATTGTGGCCGCGGCCTAATAGATTGCCTTCGGCATCAAAAAGAGCCGCACCGATTGGGACGCCGCCTTCAGCGAGTCCTGTTCGAGCTTCCTCGATGGCGAAATTGAGCAATGCATTTTTGTCGAGATTGGCATTCATATACTACGATTTTATAAGCAAACTTCGTCGTATGCTAATCTTGTTTTATGTCCCAGAATTTTCAGGCAGGTGATTTTCTTGTTTTTCAGTTGGAAAGTGGCTTTGCACTTTTGCGTATGCTTGCAACGGACGAGCTCGATAATACCAAAGTCTGGCATGTTGCCGCATATAGCGATTTCTTTCCAGATGTCGATAGTGCGGAAGCGAGTACCAACGAACCCAAACGTCTAACCATAAGCAAGCTACACATCGCTCTGACAAATCGAGCTTTCGAGAGTACTCAAGTTGCAAGAATAGCGAATGTTCCGCTGACCGATCAGGATGTGGAACCACTGAATAAATGGAGAAGTGATCTTGATCGTGAAGTGTCCGATCGCTCCGTGCGCTTGATGCTTGGCTTGCGATGAGCTTAACCAGCGGTTAAGTATGTTTATATTTTTCGGCGTTTCAGTTCCCGTTCAATCATCTCGAGTTCTCTACTGACCTGGCCCGCCGACGACGAATTTTCCTCCGCACGGCGGATCAAATATGGGATAGATTCGGCCACAGGGCCGTACGGAACATATTTCGATACGTTATAACCTCCTGCTGCCAGCACATAAGAAATGTTGTCTCCCATGCCATAAAGTTGAGAAAAAAATATGCTCGGATTATCTGACGATATTTCGAGATCGTGCATTTGTTCGGCAAGAAATTTCGTACTGTCCTCGTTGTGCGTCGCGGCAACGAAGGACATAGTTTGGAAATGACGCAAACAATATTCGATCGCGGCATTATAATCCGCATCGGTGTCCGCCTTCGTTGCATGTATAGGTGAGGGATATCCCATTTCCCTGGCCCGATCGCGTTCTTTTTCCATATAAGCGCCGCGAACAAGTTTGACCGCCATGATATAGCCGTCGAGCCTCGCCTGGCGCCGGCTGTTTTTTAGATATTGCAAACGGTCGGTTCTATACATTTGAATCGTGTTAAAGACGATAGGTCGCTCACGATTGTATTTTTCCATCATCTCTATCGCAAGACGATCAATTGCATCTTGTATCCACGAATCCTCAGCGTCGATAAAAATCGGCTGGCCGGCAGAGTAGGCATATTCACATATCTCATCAACGCGATTGTGTATGCGTTCGCATTTTGCCTGACTCTTGGCATCTAATTTTTTCTTATTGCTCAGACGCTCCAATGTGCCGAGAGGGGCGATTCCTGTTACCTTGAAAACCGCAAAAGGAATATTAGGATCATTTTTTGCACGTTCTATTGTGCGAATGATCTCATCCTTCGTCTGGTCAAAGTCTTCCTCGGTAGATTTGCCCTCGACGGAATAATCGAGGATTGTACCAACGTTTGAACGGCCGAGATTGGAAATCGCTTTCTCACATTCCTCGATAGTCTCGCCGCCGCAGAATTGCTCAAAGATCGTTGCCTTGATCAATCCCTGGACCGGCAATCCGATGGATAAAGCAAATCTTGCCGCCGTTGAACCGACCGCATTCATGAACGGCGAATTCAACATTTTAAACAGCCGGTACTTCTCGTTTAGCTGTGAATCGGATTTGTCCGCAAATGCCGTTGCTGTATCTTGGAAATCCAGAGAGAATTCGCTCATAAAGAAGTTACTTTACCACAGAGACTCAAAGACGCAGAGTAAAACACAAACTATGAAAATGGCAAATTGTGTCTTGAATGTAATTGCCTTATTATTCTTGTTTTATCTCAATGTTCTCTGTGAACTCCGTGGATAATAGTATTTTATGAGTAAAGGGCTTCCAAAAAGATCGGAAAACTATTCCGAGTGGTATAACGAGATCGTCAAACGTGCCGATTTGGCTGAGAATTCAGCCGTTCGCGGCTGTATGGTCATCAAGCCTTACGGTTACGCGATCTGGGAAAAGATGCAGCGTGCGTTGGACGATATGTTCAAAGCGACCGGGCATCAGAATGCATACTTCCCTCTTTTCGTGCCTAAATCTTTTCTCGAAAAAGAAGAGGAACACGCCGAAGGTTTTGCAAAAGAGTGTGCGGTCGTTACGCACTATCGCCTCAAAGTTGATCCGAATGGCGGGCTGATGGTTGATCCGAACGCCAAACTCGAAGAAGAACTGATAATTCGCCCGACATCCGAAACCGTCATTTGGAACACCTACAAAAACTGGATACAATCGTGGCGCGATCTGCCACTGCTCATTAATCAGTGGTGCAACATCGTTCGCTGGGAAATGCGAACACGGCTTTTTCTTCGCACGGCCGAGTTCCTATGGCAAGAAGGCCACACTGCTCACTCGACGGAAGCCGAGGCTATCGAAGAGACCGAGCGAATGCTCGGCGTTTACGCGACATTTGCGGAGGAATGGATCGGCCTGCCTGTTTTGCGTGGTTTGAAAACGCCGAACGAGCGTTTTGCCGGAGCCGTCGAAACCTACTGCATCGAAGGACTGATGCAAGACGGCAAAGCTCTCCAATGCGGCACGTCGCACTTTCTTGGACAGAATTTTTCTAAGTCATTCGATGTTAAGTTTGTAAATAAAGAAAATCAGCTTGAGTTTCCGTGGGCGACGAGCTGGGGCGTTTCGACGCGACTGATGGGTGCTCTCATCATGGCGCACTCCGACGATCAGGGACTCGTCCTGCCGCCAAAACTCGCTCCGATCCAGGTCGTTATTATTCCGATCTACAAAACTCCCGAGGATCTCGCAACGATCTCCGAAAAGGTCGCGCCAGTGTTTGAGAAGTTAAAGGCCGCCGGGGTTTTGGTCAAATACGACGACGCCGACAATCAGCGTTCCGGATGGAAGTTTGCCGAGTATGAACTTCGCGGTGTTCCTATTCGTCTCGGGATGGGCATGCGAGATCTTGAGAACGGCACCGTCGAAGTCGCCCGCCGCGACACTCTGACCAAAGAATCGCAACCGCTTGAAGGCATCGTCGAACACGTCACGGCTCTGCTCGATGAAATCCAAGCAACTATTTATCAGAAAGCTCTGAACTTTCGCGAGGAAAATACTTTTCGTGTCGATACGTGGGATGAATTCAAGGGTCAGATCGAAAAAGGCGGCTTTATCTCGGCACATTGGGACGGCACTTCGGAAACCGAAGAAAAGATCAAAACCGAAACTAAAGCCACGATCCGCTGCATCCCGCTCGACGCGGTGGAAGAAAGCGGGAAATGTGTATATTCGGGTTCAGCCTCAAATAAGCGAGTAATCTTTGCCAGAGCTTACTAAACTATGAAAACACGTGTTGGAGTAATTTTTGGCGGGCGTTCGGGTGAGCATGAGATCTCGATCCGATCGGCGAAGACGGTCATCGAGCAGGCTGATCCAGAGAAATATGAGATCGTGCCGATTGCCATCACGCCCGAAGGCGTGTGGCTTGACGCCGAAAAGTCGCGGGCGTTTTTCGAGAACGGCGGAACGCAAGAGACGAAGAATCACAAGGAACTTCTTTATCCAGTTTCCCGTCTTCTGTCTCCTACCTCGTTAGACGTCATTTTTCCCGTTTTGCATGGCACTTACGGAGAGGACGGCACCATTCAAGGTCTGTTTGAAATGGCTGACCTGCCGTATGTGGGCTGCGGCGTACTTGCGAGTTCGACCGGTATGGACAAGGCGTTTATGAAAACGCTGTTTCGCGACGCCGGATTGCCTCTATGTGATTACGTGTGGTTTCTTCGGGACGAATGGGTTCGCAACCGCGAAGCAACGCTAACACAAGTTGCAAACAAACTTGGTTTTCCCTGCTTTGTGAAACCTGCAAATTTAGGTTCGTCCGTTGGCGTTTCAAAAGCAGTTGATCCTGCGAGTCTTGCCGAAGCAATTTCTCTGGCTGCCGAATACGACCGCAAGATCATTGTTGAGGAGGGCCTTGAAATGCGTGAGATCGAATGTGCCGTCATTGGCAACGATCTGCCGCAAGCGAGTTTGCCCGGCGAGTATATAATTCGAGATTCGTCGAAAGCGTTCCTTGATTACACCGAAAAATATTCGGGAACTGGTAACAACGAATTCGTCGTGCCCGCTCCGGTCTCTCCGGAGCTCTCTGCCAGAATACGGCAAATGGCCGTCACCGCCTTCAAGGCGATCGACGGTTCGGGGCTTGCTCGGGTTGACTTCTTTTTGCGTAATGACAACGGAGCGTTATTGGTAAATGAGGTCAATACAATGCCCGGTCTCACCGACGCTTCGGGCTTTCCAAAAATGTGGGCCGGCACCGGAAAGGCTTTTCCCCAAGTCATTGACGAACTCATTCAATTTGCTTTCGAGCGACACAAAGACAAGAAGAAAAATAAAACGACCAAATAAGATTTGGTGGTTACTTCTTTTGAGCGTTGTAGCCTTTGCGAGTGCGGATAGCGAGATTGGGTTTTGAAACCCGCAGCTCTATCGCATGCCATTTGCCGTCTTTTTTTATGTTCGATGGTTGATAGGTGAGCGTGTATTGGGTGCCGAGTTCCTCGACGATTCGAGTAAACGCATCTCGCATCGCGATGCCGCCAGGTGTTGAAATATAACGCCCGCCTGTTTTCTCCGCAAAGTTTGTCAGAGTACCACGATTTTGTGTTCGTTCGTTGGGTTTAAGATCTGGCGACGACATATCTACGGCGAAGATCATTGCATTAACGGACAGAGCCGCCTTGAGAGATTTGCTCTCCGAGACTTTGCTCATCGTATCGGCCCCGTCTGACAAAACGATGATCGCACGGCGCTTTTCCAGCCGCTTTGAGAGAACTTCAGCCGCTTTGTAAACAGCGTCATTAAGTGCGGTCATCCCGTCGGCTTTAAGATCGAACGCCTGATAGCGAATATCGCGGCTATTCGAAAAATCCTGTACCAATTCGACCTTTGAACTGAAATTGTAAATTGTCGCGTTATCTGTCACTCGCAGTCTTTCCAGAAAATTGATGGCTGCCGCTCTTGCAAGCGAAACCCTATTTTCCATGCTGCCCGACGTATCAAGCAGGATCACGGCCGCAAACGGCGTTTCTTGGGTATCAAATGTTTCGATCTTTTGTTCGACACCGTCTTCGAAAATATGAAACAGTTTTTGAGTAAGGCCGCCTACTGCCTTTCCGGACGAGTCGGTGATAGAAGCGTTGAGAACAACGATCGAGGATTCGACACTAATGGCATCATCGTCTGTTTGAGCGTAGAAATTGGGAACATTGAGCGAGAGGACAAGGACCAGAAAAATTAAACCTGAGAAAAACTTCATACAGCGACAAAGGTCAGTTCTTAATACGCAAAAAACGAGTAACCGTCAGAACAGCATTTGAAGTTTGGATCGCTGTCGCCGAAATGGTCAAGCGGCTTGTCTTTTTTAGCTCTTCCACAAGACTCGCAGAAAAAGTTTTGAGGGTATCCACAGCGTCGGCAAATGAAGCATTCTTACCTGCCGGTAAGATATCGTCGATCTTTTCGTCATCACCATCGCCGCCGAGCTCGCTGCGGATCTTTTTGACAGCTTTCTCAACAGCCTCAAGCGCCGCACGGTCAGTCTGGGATAGATTTCCGTTTTGGGCAAACGACTTTTCGAGACGGTCGGAGAGTCGGAGGACTTCTTCAGCTCGTTCGAGCATTTCTTCGTGCTCTTTCTCTTCCCTCTTAATGCGCAGAGTGATGCACGTTCCCCTAAGATTTCGTTCGAGGCTCTCGCACTCATTTAAGTTTCCAAAGATCGGTTTTCCATCCGCACCTTGTCCGAATGCGGTCAAAACGCCTAGAACAAAAAATGAGAGAATCAGAATTACTCGATCAATTAATCGCATGGCCAAAAAATCCTATCGAAGTGTATCCTGAACCGGTTCAGGTGAGGAACCAGTTACACGTTCGACCAACTTTGAAATAAACTCGTCTTCTGCAGCCCCGGAACTGCGTAGTGTCAGCCACTCTGACATCAACCCATTGCCCGAGCGCCCCTCGATCTTGGCAACCACAGAGACATTGTTCTGCACTCCGTCGATAGATTGCACCTCGATGGTCAGAGTGTATCGAGCCCGTGTCCATGTGGAATAAGATGAGTCGAGAACGGCGTAACGATTCAACTCGTTCTGCGCAATTACGGAACCTTTCGCAAAAACAAAAGGCTGAGTAATAATAATTCCGTCCTTCATCCGGGTGGAAGCATCATCGACAATAATATTATTTTCACGGAGGACTTCAACAATAGTCTCAATCAACACATCGCGACGCGAAGCCAGTTTATAAGGGTTTGCGAGGCGGTCGCGAACTTTAGTCTTGCCCTTGCCCCAATCAAATGAACGAGTCGCGTCGCTACTTCGAGTCGTGACTTTGTTGCCATCGTCCTTGATCTTTTGCGTTTGCGAGTCAACACCCTTCTGCGAATAGGCATCAACCCCAGCGAACAAGATGGTGAATACAAGTGCAAAGCAAAATTTTGTGAGATGCATGATCATAAAAAAATATACCGTAAGCTGTCTGTCCTTAAAAGATTTAGATGAGTCGAGTCTCTCAATAGTTGTAATGACGGCTTAAAACTACCTTTTTGCATTTTGGATCTCCCACAAACATAATTTTTTCATAAACGCATGTTGAGCGGCAAAACGGGCGATGCAATAGCCGGGCAGGCCATCAAGAAATCCCAGTTTGAGAAAAAAGGTCGAGAAAAAAGCTACGGGCCCCGCGAGTGCGATGCTAATAGGTGAGGTCATAACACCTTCGTTAAATAACTGCTGTGCCGCAAGCGGAGCATATCTTTTACCGATCATTTCGTGATGATGTTGAGCTCCTTCGGAACTGTAGTGAAGAATGTTGTGTTTTAACTTTTCGACCTTTGCGTCCGCTGTCATTTGAAATGACTCATGTACCAAAACATCTTTCCATTTTCCTTTTTGACGGTTGAAAAAGCGAAGCTGCCAATCAGGATACCATCCGCTGTGCCTGATCGCTCGATCCATATAAAAGGAAAGCCTCGGCATCTTGTAGCCGTCTGCCCTAAGACTCATCGGAACGTTTCGTAAGTTTAGAATTTCATCACGCAACTCTGGCGATATGCGCTCGTCTGCGTCAAGGCTAAGAATCCAGTCGAAAGATGCCGCTTCAATGCCAAACTGCTTCTGAGCCGAAAAACCGGGCCATGGCCTTGTTATTACGTTAGCACCCATCCCTTCTGCGATCGCACGAGTATTGTCGGTGCTTTCTGAATCGACAACGAGAACCTCATCGACCCAGTTGACCGAGCTAATAGCATCGGCTATCTTGCTTTCCTCATTTCCGGCAATGATCACGGCTGAGATGTTCATCCACTGGATTTTCGCAGAGTTGGTGGGAAAGATAAAGGTTAAAATTGCAAATGAATTCAAAGGTGGCAGCGAAAAGTGGTTGCAAAAAAAACCCTTCGGAAGTATCATATTTTCCGACCCTCCTAACTTGTCCCTGTTATGCCATTGATCAGAAAGTAAATTTTAATGACTATGAATAAGATAAAGATCGTTCTTGTAATCGGTTTTCTAGCGTTCGGTATCGGATTGCTGTTTATAGATAACGGCATAGTGTCCACTGCTGAGTCATTTTCTGGAGGACCTCCAGTGAGTTTCACCGGAGCACCCGGCGAAATCACTTGTACTGACTGCCATACTCAGAACGCCGGCATCGGACTACTCTCCATCACGGCTCCGCCCAACTACATTCCTGGACAGACATACCAAATTAGTGTTCAGCATTCAACAACTGACGCGACACGGCTGAGATGGGGATTTCAAATGACTGCACTGGATGGTACGAACAATGCCGCCGGCTCGTTTACCTCGACGGACGGATTCACTTACGCTGATTTTGGTAATTCACGATTTTATGTGGCGCACACCCAGACCGGAACTTTTGCGGGAACTGGCAACGGTGCAACGTGGACTTTTGATTGGACCGCTCCGGCAACAGATGTTGGGCCGGTCACGTTCTACGCCGCCGGTATTCAGGCGAATAACAATAACGGACGCTTAGGGGATCAGACGTATACGGCCACCGCTGCAAGCCAAATCGCTCCGTCGCCTACCAGCACTCCAACCCCGACGGTTGCGATAAGCGGAACGATCACATATGGCAACGCGGCTGGATCGCCGAATCCGCGTTTTGTTTCAAATGTGTTGTTGAGCGGAGCAGGATCGCCTAATGTTTCAACTACAAGTGATTTTCCCGACGGCAGCTATTCACTTTCTGGTTTTGGAGCCGGTTCTTATGCTGTCACGCCAACTAAGTCAGGCGGACAGAACGGCATTACGTCATTCGATGCCGCAAGGATCGCTCAGCATGTCGCTGGAGCATTTACTTTGACCGGCAACCAGTTGATCGTGGCTGATACCAGCGACAACGGCCAGATAACGTCCTTTGACGCGGCCGCAGTTGCTAGCTATGTGATACAAACACCGCCTTCTGGAGTGACAGGAAACTGGAAATTCCTTCCGGCAAATAAGATCTACGCTTCTGTGTTGTCGAGTATTTCCGGCGAAGATTATTCGGCGTTGCTCATGGGAGAGGTTACAGGCAACTGGACCAGTTCTGCGGCTCGGTCTGCTAAAACGAGTGGGCCGGAAAAGACAATGAATGTCAGTTTGCCGAATATTGAAATTGGCAATGCGAGGGACATGATCGTTCCCGTGAGCGTCCAAGGCATAGTTGACAAGGGAGTGATCTCATATGAGTTTGATCTCAGATATGACCCATCGGTGATTCAGCCACTGAAAAAACCGGTCGACGTCGTAGGAACAGTCAGCCGCGGCCTTTCTGCAATGGTCAACTCGGTTGAGCCTGGACTCTTGAGAGTCGCAGTTTACGGAGCGATGCCGATTGAGGGTGATGGATTGCTCTTGAATCTCAGATTTACTGCGATTGGTAAGCCGGGATCAATTTCGCCGCTAACTTGGGAACGTCTTATGTTTAACGAAGGCGAGTCAATGGTAAATCTGGTCGACGGTAAAATAGACCTGTTTTAGATAAGAATAGCTTGCTCAAGCCCGCACGTAAGTAAGGGCGATACACTCAACATCGAATGTATCGCCCAGAAAAAAGTGCGGGCTTCTGCATTGCCCAAATTATTTCAATCCCGGAACTGGTGAATCTATCGTGATGTTATTTTCACGAAACGCAGTTGAAGTTACACGCTGAAGATCGGCAACCGCTTTGTTGAAATCCGTCTCAGCTCGTATCTCAGCATTTTTCGCGTTGGTCAAAGAGTTCTCACGCTGAAAAAGCAAAAACGTTGTAGATCTGCCTGCCTCGTAAAGTTTCTGCTCCCCAGCCAATTGTATCTCAGCATTTTGCCTTGCTCGACGAGCGGTCAGCACACGTTGCCGCGCGGTCTCAACCGCTTGCACGGCATTTCTCACCTCGACGATGACTGTCTGTTCCTGGCCGCGGGTTTGGGCTTCCAGCTGCTGTTCTTGTATTCGTGCTCCGTCGAGATTCGCTTTCGCAGTGCGATTTCGGAATGGGAATGAAATCGTAACACCCAATGAAAAATTGGGAGCATCGCTACGGAATATATTTGCAAGCGAACGATTAAAGCCGCCAACCAAAAATGATGGCGTGCCGGGAATCTCAATCAGCGGATTTGGGATCTGACTACCCGGAGCAAATAACAGATTCAATTTTTGTCGCAGTATTTCATCATTGCCCGTGAACTGAGGAACGAATGTTGAATCTGTAGATGTTCCCCCTTGTGAAAGGCCGTCGAGTGAAAATGTCGAATTAAAGTCGATCTGGGGCTTTGTCTGATTTTTATAAAAACGAATATCCGTCGAGTTGATCTCTTTCTGAAGCTTTAGCCGTCGCAGTTCAAAACGATTGTCCATCGCGTCCTTCATTGCGTTGTCCAAGTTGAGAGCATCCAGGCTAACTTGAGGAGCGTCAGTCGGAACTAATGACTGTGACCATTCATTTGAAAGCGGGTCACGGAGGATTAACTGTTTCAATAGATTTTCAGCGATTCCAACCTGCTGGGTCGCAAGCAGAAGATCGCCTTCGCGATTCGCAAGTTCTGTTTCGACCTCTGCTCGTTCAAGCGGAGCCGCCGCACCCGCCTCGATCTTCGCTTCGACCTGACGCAGATTTTCTTTTGCGAGGTTAACATTAGCGATCTGATTTTGCTGATTTCGCGAAGCGAAGACGAGGTCCCAATAGGCCCGCTGAACCTGAGTTATTGTGCTCGTTGCTGTTAGTCGAAATTCCGAATCTGTTTGTTCGAGACGTTTTTGGGCAATTATGATCTGATGACGTTTGCTGTCTATCCGAAAATTTCTAAAAAGCGGCTGAGTATAAGTAAAGCCTAGGCTTGATGAAAAGACCGCAGTGCCGCCCTGGACAGAGCCCGAACTCACCTGAGCCTGATTAAAAGCGTTTTCAGTTCGCTGATTGTTGAAAAATGCCTGATAATTACCGCCGCCCCGCTCAATGAACTGCGTGAGGCCGGCATTAACACGGAAATCATTCGTAGCAGGTGAACCGGTTGTACTGCTCCGTGAATAATTTGGCGACACCGAAAAGACAGGGTCGTAAATGCCCTTCAGTGATCGAACCTGTGTTTCCTGGAAACGAACATCGCCGCGAGAAACCTCAATATCATTATTGCTCTCAAGAGCCCGGCGAATAGCATCCTGCAGCGTAAGTGTTAAAGGCTGTGCCGTTTGAACTCCGACGCGTGCAAGTCCGGTAGCCGCATTTCGCGTTTTAAGGGAACTCGTATTTGTCGGCTGTGACGGGATGTTCGCAATAGATGCGGTCATCTTGTCGTCGCTGACATTTTCGTTAGTACGTGTATCGGTCTGCGGCGATGCCATCACCGAAATGCCGAGAACGCAAATGAATACTGTCAATCTTAAAGTAGGATTTAATCGCAAAAATTTCATTTTCCTTTGCCTCGGCACATTGGTAGGTCGCACTTAATTATGCCAGAAAAAACTTAATCCGTTATTACGCCCGCGAATTTAGGTTTGTTTCAACAATCTTGTCACATCACCGGGAGCGATAGCGACTGGCTGATTCAGCCCCGGAAAGTTGGGTGATTTCAAGAAAATTACGTCATATCGGGAAAGTTGGTCTTCCAATTTGTCTCGAAATGCGCTAGGGTGATGCGGGAATTGCTGTATGGCGATTTGGGATCTTTGACAAATTTGGGGGTCTGGAGTCTTAGGTCTGCGGTCTTTATTTGGAAATAGCGTTCCAGCAAAGAGTCGGTGTTTCACGGGTCCTTGCTAACCGTAACATTAGTGATTGCAACAGTTACCGGTGTTGTAACCTGCAGTCTTATTTTTTTCAAAAAATCGTGGAATGCGGGCGTTTTATACGTCCTAAGTCGTTCAACGTCAAGGTTTACACCGTTCCACCTTAAGGTGGAACGGTGCGGAACGTTTGGTGCACGATTTTTGCGAAAAAACGGTGGGACACTGGGACATCATCATAACCATGCGATTGGACAAGCTCCTGACAGACCGGACAAAAGTGTCGGGACCAAGTTACATTTCAAAATTGACCGCACGCTTATTGGCCGCCCTTTGAAATCTAGGCAAATTTGCGGTATCTTCAAGATTTTAATATACGCACTTTTTGGGAGGAATTTAGATAACAATGGCTATAAAAGTAGGTATAAATGGTTTTGGACGCATCGGACGCTCGGTTGTCAGGACGTGGTTGGGCGATTCGGATATCGATCTAGTTGCGGTAAACGATCTTACGGATACCAAAACGCTTGCACATTTGCTCAAATACGATTCGGTAATGGGCAATCTAGACCACAAGATCACTGCGGGTGACGGCAAGATCGAGGTCGAGGGCGACAGTTTTCGCGTGTTTTCTGAAAAGGATCCCGCGCTGATACCGTGGGAAGAGGTCGGTGCCGATATTGTTATCGAATCAACCGGAAGATTTACCAAGGCGGAGGATGCGGGCAAGCACATTCGCGGCAGCGTGAAGAAGGTCGTTATTTCTGCTCCCGCAAAAGGCGAAGACATCACGATCGTACTAGGCGTAAATGAGAAAATGTACGATGCAGCAAGCCATCACATCATTTCGAATGCCTCATGCACAACGAACTGTTTGGCTCCAGTTGCGAAGGTCATTCATGAGAAATTCGGTATCAAAAGCGCTTTGATGAATACGATCCACAGCTACACGAACGATCAGCAGTTGCTTGATCTGCCGCATAAAGACCTTCGCCGAGCGCGTGCTGCTGCTTTGTCGATGATCCCGACCTCGACCGGTGCCGCTAAGGCCATAGCTCTTGTAATTCCTGAATTAAAAGGAAAGTTTGACGGCATTTCAGTTCGTGTTCCGACGCCGAACGTTTCGCTTGTCGATGTAGTGATGAATGTCGAAAAAGAAACCTCGACAGAAGAGGTCAATGCGATCCTAAAAGAAGCCGCACACGGTGAACTTAAAGGGATTTTGGCATTCAGCGAAGAACCATTGGTTTCCATTGACTTTAAAGGCAATTCGAATTCGTCGATCGTTGATGCCGAGAATACAAAGGTCATCGGCGGCACATGTATAAAGGTGCTTTCGTGGTACGACAACGAATGGGGCTACTCATGCCGTGTGCGTGATCTCGTAAGGTTCGTCGCCGAAAAAGGCCTTTGATCTTAGATGAAAATTTGTCCGAAATGCCGCAAAACGTACGAAGACAATAATCTGAATTTTTGTCTTGATGACGGAAGTGCGCTCAACGTCACGGATCAAGCTGCTCCGACAGTTGTGATGCCATCTCCAAGTGAAACCGGAACTCAGCAGGCCGCTCCGACTCAATGGCAGACACCGATGCAACAATCCCAAACGACTCGGAAATCTTCAAACGCGTGGATTTGGGTGTTGCTCATACTTGGGGTTTCGATTCTGCTTTGTGGTGGAGGTTCGATCGCCGGCTTTTTGTTTCTGCGAAGCCAGCAATCTTCTGTAAGTTCTGAATGGCCCAGCCTGCCAACACAAAAGCCATCGGCATCACCAACATCTTCGTCAACGCCGCTTAAAACCGGAAAATCGGAAAGCTACCTGACTCTGGAGAATTACAACCGTCTCAAGATGGATATGGACCGTTCCGAGGTTGAGAGCATTCTCGGCGGAAAAGGTGTCGAGATCAGCAGCTCAAGCGGCGGAGGGATGCGTTTTTCGGTCAATAAATGGGAAGGCGACAATTTTAAGTCGATCATACTTACTTTTAAGAACGACAAGATAATGTCAAGAACACAGGTTGGTCTCGATAAATAAACCGGTTGTAGAAGCCCGAACTAAGTAAGGGCATAGACTGATGAATAAGAAAACCATAAAAGATGTCCAATTGTCCGGCAAACGGGTTTTTATGCGTGTTGATTTCAACGTGCCGATCAAAGATGGGAAAATCTCCGACGATACTCGCATTCTCGGAGCCATGCCGACGATTCAGTATGCCGTCGAACAAGGAGCAAAGGTCATTTTGGCTTCGCACTTGGGACGCCCGTTAAAGGACAAAAAGAAGACTGAGGAAAAAGGCTTGCCGTATGATCCGGCAAAATACAGTCTGCGGCCTGTCGCTGAATATTTATCAAAATTGCTCGGCAAATCCATACATTTTGAAGATGTCGATGATGCGATGGACATGTTTTCTATGAAAAATGCGATGGTCAATGGTGAAATAATAATGTATGAAAATCTTAGGCTGCATCCGGGCGAGGAAAAGAATGACCCAGAATTCGCGAAATTACTTGCAGAAGAGATTGACGTTTATGTAAATGATGCTTTTGGTACGGCACATCGAGCACACGCTTCGACAGAAGGCATAACGCATTATGTTGATGATTGCGTTGCAGGGCTGTTGATGGAGAAAGAACTTAATTTTCTCGGAAAAGCTCTGCATGACCCGGAAAGGCCGTTCGTGGCTATTTTAGGCGGTGCAAAGGTCTCGGACAAGATACCTGTCATAGAATCGCTTATAAACCGCAAAGTCGATAAGCTGCTGATCGGCGGAGCAATGGCATACACGTTCTTTAAGGCTCAAGGCTTTACCATCGGTAAATCGCTGGTCGAGGACGAAATGATGCCAAAAGCGCTCGAGATCGAGCAAATGGCAAAGGATGCCGGCGTCGAATTGATACTGCCAACCGATCATCAGGTCGTCGATAGCTATGACCCGCTTAATTCGCGAAAGACCATTCCTGTCGCATTTACAAACGCGGGACTAGTAGGCCTCGATATCGGCGTCGAGACAATTGAAATATTCAAACAAGCCCTCGAAGGAGCAAAAACGATCGTCTGGAACGGGCCGATGGGAATGTTCGAAGAAAAGCCGTTTGACGAAGGCACAGTCGCGATAGCAAAAGCAGTCGCTAACGCTACCGACAACGGAGCAATATCAATCGTCGGCGGCGGCGATTCAGTCTCTGCCGTAAATCAGGCAGGCCTTAACGAAAAAATAAGCCACATCTCAACCGGCGGCGGAGCAACACTAGAGTTTTTGGCCGGTGACGTGCTTCCGGGCGTAGCCGCACTGAACGATAAGTAAAAATATGAGAAAACCCGTAATCGCCGGAAATTGGAAAATGTACAAACTGCTCGGAGAGGCAGTTGACACTGCGCTTGCGTTAAAACCGCTTGTGGCAAACGCTAATCATTGCGAAATTGTAATTGCTCCGGTTTTTACGGCATTGAAAACTGTTGCCGACCGGCTCGAAGGTTCGAATATAGGTCTGGCGGCTCAGGATTGCGCTGCTCGGAACGAATTTGGTGCTCACACAGGCGAGATCTCTCCAACGATAATAAAGGATGTCGGCTGTCGATACGTTATTATCGGCCACAGCGAGCGGCGGCAGTTTTATGGGGAGACCGACGAATCGGTAAATAGAAAGACGAAAGCTGCCCTTGCGGCTGGGTTGACAGCCATCGTATGTGTGGGCGAAATGCTTGATGAGAGAGATGCCGGACAGGCTGAAAGTGTCGTTAAAAGACAACTGGTAAGCGGGTTAGACGGTTTGACAGTTGCGGATATGGAACGTATCATAATCGCTTACGAGCCTGTCTGGGCGATCGGAACGGGTAAAACCGCGACGCCCGAACAGGCTCAAGAAATGCACGGCTTCATTCGCCGAACCGTTGCCGAAACACACGCCGGCGAAACAGCGGACAAAGTTCGTATTCTCTATGGCGGATCGGTAAAACCGGACAACATCGCGACACTTATGTCGCAGCCGGATGTGGATGGTGCATTGGTCGGAGGGTCGAGTCTCGAAGCGGGGAGCTTCGCTCAGATCGTAAACTACGGACGTAATTAAGATGGTTTATTTTTTATACGGTTTATTTTTCCTTTCTTGTTTTGTGCTTATCGCTGCGGTCTTGTTGCAGCCTGGTAAGACTGATGCAGGAGCTTTGTTCACCAGCAATGTTTCGAGTTCGGCAATGAGTCCGCGCGGAACCGCAACGGTGTTGTCAAAAGTGACGATCGCAGCAGCGTCAATGTTTATGTTATCAGCATTGTTGCTGGCGATGCCTGCTTTGACCGGTAACGTCTCGGTTTTGAACAGCATTCCGGAAACACCGACGGAAGCTCCGGCTTCGATTGATGCAAACCCCGATGATGCAAATTCAAACACGGCGACATCAACGGATGCTAACTCGAATACTGCTGCACCGGCCGATGCCAATGCAAATACGTCCGAGCCCACTGAAGGTTCTCCGGCGAACAAGTAATTTTGATATTTCAAATTTCAGATCTGATATCTCAGATTTGAGAAAGATACTGCTCAGGTGGCGTAATTGGTAGCCGCGCACGTTTGAGGGGCGTGTGGAGTAATCCGTGCGAGTTCGAGTCTCGCCCTGAGCACCATCGAAATAAAAAAGACAGGTTTTGTACCTGTCTTTTTTATTTGTAAGTAACTTCTAAAACAACGCCAATTTAATGCGTAGGAATTTCTTAGGATTCTGCCGAAAATCATAGAGAAGTTTCGTGCCTTCGCTCGATAGGGTGTTTACGTTATTAGCGGTTTGATTAATGCTGTTGTAAAGCGTTTCGTCGGTTACAAGGCGTCCGATCGTTCCTTTGCCTGCCTGTGCATCGGCGAGTATCGCTTCGATACGGACAGTTGTTGCGGCGAAGCGGGCAATAGCATCTTTCGTCTCGTCGTATAACTTGTCGTCTCGGAACAATTTTCCGGCTGAACCTTTACCGTCTCGAATGTCAGACGTTATTAGTTTTACATCATCGGCGATCGCCGAGATCTTTTCCGCCGAAACTTTTAGGTTAGCCACTGCATCGCGAGTCTCTAAATACAAAGCGTCATCATTGACAAATTTCCCCGCGGAGCCGCGTCCGGCTTTGATATCGCCTGAGATAGCTTCCAACTGCGCTACTGTTTTATTCAAACTATCGTAAAGAGCGGGATCGTTCACCAATTTGCCTGCGCTGCCCTGGCCCTTATTTATTTTGTCTATCGTAGTTTGCAGGCGCGTCATCGTTGCTCGAGTTTCAAGGACGGCGCTGTCGAGACTTTTATAGAGCGATTCATCATTGATAATGCGGCCAAGTGTGCCGTCGCCTTGGTTAGCCTTGTTCAGAATATCATTTGCCGGAACAGCGATCTCATTGATCTTTTTGAGCAGATCATTTCCGGTTTCAGTCAGTTGGGTTAACGAATTTCCCGCGCTTGAATCGAGCAAAGCACCATTGACGATAGGACTGCCTTTTGACGTGCCGGGAATGATGTTTATCATCTTGTCGTTGCCGAGGATCGACGTAGCGACCAATTGTGCACGAGAATCAGTACGGATCAGGTCGGAAATTGGCTTGTTGTCCAATTCCTGGACTACTGCAAGCGTCGCTTCGATCCGTTGTCCTGCGGGCGAGTCAGGCGGAAGAAACCTAACGTCCTCGACCTTCCCAACGGAAACGCCAGCCAGCTGAACATCGGCTCCCGGATGCAGGCCGTCTGCGCTTTCGAATCGGGACTTTAGCCGCAGTTTTTTCTCAAACGGATTAAAGCCCCCACTTGAGTTAAGGATCAGGAAACCAGTGACCAGCAACGCGCCGAGCATAAATATTCCCACGCGAAGCTCACTTAAGGTAAGTTTTTGTTGACGTCTGGGCATCGTTTTTTACTTTCCTCGAATAAATCTCTGTATGTAAGAATCACTATTGGCACGAAGTTGTTCGTCCTTTCCGCTAAAGATGATCTTACCGTTCCGCAGCATCATTACCTCGGTATTTATTAAGCACAATCGTTCGCCTTCGAGTTCAAAATGCACCTTTCCCTTGCGGTCCAGCACAGTGTATTCAGAAGAGATATATTCAAGATTGTTCATCTCGTGCGTTACAAATATAGATGATACATCCTCGAGGTCGCGAAGTTTAATTGCCAGTTCGCATATGGTTCTCGCAGTCGGCGGATCAAGCCCTGCAGTCGGTTCGTC